>NZ_JBEZGN010000046.1:0-67788 GCF_040650055.1 Spirillospora sp. NPDC048819 | reverse complement strand
GCGTAAGGCCCGCTGCTCACCGTCCCGCCTGACCGCCATCGTCCAAGCCATCCTCACCCTTCACCACCAGGCCGCATGAAGTTGGAAATGCCTCAGTGCCAGGGGCAGCGCTGCCGGACTCGCTCGGTGCGGCTGGACGACCACGCAGGCGGGAAACGCGCGCTCGCCTGGTTTCAGGAGTTCGATCGCGTCCGCACGCGTGTCCAGGTGGAGTTGCGGTCCTCGTCTGGCCAGCGGGTCTACCGGGGAGAGATCACCGCGACGCCCGAGATGGTGCCGCCCCTGGACTCGCCGCGCTGCCCCAGGGGAGGGCCGCAGATCCGCCTCGCGGTGACGAAAGAAGGAAGGCTCGATTCGACGTCATAGAGCCACCTGTCCCGCCCTGCCGTCTCGCCAATGACGGCAGGTCCCCAGGTGCAAGTACCCCGCGTGGTGACTGCCGAGGGCCCGACCAGCGCGCATGCGCTTCGGTCGCCCCCCGCCGAGCTCCTTGCACGTTCATCGAGCGATGGCGACCTTTGAAGATCGGGCATCACCTCACACCACAGCTCGATCGCCGGGCACCTCAAATTGGCCGAAAGTGGACGATCCCTCACACGGCATTGAACCTCGGGTGCGTCCGGAAACCGTCAGGGGTCACCCAAGCGGCGCCCAGCATGCACGGGCGTCCTGACCAGCAAAGGACGCTGATCGCTATTTCACGTGCACACCAGCGAGAGGGCTTATTGATTCGCATGTGCACAATTCAGTCCTGAATGGACGTTTTGGACACAGCTTGTCGCCTTGGCGACCTGGTGAGAAAATTTCTGCTAGCACCAGCGAGCGGAAGTGAGCAACATCATGACCAGGCCATGGGAAGCCGATCATGACGCCGGGTTCCATCGAAGGCTGGGCAAGACGGCCGCCGAAATCGGGGACAGCCGCACCACTCAGGACTGCCCAGAGATCTGGGAACTGGACAACGGAGACATCGCCGTCATCGGCCGCGATGCCACCGTTTCGTACAGTGACCGGCTTCCTCCAGGCGTGAGGATCGGCTCCGATGAGCGTCTCGTGATCATCTCAGGGCGCCTGCTCGCAGCCGCCAAACCGGACATCCGAGATGCTTAACCAGATCCCCACTATCCGTGGCGACCTGCTGGACCACTCGGCCTACCACAGCGACTTCGCTCGTCAGGTCGAGGGTCTGAGTGGCGTGATCTTGAAGCTCGAACGCTCTCAGGTCTTCCGTGAGTTGGATGATCCCAGCTGGCAGGCGTTCGCTTCCGGCGACTGGAAGAGTGCTCTGGAACTATTGGAGGAAGATCGAGAGGCCGTCCGCACAGAGGCCCGCAACAACAAGCGGCAGGGCTTAAAGATCCGACGTGTCCGCGTAGTCGAGCGTCCAATGACGCCTTATGTTCAGTGGGAGCTGTACGCGCTGCGCATGCTGGCGGAAGAAGGCTTCGAGCTGAGCGTGCTACCGGCCGACGAACTCTCCGCACTCGAGACCCGAGGCCAACTGCCCGAGGTCGTGATCATTGACAGGCGCGTCCTCTACGAGGTCCGCTACCTGCCGGACTGGACGCCCTGTGGAGCCAAACGCATCAACACGCCGTATGTGATCCACTCAGCGGCGGCCGACATCATCCGCTTGTTCGCCAAGGGAGAGCCCCTGCTCGACTTCTTCGAGCGAGAAGTGGCCCCACTGCCCGCACCGGCGGTTTGATCTATTGTTCATAGATGCCTGCCGTGCGTATGGGTCGTAGAAGGCTGAGAACACTCAGCCTCATCCTCATCACCCTTGTGGCCATTGGCCTCATCGGTGCTTCTCCGTGGGCCTTGCGCGCCTTCGACGGACCGACCACTCGCTGGGAGCGGTTGAGCTTCATAGGCCAGACCTACGGCGCAGCATCGGCACTTGTGGCCGCCATTGCGCTGGTCGGCATCGTGATCACCCTCGTCTTCCAGGCGCGCGAGACGAAGATCGCACGTGAGGAGGCGCGGCGCATCGCGATAGCCGAATTGCTCAAGATGGCCATGGACGACCCTGACCTCGACGAGGCATGGGGGCCGGTACCGGCAGACGAGGACCGCAAGGCTCGACGCCAACTCATGTACATCAACATGATCATCTCCGAGTGGCAGATGTCCTTCGAGACGAAGGCACTTCCGGAAACGCGCCTCCGGGCCATCTCCCGGGAGATGTTCAGCGGCCGTCCCGGACGCGCCTACTGGGGGGAGGCCCGCCAAACACGCATAAGCACCTCAGAGACGAAACGAGCCCGCCGGTTCCATCAAATTCTGGACGAGGAATACCGGCGGGCCCCCGCCCCTCCTCCCGAACGCACCCGCCCTCGTCGCCGGGCCAGGGCGCTTCTCTTCGGTGCAGCAGCGGCGACCTTGGCCGTGGCACCCATCCTTCGCCGCTCCCTCCGCCGCCGGAGGCGCACCTGATCAGGGCGGACCAAGGGGCCACGCATGGCCGGCCTCGACCCAGCTGGCCGGCGACCTCTGCCGACGTACCTGGTCCGGTGTCCCCGGTCCCTGCCCGATCAGGACTCGGCATGCCGGGGACGAAATCATGGGGCGCATGACGGGGTTGTGGTGATCGTCAATATGTCCAGGCGCCGCGGTTGGTCTGGGACGTTCGCCCCAAGTGATCCCCGGAGCGGATCCCTGCGGCAGGAATCGGGAGACCTCGTCATGGTCAGTATCAGCGTGGAGAGTCCGCAGCAGACGGAGTCACGCCTGCGTCGCGTGATCGCCCTGGCCGACCTTGTCGTGCATGACGGTGTCTGGTGCTTCGAGGAGTCTCCCGCAGACCGGCCGCCGGCGCTGACCGGCGACACACTGGCAGTGGTCGGGGACGGCGAAAGCTGGAGCCGGCTGGTCCGGCTCGCCCCCGAGCATCGGGATGTCGAACGATTCGGGATCTTCTCCTTCCACTTCCCGGCCGATCTGGACAACAGTGGCTTCGTCGGATGGCTGGCCGGCCGTCTGAAGACCGAACTGGGCACCGGTGTATTCGTCATCTGCGGCACCAACCGTGCCCGCGGCGGAATCTACGACTACTGGGGCTGCCCCATCGAGTTGCTGGACGAGGCCGTCGCGATCGTCATGGCCTTGCGCACGAGCTGAGTTCGGCGCACTGCGGTGCGGCCGTCGCAGGCATCTCCCGGTACTCGCGGCACCGCCACGCCTACTGGGCGGCTACCGCGGGGGCGGTAGTTTTGCGGGTTCTGCGGTGGCGGTGGCAGCGTGGAATGTCTGCGCTCGGGGGACGACCGGCGGCGGGAGCGGCGGACATCATCGGACGACGTCCAGTCCTTCGAGAAGGAGCACGCCATGTCCGTCCATTACCTCCTCGCCGCCGCCGATGCCTACTCCATGAGCGCCGGGCGGCTCGGGTCCACCGCGGCCGCGTTGACCGGACTGATCGGCGTGGTCGCCGGCGGGCTGGTGCTGGCGCGCGGCGGGCGGAACGGCGCCGTCGTGGCCCTGGTGGCCGGGCTCGTCGGCATGGCCGTCGGCGGGCTGGTCGCGGCCACCGCCGACGACGGACTCGGCACCGGCAACGGGCTGGGCGGGGCGATCGTGGCCGTGGGGGTGGGGTTGATCAGCGCGGCTCTCGGTGGGCTCGGTCTGGTCCGTGCTCGGCGCACCGGCTGACGCGGGGCCTCACGCGGTGGCCTCGATCTCTTCGCGGGTCAGGATCGGGTCGGGGGCGGTGGGGGCGGTGGAGATGAAGGGGCTCGGCTTCTTGCCGGCGGCTCGGACCTGGGCCTGGCGGAATTCCGGGAGGGGGCCGGTCGCGTCGTGCAGACCGTTAAGGGCCAGCCAGAGGGACGTGCGGCGGACGCGGAGGGTGACCGGGTTGGGCGGCTGGTAGAGGGCGAGCTTCTGGGCCCAGCGCGGGAGCATGTCGCGGGCCGCCCAGTCCATGAACTCGCTGCCCGGCTCCCAGGGCTTGGCCTTGCTGTGGCGGAGGTTGGGGCCGGTGGCGAACGCCTTGATGGGGGTCAGGGCCAAGCGGGGCAGGTAGGACTCCAGGCATTCGGCGGTCTCGGCCTTGGTGGCGGGGAGGTCGGTGCCGCCGAGGGCCTCGCCGACGCGGACGAACTCGCGGTAGTAGCGGTCGATGTCGTGCAGGGGGCGGCGGTTGTAGCGCTCGTGCGCGGTGGCCAGGCCCCAGACGACCGTGGCGTAGTTCCAGCGGAGCCATTCGGGGTCGTCGGCGTCGTAGGCGAGGCCGTCGGGGCGGGTGCCCTTGATGGTGTGGTGCATGGCCCGGACGGTGCGGGCGAGCTTCTCCGCGGTCGGGGTGGAGCCGTAGGCGGTTCCGATGAAGAACGAGATGGAGTGCCCGAGGCGGACCGCGCCGCCTGTGGGGTCGACGTTCCCGGTGGGGATGCCGTCGGCGCGTTCGACCAGGCGGGAATGGTCGTAGGCCATCCAGCTGATGCTCGGGTCGAGGCCCTCGATGTAGGCGGCGCTGACGAGGCCGAGGATCAGGGTCGGCAGGTGGGAGTGGACGTGCCAGACGGCGCTGCCGGGGCCGAACCAGCCGGGGTCGCCCTGCGGGCCGGCGAAGTCGAGGCCCTTGAAGAACTTCGACCGGATGTCGGCGTCGAAGGCCTGCTCGAACCGTCTGGCGATGGGGTTGTTCTTGGGGGGCATCCGGCACTCCTACTTCTGGCTACGACTGTAGCCAGAATAAGTGATTGGTTACGCCCGTGTCCAGACTTGCTAGGGTGAGCGCCATGGCGAGCGGCCGGACGGCGGCGTCCACGCGGTGGGCGGGAGTGCCCGTGGCCAGGCGGAAGGACGAGCGGCGCGAGATGCTCGTGCGGGCCGCGTTCGCGCTGTTCGGGGAGCAGGGTGAGGGCGCCCTGACCGTGCGGGCGGTGTGCCGGCGGGCCGAACTGCACACCCGGTACTTCTACGAGAACTTCGCCGGCACCGATGATCTGCTCGCCGCCGTCTACGACCAGCAGGCGGCGGCGCTCGGGGACGTCCTCGCCAGGTCGCTGGACGAGGCGGGCCCTGATCCGGAGACCCGGACCCGCGCCGGCATCCGCGCCGTGCTGCGCTTCATCACCGACGACCCGCGGCGGGGACGCGTCCTGTTCACCGAGGCGCGGGGCAACGAGGTGCTGGCCGCCCGGCGGCGGGCCGCGCAGACGGCGCTGCTGGAGGGGCTCGTCGCGATGGGCAGCGTCGAGCTGGGGCGTGCCGGGTCCGAGCTTCCGGTCGTCATCGCGGCGACCATGTTCACCGGCGCCATGACCGAGCTCGCGCAGCAGTGGGCGGACGGGCGGCTGGGACACGACCTCGACGCGGTCGTCGACCAGGCCGTCGAGCTGTCCGTGGCCATGCACGTGTCGACGGCGGAGCGGCTGCCGCGCTGACTCAGGCCGCCTCTTGGCGGGCGGGCTCGGCGGTGGCGCGTCGGGCGAAGCCGCCGATCTCCCTGATGGCGGCGAAGCCCTCGCGGGAGATGTCGGCGAAGACCTGGAAGACGTGCGCCTGCCCTTCCCAGATCTGCAGGGTGCAGGGCACGTCCGCGGCGCCGAGACGCTCGGCCATCAGCTCGGCGTCGGCGCGGAGCACCTCGATCGAGCCGGCCTGGATGAGCGTGGGCGGGAGGCCGGTGAGGTCGGCGTCCACGGGGCACAGCCACGGGTCGGTCAGATCCGCGTCCGGGAAGCAGGCGTGGACCATGTCCCACAGGCGCGGGGCGGGGATGAACGGGTCGAGCGCGGCGTTGGCGTGCGCGATCTTGTTGGTGATGTCCAGTTCGGTGAGGGGCGACAGGGCGACGATGCCGGCGGGGCGGGGCAGTCCGTCGCGGAGGGCGTACAGGGGCGCCATGAAGGCGAGGTAGCCGCCCGCGGAGTCGCCGCCGATCACGATGCCGTCGGCCTCGTAGCCCTCGTCGAGGAGCCGGCGGTAGGCGTCCACGCAGTCGCCGATGGACGTCCGGATGGTGACCTTGGGCTGCATCCGGTAGGCGACCGACAGCACCGGCATGCCCGCCGCCTGGGAGATCCGGGCGATCATCCGGCGGTGGGTGCGCAGGCCGCAGGAGACGAACCCGCCGCCGTGGAAGTAGAGGATCGCCTTCCGCGAGTCGGCGGGCACGCCGCGGCCCCGGACCCACTCGGCGGCACAGCCGATGCCCGTGACCTTGGTGACCTTGGTGCCGCGCGGAGGCACCAAGAGCGCCGCGCCGAGGTCGAGGAGCGGGGCGAAGCGCAGCGTGAACGGGGTCCACGGCAGCCGGGCGACCAGGGGCCGCACGAACCGCCGCATCAGCCTGGCGGTCACCCGTGCCCCGCGTCCGCAGCCGGCGCGTTCCTCCACCGTCGGTGTGATCGGCATCGCCCGCCCCTCTCGCCCGTCGTCCCGCGAGAGGGTACTAGCAAGTAAGTGCTCGGGTACAGAGGTCAGGCGTGGAGGGCGTCGTCGGGCTCGCCGATGGAGACGCGGGTGAAGCGCACGGTCAGGCCGTCGCGCTCGGGGGCACAGCAGTAGGGGCCCGCCGTGGCGGGGACGTCCGCCGGGAAGGGGGCCAGTCGGATCAGGTGCCAGGGGTCGTCGCCGGCGCGGGCGCGGATGGTCACGGCGTCGCCGCTGCGGCTGGCGCGGAGGGTGACCTCCCGGCCGGTCCAGGGGACGGGGGCCGACGACCAGTCGGAGACGTCGCGGGTGACGACCGCGCCGAGCTGCAGTTCGCCGTCGCAGTACTCGGCGCCCGCCTTGATCCAGGTGGTCTCGTCCAGGCGGAGCAGGAGGCCGGCTTGATCGAACTGGTGGTCGTAGTCGGCGATGAAGGAGACCTCGATGGCGGCCTCGGGGCCGAGCGGCGCCAGGAATGCGTGGCCGCTGTCGCGGTTGTAGCCGTAGGACGTCGTCCGCCAGAAGTCGCTGCCCTTCCCGGCGGTGACGACGAGGTCCGATCCGTCGTTCTCGGCGGCCGGGGGCGGGTTGAGCCATTCGCCAGTGATCATGTGGCGGAATCTACGGGAGGGGTGGGGTTAACTCCACCCCCGGCGAGGGGCCTTCCCTCCGGCGACCGGGTGGCTGGGACCAGTGACCCGGAAAGTGTCGGACGCGAAGGTTGTGATTGGACGGAGATGACCGCACGGGGAGGACACCGATGGCGAGCGGCGAAGTGATGCGGGGCCGGATGCGGCCACTGGTCACCGAGGCGGGGCTGCTGGCGGTCCTGTTCGCGTTCTACAAGTGGGGGCGGGCGCTGTTCGACCACGGTCCCGCCGAGGCGATGGCGAACGCGGCGCGGCTGTGGGAGTTCCAGCGGTCATGGCTGCCGAGCGAAGTGCATTTCCAGCAGTGGGCCCTCGGATGGGACCAGACGGCGTTCCTGGCGAATGTGTATTACGTGGGCATGCACTTTCCCGGGACGGCGCTGCTGCTGGTCTGGCTCTATGTGCGGCACCGGTCGTCCTACGGCAGGGTGCGGAACCAGTTGGTGGCGCTGACGGCGGCCGGGCTGGTGGTGCACGTGCTGTTCCCCTTGGCGCCGCCGCGGCTGGCGCACATCGGCGCCGTCGACACGATGCTGACCGTGGGGCCGTCCGCGTATCCGCCGGAGGCCGGCGGGATCGCCAACCAGTACGCGGCGATGCCCTCCCTGCACATCGGGTGGGCGATTCTCGTCGCGGTCACGGTGGTGCGGGTGTCGCGGAGCCGGTGGCGGTGGGTCGTCGCCATGCACGCGCCGGTCACGGTGCTCGTGGTGGTCGTGACGGCGAACCACTACTGGACGGACGGGCTCGTCGCGGCCGCCCTGCTGGTGTGCGCGATGGCGCTGGTCTCGGCCGGCGAGCGGGTGCGGCAGGGCGAAGTCCTCGCCGCGGGCGTCCAGGCGCTGCGAATCTCCGGACGTCCCGGCGGGCCGACGCCGCGAGCGCCGCGGCCCGTTCTCGCCGCCGCCGACGGGGACGCCGGCCACCTGCGCGAACGCGGCGGAGATCGCGAACGCGCAGCGGGTGGGGACGCCCCCGCCCGGGACGATCTCGTGCCCGCCTGACCGCGCGCGGACCGCGCTCGAAAGGCCAAAAAGCGACCGGGAACGACACAAAAAAGCAATTTGTGACGTACGTTACTCATAAGCAAGGCCGTGACCAGGGTAAACTGCGGCAATGACCTTGCTTGTGGCCCGCCGGCACGTCGACTACGGGCGCGTCACCAGCAGCAGCTGTTGCCGCGCGATGATCTGACGCCGCCCAGCCCGGCGCCGTCACGTGAACCCGGCCGCCTTCCGCACCGCGCACGCCCGGCACCGTCCCGCGTGCGCGTGCCCCGCGCCTCCCGCACGGCCGTGATCGCGCCGGTTCCGCAGAAGCCCACCTGCACCGCCCCGCCCCAGCCCGAGGAGAGCCATGAGTGAGCACGCCGACCCCGCCCCGTCCGCCGAGTCCGGCTGGTCGTTCGAGACCAGGCAGGTGCATTCCGGCACCGAGCCGGACCCGGCCACCGGCGCGCGGGCCGTGCCCATCTACCAGACGACCTCCTACGTCTTCCGCGACACCGAGCACGCCGCGAACCTGTTCTCGCTCGCCGAGGCCGGCAACATCTACACCCGCATCATGAACCCGACGCAGGACGCCTTCGAGAAGCGCGTCGCGGCGCTGGAGGGCGGGGTCGGCGCTCTGGCGGTCGCCTCCGGGCAGGCCGCGGAGTCGATGGCGATCTGGAACCTGGCGCGGGCCGGCGACCACATCGTCTCCAGCTCCACGATCTACGGCGGGACGCACAACCTGTTCCGGCACACCATGCCGAAGTTCGGCATCGAGGTCTCCTTCGTGGACGACCCCGACGACCTCGGCGCCTGGCGGGCCGCGATCCGGCCGAACACCAAGGCGCTGTTCGCCGAGAGCTTCGGCAACCCGCAGGGCAACGTGCTGGACATCCGCGGCGTCGCCGACGTCGCGCACGCGGCGGGCGTGCCGCTGATCGTCGACAACACGGTCGCGACCCCGTACCTGGTGCGCCCGATCGAGCACGGCGCCGACATCGTGGTGCACTCGGCGACCAAGTTCCTCGGCGGGCACGGCACCACCATCGCGGGCGTGGTGGTCGACGGCGGCACGTTCGACTTCGGGGCGGAGCCCGAGCGGTTCCCCGACTTCAACGAGCCCGACCCCAGCTACAACGGGCTGCGGTACTGGCCGGCGCTGGGCCCGGGCGCGTACGGCGTCAAGATGCGGGTGCAGCTGCTGCGCGACCTCGGCCCGGCCATCGCCCCGCACTCGGCGTTCCTGCTCCTGCAAGGGGTGGAGACGCTCAGCCTGCGGATGGAGCGCCACTCGGCCAACGCGCAGGCGCTCGCGGAGTGGCTGGAGCAGCACGAGGAGGTGTCGGCCGTCCACTACCCGGGGCTGCCGTCCAGCCCGTGGCATGAGGCCGCCGGGCGCTACATGCCGCGCGGCGCGGGCGCGGTGCTGTGCTTCGAGCTGCGCGACGGGATCGAGGCGGGGCGGCGCTTCGTGGAGGGCGTCCAGCTGTTCAGCCACCTGGCCAACATCGGGGACGTGCGCAGCCTGATCATCCACCCGGCGTCCACCACGCACAGCCAGCTCACGCCGGAGGAGCACGCCGCCGCCGGCGTCACCCCCGGCCTGGTGCGGCTGTCGGTCGGCATCGAGAGCGTCGACGACCTCAAGGCCGACCTGGAGGCCGGCTTCCGCGCGGCGAAGGGCGCGCCCTGACCGCCGATACCGGGACCGCGTCACTCTCCCTCCCGCCGGTCTCCGGAGCCTGGCGGGAGGGGGACCCGCCCGGGCGCCGGCGGTGGGTGACCCTCGACCGGCCGCTGCCGCTGGAGGCCGGCGGCAGCCTGCCCGAGGTGCGGCTCGCGTACGAGACGTGGGGTCGGCTCGCCCCCGACGCCTCCAACGCCGTGCTGGTGCTGCACGCGCTGACCGGGGACGGCCACATCGCCGGGCCGATCGAGCCGGGGCATCCCACGCCCGGCTGGTGGGACGGCCTCGTCGGCCCCGGCCGTCCCCTGGACACCGACCGCTGGTTCATCGTCGTCCCCAACGTGCTGGGCGGCTGCCAGGGCAGCACCGGGCCGTCCTCGCGCCGGCCGGACGGGAGGCGCTGGGGAGGGTCCTTCCCGTACGTGACGCAGCGCGACATGGTGACCGCCGAGGCGCAGCTGGCCGACGCGCTGGGGATCGACCGCTGGGCGCTGGTGACCGGCGGGTCGATGGGCGGGATGCGGGCCCTGGAGTGGGCGGTGTCGTATCCGGAGCGCACCGCGGCGCTGCTGCTGCTCGCCACCACGGCGGCGGCGAGCGCCGAGCAGATCGCCATGGCCGCCGTGCAGCTGCACGCCATCCGCGCCGACCCGGGCTGGCGCGGCGGCGACTACTACGACGCCGCCCCGGGGCAGGGCCCGCACGCCGGGCTGGGCACGGCCCGCCGGCTCGCCCACATCACCTACCGCAGCGAGCCGGAGCTGCAGTCCCGCTTCGGCCGCCGCCCGCAGGACGGCGAGCATCCGTGGCGGTCCGGGCGCTACCAGGTGGAGTCCTACCTCGACCACCACGCCGGCAAGCTGGTGGGACGCTTCGACGCGGGCAGCTACGTGGTGCTCACCGAGGCGATGAACGGCCACGACGCCGGCCGCGGCCGGGGCGGCACGGCCGCCGCGCTGCGCCGGGTGACGGCACGGACGCTGGTGGCCGGCGTCGACTCCGACCGGCTCTACCCCCTGTCCCAGCAGGCCGAGCTGGCGTCCGGGATCCCGGGCGCGGACGGGCTGCGGGTGATCGAGTCGCGCAGCGGCCACGACGGCTTCCTCACCGAGACCGACCAGGTCGGCGTCCTCGTCCGCGAACTGCTCGACGGCTGAGCCCGCCCGGTCCCGGGCGGGTGCGGCACAGTTGTGGGCATGTTGCCGATGCACACGAGTTCCGAGGAACCGGACGTCCCCGTAGCGGTCCTGCCGATCGGGAGCCACGAGCAGCACGGCCCCTTCCTGCCGCTCGCGACGGACACGGTGATCGCCTGCACGGTCGCGCGGGAGATCGCGAAGGCCCACCCGGTGCGGACGCTCCCGCCCGTGACGATCTCCTGCTCGCACGAGCACGCCGCCTGGCCCGGGACGGTGAGCATCTCGGCGGCGACCCTGCACGCGGTGGTGCGGGACGTCGCCGAGTCGCTGCGCAGGTCCGGGGTGCCGAAGCTGGTGCTGGTGAACGGGCACGGCGGCAACTACGTGCTGGGCAACGTCGTCCAGGAGGCGCACGGCGACATGGCGCTGTTCCCCGGCCCGGACGAGTGGGCCGAGGCGCGGACGGCGGCGGGCGTCGAGACGTCGAACGACGCTGACATGCACGCCGGGGAGCTGGAGACGTCGATCCTGCTGCACGCCCACCCGGAACTCGTCCGGGACGGGTACGAGACCGCCGATCACCTGGCCGGCGACCGGCGGCATCTGCTGACGGCCGGGATGGCCCCCTACACCGCGTCGGGCGTCATCGGGCGGCCGTCACTGGCCGACGCCGGCAAGGGCCGGGACGCTCTGCGGAGCCTGGTCGCGGCTTTCGGGGACTGCCTCGCGGCGCTTCAGCAGCAGGGTCGCGGCGCCGGGCAGGCACGCGACGAACGTGAGCACCCCGTACACGACGGAGACGGTGAGGCCCTGCGCTGACCCGAGCCCGGCAGCACCGAACGCGACGGCGAGGACGGCCTCGCGGGGGCCCCAGCCGCCGACGTTCACCGGCAGCACCATCACCAGGAGCGCCAGCAGGAGCAGCGGCACCAGGGTGCCGAGCGGCGCCGTCGCGCCGACGAGGCGGGCGGCGACCACGAACAGGGTCAGGTGCCCGGCCAGGGCGGTGACGGACAGGACCACGATGGGGGGCCAGATGTCGAGGACGGCGCGCGCGTCGGCGGCCATGGCCGACAACGCCCGGTGACGCCAGCGGGCCAGGACGAGCAGGACGCTCAAGGCGACCGCGATCGCGACCAGGGCGGGGGTCATCACCGGCGCCATGGCCGACAGCACGGCCGGCTGGGTGAACAGGACGGCGACGCCCACGACGACCGGGACGATCTGGCCCGTCACCCGTTCGAGGAACACGGCCCGCACGCCGCGGCCGACGTCACCGGACCGGTGACCGTGGGTCACCGCGCGGTGGACGTCGCCGAGAACACCCGCGGGCAGGACCGCGTTGAGGAACTGCGCCTTGTAGTAGTTCGAGACGGCCTCCGCCATGGGCAGCCGCAGGCCGAGACGCCGGGCGACGAGGCACCACCGGGCCGCGCTGAGCACGGTCGTCAGCAGCCCGATCGCGAGGGCGATCACGACGGACCGGGCGTCGATGGCCTGGAACGCGTCCACGAACGCGTCCGTGCTGTGCCACCACAGGAGCCCGGCGAGGATGCCCAGCCCGGTGAGCAGGCGCAGCCAGGGCCAGAGCTTCGTCACCCAGGACCTCATCACACGGAACCCCCGGGGAGAGCGAGCAGGTCGACGTGGTGGATCTCGACGGTGAGCCCGCCGGCGGCGCATTCGGCGAGCCGCCGCCGCAGGTAGCCTTCGGCGGCCCGGCCGAGGCCGGGACGATGCTCGGTGGCGGCCGCGACCCAGCCGCGCAGCCATTCGGCGGTCAGCGCGGCCTGGGCGGGGCCGAGCCGCCACGGGCTCGGGCGCGTCCTGACCTGCGCGCCGCGCCGCCCGAACGCCGCGGTCGCGGCGGTGACGGCGTCCGGCCCGAGGAGGCCGCCGCGGCGCTGGTGGGCGTCGAACGCGGCGGCGATCTCGGCGTCGAGCGGGTTCGGCGGGGACAGCCTGACGCGTCCGACGACCGACAGAGTCAGCAGCGCCGGGCAGGCCGCCGCGGCGGCGATGGCCTCGACCTCGGCGGCGGTCAGCACGTCCAGCAGCGCCGACGCGGTGACGAGGGACGCGCCGACGAGATCGGACGCGCGCAGCGAGGCGATGTCGCCCTTGCGGGTCTCGATCGTCGCGGGCAGCCCGTCCGCGGTGACGTAGACGTTGTCGCGGGCGCGGTCGAGCAGCCGGGGATCGTGGTCGTGCAGGATCCAGTGCTGCGGTCCGCGCAGCCGGCCCGACAGCCAGCGTCCCAGGGAGCCGGTGCCGCAGCCGAGGTCCCAGATGACCAGCGGCTCACCCGGCGGGAGCGCGTCCCGGAGCGGGTCGAGCAGGTCGGAGGCGCGGGCGGCGGCGTCGGCGCCCTCCCGCAGCGCCAGCCATGCGGGCTCGTAACTCATCGGGTCTCCCTGCGCAGGCGGGACAGGACGGTGGCCATGCGGCGGGCGGTGTCGTCCCAGCCGGGCAGCATGCCGCGGCGCTGCCGGGCGGCGGCGCGCAGCCGGCCCCGCAGTTCGGGTTCCACCAGCCAGCGGCGCAGCGCCGTGGCCAGCGCCGCGGGATCGTCAGGGGGGACGAGGAGCCCCGGAACGTTGCCCGCCGGGTCCCAGCCGAGCGTGTCGGGGACGCCGTCCACCGACGTCGCGACGACGGGAACGCCGCGCGCGAGGGCCTCGGTCACGACCATCCCGTACGTCTCGGCGCGGGACGCGAGGACGAGGAGGTCCGCGCCGGCATAGGCGTCGTCGAGCCGTTTGCCCGTCAGCGGCCCCTCCAGGTGGACGCGGTCGCCGAGCCGATGCCGGGCGATCAGGCGGTGCACGCGCGTCACGTACTCGGGGTCGCGGCGCAGCGGGCCGACGAACTCGCAGTGCCACGGCAGGTGCGCGAGGGCGGCGAGGGCCTCGACGAGGACGTCGTGGCCCTTGCGCGGCGTCACCGACGCCACGCACAGCAGGCGGGTCGTCCCGTCGGTGCCGGTCGCGAGCGACGCGGGATCGGTCCCGGGGGTGACGGCGTGGACGCGGGACGCCACGAGGCCGTGGTGGGCGATGAGGTGCTCCTTGGCCCACGGGCTGGTCGCCACGACGGCCCCGGCCGCCTCCAGCACCTTGCGCTCGCCCGCGTTCAGGTCGTCCTGCCCGGGTTCGTCCGCCAGCGGGAGGTGGACGAGGACGGCGAGCCTCAGCCGGCCCGCCTCCGGGACGACGATCTCGGGGACGCCGCACGCCACCAGGCCGTCCAGCAGGACGACGGCGCCGTCCGGCAGCGCGGCGAGCGACCGCGCGAGCCCCGTCCGGGCGGCGGCGTCGGGACGCGGCCACGCCCCCGGCATCGGCAGTTCCCGGACGGTGCGGCCCGACGCCGTCAGCGCGTCGCACAGCCGCCGGTCGTAGTGGTTGCCGCCGCTCGGCACGTCGGCGTCGTCGATGTCGCCGGGGACGACGAAGCAGATCTCGTGACCGCTCATAGCGCACGCTCGTAGTCGGCCCACGCGACGTGCGACTCGTGCAGCGTCACCTTGATGCCGGACAGGCCGCGCGCGTTCTCGCCGAGCGCGCCCGCGTGGACCCGTTCGGCGAGCCGGTCGGCGATGACCTTGGCGAGGAACTCCGTCGAGGTGTTGACGCCCGTGAAGTCCGGCTCGTCGTCCAGGTTGCGGTAGTTCAGCCCGCCCAGGACCCCGGCCAGCTCGCGGGTGGCGAGCCCGATGTCGACGACGAGGCCGTCGGGGTCGAGATCGCCCCGGCGGAACGTCGCGTCCACCACGTACGTCGCGCCGTGCAGCCGCTGCGCCGGCCCGAAGACCTCGCCGCGGAAACTGTGGGCGATCATGACGTGGTCGCGGACGGTGATGCCGAACAAGGTCGTCCTCCATGCGGTCGGGTTCAAAAGGACTCAGTAGGTGATTCGGTGGCAGAGGGCCGGAAGTTCACCGCTCGCCAGGCGCGGCATGACCCGCGGCAGGTCGCCGAAGGCGCTCTCGCCGGTGATCAGCGCGTCGAACGCCGGGTTCGCGAGCAGCCGCAGCGCCAGCGCCAGCCGGTCGGCGAAGCTCCGCCGCGCCCGGAGGGCGGGCGGCACCGCCCCGACCTGGCTGCCCCGGACGGTCAGCCGCCGCGAGTGGAAGAACTCGCCCAGCGGGACGCTGACCCGCCGGTCGCCGTACCAGCTCAGCTCCACGACCTGCCCGTCCGGCGCGAGCAGTTCCAGCGACCGGGCCAGCCCCGCCTCGGTGGCGCTGGCATGGACCACCAGGTCGCAGCCGCTCTCGGCCTCGTCCGGGAGGGCGAACCGGACGCCGAGCGCCCGCGCGACGCCCGCGCGGGACGGGTCGGTGTCGACCAGCTGGACGTCGGCGCCCGGGAACCCCGCGAGGACCCCGGCGACCGAGCAGCCGACCATCCCGGCGCCGACCACGGCGACGCGGTCGCCGATCAGCGGCGCCGCGTCCCACAGCGCGTTCACGGCGGTCTCCACCGTCCCGGCCAGGACGGCGCGCTCCGGCGGCACCCCGTCCGGGATCGGGCAGACCGCGCCCGCCGGGACGACGTACCGGGTCTGGTGCGGGTAGAGGCAGAACACGTGGCGCCCGGCCAGACCGGACGGGCCGTGCTCGACCACGCCGACGTTCAGGTACCCGTACTTGACCGGGCCCGGGAACGTCCCGTCCTGGAACGGCGCCCGCATGATCGCGTGCTGGTTCGGGGGGACGCCGCCGCGGAAGACGATCGACTCCGTCCCCCGGCTCACCCCCGAGCAGACCGTCCGGACCACCACCTCACCCGGCCCCGGCTCCGGCAGGAGGACGTCGCGGATCTCCCCCTTACCGGGCGACGGGATCCAGAAGGCGCGGGCTTCGCGCTCCATCCGTGCTCCTCCCCCGACTCCCCCGGCCGCCCCGGCCTCCCCGGCACCGCGGGCTCCCCGGCCGGCCGGCGTGCCGCCGCGTGAACAGCCACGCGACGTCCCGTCCGAACGACCACACCAGCAGCGCGAGCGCCGCCGCCACGAGCACGCCCCCGTACGGGACGACGCCCGCCGCGGCCACCGTCAGCGCCACGCCCTGCACCACCGCGACACCCTTGCGCGCGATGCTCGGCCGCAGGTCCGCGCGCAGCCACGGCGCCGCCCACGCGGCCGCGCCGAACACGTACCGCATGGCCCCGATCGCCAGCACCCACGCCCCGGCGGACCACGCGACCTGGACGCTCAGCACCAGCACGAGGAAGGCGTCGACCTCCATGTCGAACCGGGCGCCGAGTTTCGAGGCCGTCCCGGTGCGCCGGGCGACCTGCCCGTCCACCCCGTCCAGGACGAGCGCCACCGACGCGACCGCGACCAGCGTCCACGTGTGTCCGTCACCCATCAGATGCCCCGCCACCAGGGCCGTGACACCGCCTGTGAGCACAACGCGTCCCAGCGTGACGTGGTCGGCGGGTCCCAGCGTGCGCCGCATACGGAACGCGGCGCTGAGGACGCCCCACGACACCAGCGCGTACACGACGCCCGCGGCCACGCCCGCGAGGCCGGGCCGCAGCACCGCCAGCAGCGCGAACTGCACGCCCACCGCGGCCGCCAGCTCGACGCTCCGGGTCGGCAGCAGCCTGGTGCGGCGCGGCGCCCCGGCGGTGTACAAGACGCGCGGCGGCACGGTCCTCATCGGCCGCGTGACCGCCATCGGCCGCGTCATCCGCGGACCTCGCTGACCGGTGCCTCGCCGACAACGGCGGCGTCGAGCACGGGGACGTCCAACTGAGGGAGGTCATGGCCGAGGCGGTCGCGTTTGGCGGTGAGGTAGCGGACGTTGTCGTCGCTCGCCGGGACGAGGAGCGGCACGCGTGCCGCCACGGCGACGCCGTAGGACTCCAGGGCGCTCACCTTGACCGGGTTGTTCGACATCAGCCGCACCGACCCGATCCCGAGATACCGCAGGATGCGCGCCGCCGGCCCGTAGTCGCGGACGTCCACCGGCAGCCCGATCGCCGTGGCGGAGTCCACGGTGTCGAGGCCCTGGTCGTCCTGCAGGATGTGGGTGCGGACCTTCGCCACCAGCCCGATGCCGCGTCCCTCGTGCCCGCGCAGGTACACCAGGACACCGGCGCCCTCGCGGACGATCGCGTCCAGCGCCGCGCCGAGCTGGTCCCCGCACTCGCAGCGCGTGGCGCCGAAGATGTCGCCGGTCATGCACTCGGAGTGCGTCCGCACGAGCACGTTCTCCCGCCCCCGGATGTCGCCCCGGACGAGCGCCATGTGCTCGTGCCCGTCGACCGGGTCCCGGAACGCGACGGCACGGAACACGCCCCGCCGGGTCCTGAGATCCGCCTCCGCGATGTCCTTCTGGTCGATGCCCTGGTCCCGCATCGCTCCCCTTCCTCGGCTCCGCAGTCACCCGTGGTACGTGGCGGACGCACCAGGTGGTTGCGTTGAACAGTCCGTATATCCCAGTGGCACGGAGGGGAGGCACCGCAGGGTTCAGCCTAGGCGTGTGCGGACCACGAGGTCGTGCACGGCACGGAAGTTCGCGGGATGTTCTGGGAGGTCACTGCGGTCGCGTTCCTGTTCGAGGCGGGCTGTGAGCGCGTCCTTGTCGGCCTTGAGGCGGGCGGCGGACGGCGCGTCCCCGGGCAGGGCGCCGTGTTCGGCGGCGCGCTTCGCCTCGATCAGGTCGGGGAGATAGGGCGGCCCGTCGCCGGTGAGGCGCGTCAGGTCGGCCTCGACCTCGCCCGTCCGCATCAGGCGGATGCCCGTCAACAGGACCCGGAACGTGTAGAGGAGCGGCTTCAGCTCGTTCGTCTCCTCGAACGCCTTCCACTGGGTCCGCGCGAAACCCAGGTAGTGGTACGCGTGGTTGAAGGTGAGCAGTCCCGGGACGAGTTCCTTCAGCTCATCGTGCACCGGCGACGTGGTGATGACGAGCGGCGACATGACCTGTTCCAGGACGTACCCGTTGCGCCGCAGGAGGAGGGTGCAGAACTTGGCCAGGTCGTGCGTGACGGCGTCGGCCTCCACACCCTCGTGGTCCCAGATGAGCGTGACGGTCTCGTCCCCGGTCTTCAGGCCGACGATCTCTTCGAGCGGCAGCAGATGGACGCCGCGCAGGTCGATGTCGGAGTCCTGCGACGGAAATCCGTAAAGGTGGGCGCCGCTGACCGTGACGAACGCGCGGGGGTAGGGGTGCCCGGCCGCGAAACAATCGAGCATGCCTTCGGGGAGGTTCACCAGTCCACGCTCCTGCGTCGTACGGAGATCAGCAGTTCCTCGACCTTCGCGCGGTCGGGCTCTGGGGGCAGCGGGCTGCGGTCGAGGGCCTCGTCCAGGTCGGCGGCGAGGGTGGCGCGCCAGGTCTGGATCTCGTCCCAGCCGACCTCGCCCCGGCGGACGGCGAGGAGCCGGTCGCGCAGGTCTCCGACGTCCACGCGCGGCTCGCCGTGCCGGACGAGGTGCAGGCCGCTGACGAGCAGCCGCAGCATGTGCATGACGTGCTTCCAGCGCGGCACGCCGCCGTTCCGCAAGTCGCCTTCCAGCTTGCGGAACTGCGCATCGGCGTAGCGGAGGAACGTGCGGTGCACGTGCCTGGACAGGAAGGCGGGCCGGACGGCGAGAAGCTCCTCGCCGATCGGCGTGACCTTCTCCACGAGCGGCGACCACAGGCACTCCAGGACGGTCGGGTTGGCCCCCAGGGCCAGCTCGCAGAACCGCTCCAGCTCCCAGGAGAACTGCTCGGGCAGCGGGCCGTCCAGATGGGTGGGCGGCTTGGTGAAACCCCAGTACAGCGGGGCCGGCGCCGCGTAGACGCCGCGCCGGTCGACGTCACTTTCACCGGTCGCCAGCCCGTAGGCTCGCGACCCGGTCACGACCGACAGGATCGTGTGGTCGCGGACGAGGTCGATTGCGCTGTCGTTCACCGGGTCGTTCACGTGGGCAGCCTGGCGCAGGCGTCGCGGCGTTGTCGACCGGGTTTGGCCGCGGGGCGCTGTAAAGAGTTACAGATCGGCCACGGACTTGCTGAAAGTTTCTGCAAGGTGTTTACGAGACTGAAACGCGTTGCTAACGTCCCGCTCCAGCCACCCCAATCCCGGAGCGGCGGGACGGCGTTCCCCAAGACGCGTCCCGCGAAGGAGGACACCATGCGGCGCATCCCCCCGATCGCCGGCATCGTCTGCGCGGCCCTGGCACTCTCGCTCACCGCCTGCGGCGGCGATGACGGCGGCGGCTCGCAGGGCGGCACGAGCGCGCAGAGCCTGCAGGGCCGCGGGCCGATCACGTTCGTGACCGGCAAGGACCGGTCCGGCAACCTGCAGAAGCAGGTGGACGGCTGGAACGCCGACCACCCCGAGGAGCAGGTCCGCGTCATCGAGCTGCCGGACGAGCCGAACGACCAGCGCCAGCAGATGATCCAGAACGCCACGACGAAGTCGGACGCCTACTCGGTGCTGAACCTCGACGTCGTGTGGACCGCCGAGTTCGCCGCCAACCGCTGGCTGGCCGAACTGCCCAAGAACAAGATCGACCTGTCGGCGATGCTGCCCGCGACGATCAAGACCGGGCAGTACCGGGGCCGGCTCTACGCGGTGCCGTCCACGTCCGACGCCGGGATGCTCTACTACCGCAAGGACCTCCTCGGCAAGGCCGGGGTCTCCGCGCCGCCGAAGACCTACGACGAGATGTGGGACGCCTGCGACAAGGTGCGGAAACTGCCCGAGGGCGAGGACGTCGACTGCTACTTCACCGAGGTCAACAAGACCGAGAGCATGACGATCAGCGCGGTCGAGGCGATCGCCGCCGCCGGCGGCTCGATCATCGGCGAAGACGGCAAGCCCACGCTGAACACTCCGCAGGCCAAGCAGGGCGTCGAGTTCCTGGTGAACGCCAAGAAGACCCGGATGCCCAAGGAGGCCGTCACGCTCGACACCGAGGGCGGGCGCCGCTACTTCCAGTCCGGCAAGCTGCTGTTCCAGCGGCAGTGGCCCTACCAGTACGCGCTCGCCAACGAGGACGACGGCTCGTCGGAGGTGGCCGGCAAGTTCGCGGTCGCGCCGCTGCCCGGACCGGACGGCCCCGGCGTCGCCAACCTCGGCGGGCACAACCTCGCGATCTCGGCGTTCGCGAAGAACAAGGCCACCTCGCTCGACTTCATCCGGTACCTGACCGGTGAGGCGGCGCAGCGCGCCAACCTGCTCGCGACCTCGCAGGCCCCGACCATCGCCGCGCTGTACGACGACCCGGAGATGGTGAAGAAGTTCCCGTACCTGCCGGTCCTCAAGCAGGCCATCACGACGGCGAAGCCGCGTCCGGTCGCGGTCAAGTACGGCGACGTCACCGCCGCGATCCAGGGCGAGATGTACGACGCCGTCACCGGCAAGAAGCCCGTCGAGCAGGCCCTCTCCGACCTGCAGGCCAAGCTTCAGCCGCTGACCGCGGCACAGTGAGCGGCATGACCACGACGCACGACGAGACGCCGTCCGCCGCGGGCACCCCCGCGGCGGACGCGCGGCGCGGGCTCACGGGCAGGCGCAAACCGAAGAGCGACGTGCAGGGGACGAGGCGGCTCGCGGCGCTGCTGCTGTCCCCGACGCTGCTCGTCCTCGCACTGGTCATCGGCTACCCGGTCCTCGCCGGATTCCGCGAGTCGCTGTACGCGCGGGGCGAGGGCCTGGACGCCCAGGGGTTCGTCGTGGAGGGCGACCGGTTCGTCGGCCTCGGCAACTACACCGCGATCTTCCAGGGCGACCGGGCCGAGGCGTTCTGGAACGCCTTCGGCAACACCACGTTCTTCACCGTCACCACCGTGATCCTGGAGACCGTGATCGGCGTCGCGATGGCGCTGATCATGAACCGGATGTTCCGGGGACGGTCCGTGGTGCGCGCCAGCATCCTCGTCCCGTGGGCGATCCCGACCGCGATCTCCGGCCTGCTGTGGCGGTGGATCTTCCAGGCGGACGGCGCCGCCAACGCGCTGCTGCGCGAGCAGATCCTGTGGACCGCCGACGGGTTCCCCGCCAAGATCGCCGTCGTCATCGCCGAGGTGTGGAAGACCTCCCCGTTCATCGGGCTGCTGGTCCTCGCCGGGCTGCAGATGATCCCCCGCGACGTCTACGAGGCGGCGCGGGTGGACGGCGCCGGCGCCGTCCAGCAGTTCTGGCGGATCACGCTGCCGCTGGTCAAGCCCGCACTGCTGGTGGCCGTGCTGTTCCGCTTGCTGGACGTGCTGCGGATGTTCGACCTGCCCGCCGTCCTGATCGGCGTCAACCAGAAGTCCGTGGAGACCCTGACGATGATCGCCTGGTTCGAGGCGTCCAACCTGCGGTACGGGTCGGCGGCCGCGTACGCGACCGTCCTGTTCCTGTACATCGCGCTGATCGCGTACCTGTTCGTGAAGCTGCTCGGCGCCGACATCATCGGCGAGGCGCGCCAGCACACCGGCCGTAGCGGACGCGGCGGCAGGCGGAAGAAGGTGGCCGCGTGAACGGCTCCCTCACCCGCCGGACGCTGTCCTACCTCGGGTTCGCGCTGGTGGCGGTCTACTGCCTCGCGCCGTTCTACTGGATGACGATCTCGGCGTTCCGCCGGCCGCAGGACCAGTTCGACAACACGATCGTCCCGGTACGGTGGTCGTCGGAGAACTTCTCCGCGGTGTTCTCCGGCGACAACGGGTTCGGCCGCGCGCTGCTGAACAGCGTCATCGTGGCCGGTTGCACGACCGTGCTGACGCTGCTGATCGGCACGTTCACCGCGTACGCGCTGGCCCGGCTGCACTTCCGGTTCAAGAACGCGGTGCTCGGGCTGATCATCGCGACCACGATGTTCCCGGGAATCTCCCAGCTCGTTCCCTTGCTGAAGCTCTTCACCGACATCGAGTGGATCAACACCTACCAGGCGATGGTGCTGCCGAGCCTCGGGTTCGCGCTGCCGCTGTCGGTCTGGCTGCTCACCGCGTTCTTCCGGCAGCTGCCGTTCGAGCTGGAGCAGGCGGCGATGGTGGACGGCTGCACCCGCGGCCAGGCGTTCCGCAAGATCATCATTCCGCTGGCGGCGCCCGGGGTGTTCACCACGGCGATCCTGACCTTCATCGCCGCCTGGAACGAGTTCCTCATCGCGCTGTCCATGGTCAACAAGAAGGAGATGCAGACCGCCACGGTCGCGATCTCCAAGTTCACCGGCGTCTCGGGGTTCGACCAGCCGTTCGGCACCCAGATGGCGGCGGGCGTGATCGTGACCGTCCCGCTGATCGTCGTGGTGCTGGTCTTCCAGCGCCGGATCGTCGCCGGACTCACCGCCGGCGGAGTCAAGTGAACCCGACATGAACCCAGTGCACGCTGACAGCTCCCCATTCGAAGGATGTTCATGACCCAGGACACCCTGATCGTCCCCGCCGAAGACCTCGGAGGGGGCGGAACCCGCTGGTGGCGCGACGCCGTCATCTACCAGGTGTACGTGCGCAGCTTCGCCGACTCGGGCGGCGACGGCGTCGGCGACCTGCCGGGCATCCGGGCCCGGCTGCCCTACCTGGCCGGCCTCGGCGTGGACGCGCTGTGGCTGACCCCGTTCTACGTCTCCCCGATGGCCGACTTCGGCTACGACGTCGCCGACTACCGCGACGTCGACCCGCTGTTCGGCACGCTCGCGGACGCCCGCGGCCTGATCGCGGACGCGCACGCCCACGGCCTGCGGATCATCGTGGACGTCGTCCCCAACCACACCTCCGACCGGCACGCCTGGTTCCAGGGCGCGCTAGCCGCGTCCCCCGGCTCCCCCGAGCGCGCCCGCTACATCTTCCGCGACGGGCGGGGACGCGGCGGCGCCGAACCGCCCAACGACTGGGAGTCGGTGTTCGGCGGCCCCGCCTGGACCCGGCTGCCGGACGGCCAGTGGTACCTGCACCTGTTCGCCCCCGAGCAGCCCGACCTGAACTGGGAGAACCTTGAGGTCCACACCGAGTTCGCGGACATCCTGAAGTTCTGGCTCGACCTCGGCGTCGACGGCTTCCGGGTGGACGTCGCGCACGGCATGGCCAAGGCGCAGGGGCTCCCGGACGTCGGCCACACCGACCAGATCGAGATGCTCGGCACCGCCGTCCTGCCGTACTTCGACCAGGACGCCGTCCACGACATCCACCGCGAATGGCGGCGCCTGCTCGACTCCTACGACGGGGAGCGGATCGCCGTCGCCGAGGCGTGGGCGCCGACCCCCGAACGCCTCGCCGCCTACACCCGCCCGGACGAGCTGCACCAGGCGTTCAACTTCCACTACCTGACCGCGCCCTGGGAGGCGTCCGGGATGCGGAAGGTGATCGACGAGTCGCTGCGCACCGCCGGGGCGGTGGGCGCGCCCGCGACCTGGGTGCTGTCCAACCACGACGTGAAACGCCACGTCACCCGGTACGGCGACGGGGAGCGGGGCCTGCGGCGCGCCCGTGCGGCCGCGCTGCTGACGCTGGCGCTGCCCGGGTCGTCCTACGTCTACCAGGGCGAGGAGCTCGGCCTGCCCGAGGTGCTCGACCTGCCGGAGGAGTTCCAGCAGGACCCGCAGCGTCTGCGCGGCGAGGGCGCGGGCCGCGACGGCTGCCGCGTCCCGATGCCGTGGGAGGGCGAGGAGCCCCCGTTCGGGTTCGGCGCGGGCGCCGCGTCCTGGCTCCCGATCCCCACCGCGTGGCGCGACCTCACGGTCGCCGCGCAGCGCGGCGCCCCCGGCTCGATGCTGACGCTCTACGAGCGGGCGCTGCGCATCCGGCGCGAGCACCCCGCGCTCGGCGACGGCTCGTTGCGCTGGCTTGCCGCTCCACGGGGCACACTGGTCTTCGTCCGGGAGACGCACGAGACGGGCAGCGTGCACGAGACGAACGGGGGCGACGGCGCGGGCAGGCGGCTCGCGTGCGCCGTCAACCTGGGCGGCGGCACCGTGCGCGTCCCCGCGTCCGGGACCCCGCTCCTCGCGAGCGGACCGGTCCACGCGGACGGGGATCACGTGGAGCTGCCTTCGGATACCGCACTGTGGTGGGACATCAAGGAGGACGACTAATGTCACCTTCTCGGCCGTGACCGAGCTTGGAGGCTCGGTGATCACGCTTTGTCGCACTCCGCTTCGCCACAGGCTGTGGCGCCGGGGGCGCATCACCCCGGTCCCGGCCGGGTCGCCGGGGGTCGGGGTCGGGCATGGTGACGAATGCCCACGCCGTGCGCGCCCGGTTGCGGACGTTCACGGCGGCGATGTCGTCGGCCAGGCCAGCGAGCCCGCACGCGCCGCAACGGAACCGGCCCCGGGTGGGGCGGTTGCTTCGGGAGACGTGCCCGCACCACGGGGTGGGACAGGTCTGGGAGGTGTAGGCCGGATCCACCTGCAGGAACGGCACCCCGGCCCGGTGGGCCTTGTATTCGAGGAAGGCGCCGAGCCGGTGGAACGGCCAGTTCGACAGCGTGGCCCGCTGGTGCCGCTTGAGCCGGACCCGGTCGCGAATCCCCGCCAGTTGCTCGACGGCGATTCCGCGACCGGTGCGTTGGGCATCGGCCACGATCCGCTTACTGATGATGTGGTTCTGATCGGTGGCGTGCCGGGACTCGCGCCCCTTGCGCTTGGCCGGCCGCCGCGCGGCCGAGCGGGACCCGGCCGCCTTCTTCTTCTGCAACTCAGCGCGCCGCCGCGCCTGCGCCCGCCGATGCCGCTCCAGGCCCTTGCCAACTTCATGACCACGAAAGATAGCGATACGCGCCGACAAAATCACTCAACGCAACCATGATCAATCAAGAGGACTCATGACCCACAAGCCTCCACACACCCGGACAACGGGCGCGAACGCGCCCGACAGCACCGAAGCTGCTCCTCCCGGCCCTGAAGGATCGGGTGGAATCGCTAGAAGCCCGTTGAAACCCATGACGACACGCCTGGCGGACATCGCGGCGCACGCCGGGGTGAGCGAGGCGACCGTGAGCCGCGTGCTCAACGGCAAGCAGGGCGTGTCCCCGACCACGCGCCAGGCGGTGCTGACCGCCCTGGACGTGCTCGGCTACGAGCGCCCGGCCCGGCTGCGCCAGCGGCGGGCCGGGCTGATCGGGCTGATCATCCCCGAGCTGACCAACCCGATCTTCCCGGCGTTCGCCGAGGTCATCGAGAGCGCGCTGGCCCGGCACGGGTACATGGCGGTGCTGTGCTCGCAGGCGCCGGGCGGCGTCGCCGAGGACGACTACATCGAGATGCTGCTGGAACGCGGCGTCGCCGGGATCATCTTCGTCAACGGCCTGCACGCCAACGCCAACTCCGACCGGGCGCGGTACGCGCGGCTGCTGGAGCAGGCGCTGCCGATCGTGCTGGTGAACGGGTACCGGCCCGACATCGACGCCCCGTTCATCTCCAATGACGACGTGGCGTCGCTGGAGGCGATCGTCGCGCATCTGGCCGCAATGGGCCACCGGCGGATCGGGCTGGCGATCGGCCAGGACGTGTACGTGCCGACGCGGCGCAAGACCGAGGGCTTCCGGCGCGGGATGGCGGCGCACACCGACCTGGCGCCGGACGAGGTGGACGACCTGATCGTCAACACCATGTACACGGTCGAGGGCGGGCAGGCCGCGGCGACCCGGCTGCTCGACGCGGGCTGCACCGCGATCTGCGGCGGCAACGACATCATGGCGCTCGGCGCCATCCGGGCCGCCCGGCAGCGCGGTCTGCGGGTCCCCGCGGACGTCTCGGTGACCGGCATGGACGACTCGCTGCTGACCGCCTATCTCGACCCTCCGCTGACCACGGTCCGGCAGTCGGTGCGGGAGATGTCGATGGCCGCCGTGAGCACCGTCCTGGACGAGATCCGCGGGTCCCGCGCACCCCGCACGGAGCTGCTCTACCGGCCGGAACTCGTCGTCCGGCGGTCGACGGCGCCGGCCCCGGCGGCGGCCCGGCTGACCCCGGTCAAGGAGAGTTGACCGGGGGCTGACCGAGGGTCGGGACGGGTCTGACCAGCCTCCCCCCTCGGCTAGCTTGTTGTAACGGTTGTATTTCGGCGCATTGACAGTGAGCCCAGTCACGGTCTTTCATCCGTGGGAGCGCTCCCACACACTGGAAGTCACCAACCTGAGAGGGGTCCGCCATGAGGGCCATCATGCGACGCGGACTGAGTACGGCGATGGCGGCGGTGCTCGTCGGCGGCCTGGTCGTCGCCTGCGGCGGGGACGACGACGGCGGCGGCTCGGACGGCGGTCCGGTCGAGCTCACCGTCGACGTCTTCGGCGAGGCGGGGTACGAGGAGATCGCCAAGCAGTACGAGTCGACACACCCCAACATCACCGTCAAGCTGCGCAAGGTCTCCAGCCTCGACGAGTACAAGCCGCGCATCCAGCAGTGGATGTCCACCGGCAGCGGCGCCGGCGACGTCGTCATGCTGGAGGAGGGCATCCTGCCGCTCTACATGCAGCAGCCCGACAAGTTCGTCAACCTCTTCGACCACGGCGGCAAGGCGCTGGAGAAGAACTTCCTGCCCTGGAAGTGGCAGATGGGCATCAGCCCGGACGGCAAGCAGCTCGTCGGGCTCGGCACCGACGTCGGCCCGCTCGCCATGTGCTACCGCAAGGACCTGTTCGAGAAGGCCGGCTTCCCGACCGAACGCGAGGAGGTCGGCAAGCTCTGGCCGACCTGGGACGCGTTCCTCGCCAAGGGGCAGGAGTACCAGGAGAAGGTCCCCGACAGCAAGTGGCTGGACGGCCCCACCGCCGTCTTCCGCGCCACCGTCCTGCAGAACGCGGGCAACGGCCCCGGGTACAGCTTCTTCGACAAGAAGAACGAGCTCGTCTTCGACAGCAACCCGGCCGTGAAGCAGGCGTTCGACACGACGCTGAAGTTCGAGCAGAGCAAGCTCACCGCCGACATGTCGATCTTCACCCCGCCGTGGCAGAACGGCCTCAAGAGGGCCTCGTTCGCCACCGTGCCGTGCCCGTCCTGGATGCTCGGGGGCATCGAGGAATTCTCCGGTGAGGCCGGCAAGGGCAAGTGGGACGTCGCCACCACCCCGGGCGGCTCCGGCTACTGGGGCGGCTCGTGGCTCGCCGTTCCCAAGCAGACCAAGCACGCCAAGGAGGCCGCGGAGCTGGCCAAGTTCCTGACCTCCCCCGAGGGCCAGGTCGCCGCGTTCAAGGCGGCGAACGTCTTCCCGTCCTCGCCGCAGGCGGCGCAGGACCCGGCGGTCGCGGGCGCGAAGAGCGAGTACTTCAACAACGCCCCGGTCGGCAAGATCTTCGGTGAGCTGGTGGCCTCGGTGAAGCCGGTCCACCTCGGGCCGAAGAACGAGGACGTGCGGGCCGCGGTCGAGAACGTCCTGGTCTCGGTGGGCCAGGGCAAGCAGGACGCCGGCGGCGCATGGGCCAAGTCCGTCGAGGAGGCTGAGAAGGCCGCCAGGTAACCCCCGGCGACCTCCAGACCACGGCGGCGGCGCCGTGCCGCTACCTCCCCGCCGGCGCCGCCGCCGTACCCATCTCCCGCAATGAACCGTTTTCATCCTCGGCAGGCCCGCACAAGGACCGGCTCCGACAGAGGGCCGGATGAAAAAGTTCACCCGTCCTCGGAAAGGAGGCGCACGACGTGACCACCGATCTGCGCCCCAGCCGGAACGGCCCCCCGCCGCCCTCGCCCGCGAAGGCCCGGCCGGGGCCCGGCCGCACCTGGCGGGCCCGGCTGGCCAAGCTCGACGTGAAGGGCGCACCTTACGCCTTCATCTCGCCGTTCTACCTCGTCTTCCTGATCTTCGGCGCGTTCCCGCTCGTCTTCACCCTCTGGGTCTCCCTCCACGAATGGGAGCTGGCGTCCGGGACACGCGAGTTCATCGGGCTGGAGAACTACGACTACCTGCTGACCGACGCGGACTTCTGGCACGCGACGGTCAACACCATCGGGATCTTCGTCATCGCGACCGTCCCGCAGCTGCTGCTCGCGCTGCTGGTCGCCAACGCCCTGAACCGGCGGATGCGGATGCCGACCCTGTTCCGGATCGGCATGGTCGCCCCGCTGGTGACCTCGACCGCCGCCGTCGCGATCGTGTTCACCCAGATGTTCGACAAGGACTGGGGCATGATCAACTGGGCGATCGGGCTGGTCGGCATCGACCCGATCGCCTGGAGCAGCAGCCGCGGCTGGTCCTGGGTGGCCATCGCCCTGATGGTCGACTGGCGCTGGACCGGCTACAACGCGCTGATCTACCTGGCCGCCATGCAGGCGATCCCGAAGGACCTCTACGAGGCCGCCGCGATCGACGGCGCGTCCCGGATCCGGCAGTTCTGGCAGATCACCGTCCCGATGCTGCGTCCCACGATCATCTTCACGGTGATCATCTCGACGATCGGCGGGCTGCAGCTGTTCACCGAGCCCGTCCTGTTCAGCATCCACACGCCGAACAAGATGGACGGCGGCCCGCTGCACCAGTTCCAGACGATCACGATGTACATGTACGACAACGCGTTCGGCAGTGACCGGTACGGCTACGGCGCCACCGTCGCCTGGGCCCTGTTCGTGATGATCATCGTGTTCTCCCTGATCAACTTCATGGCCGTGCGGCGCACCGGAGGCACCAAGTGACCACGCTCCTGGCCGGCCCCGGCCGGCGCTCCGATGGCAAGCACGCCGCCCCGCCTCCCGGCCGCTTCCGCGGACTGTGGAACGCCAGCCCGCTGACCTACATCACGCTGGTCGTCGCGCTGGTGCTGTCGGTCTTCCCGATCTACTGGATGATCGCGGTCGCGACCCGCACCAACGACGTGGTCTCCGACGTCCCGCCGCCGCTGCTGCCCGGCGGCAACGGCGCCGAGAACGTCGACCGGCTGTTCGGCAACCCCGACGCCTACTTCGCGCAGGGACTGCTGAACTCGGCGATCGCCTCCGGGGCGGTGACGATCTCCACGGTGTTCTTCGCCTCGCTCGCCGGGTTCGCGTTCGCCAAGCTGCGCTTCCGCGGCAAGAACGGGCTTCTGCTGGTCATCATCGCGACGATGATGATCCCGGTGCAGATGGGCATCATCCCGCTCTACATGATCATGGTGGAGCTGGGCTGGCAGAACCAGCTGCAGGCCGTCATCGTCCCGTTCCTCGTCACCGGGTTCGGCGTGTTCATGATGCGGCAGTACGCCGAGCAGGCCGTCCCCGACGAGCTGATCGAGGCGGCCCGCGTCGACGGGTGCACCACGTTCGGCATCTACTGGCGCGTCGTCCTGCCGGCGTTGCGGCCCGCCGCGGGCGTCCTCGGCCTGTTCACGTTCATGCAGACCTGGAACGAGTTCATGTGGCCGCTCGCCGTGCTGAACCCCGACAACCCGACCGTGCAGCTGTCCATCAACAACCTGGCGAACGCGCACTTCCAGGACTACACGCTCATGTTCGCCGGGACCAGCGTGGCGGTCCTGCCGCTGCTCGTCGTGTTCATCATTTTCGGACGCCAGATCATCGGCGGAATCATGGAAGGTGCTGTGAAGGCGTGACCTCCCTCAAGCACGACACCAGCGCGGCCCCCGCCGCGCCGTTCCCGACCGGGTTCCGTTGGGGGGCCGCCACCGCCGCTTACCAGATCGAGGGCGCCGCCGGCGAAGGCGGACGCGGCCCGTCCATCTGGGACACGTTCTGCCGCACCCCCGGCAAGGTGCTCGGCGGCGACACCGGCGACGTCGCGGTGGACCACTACCACCGGTTCCCCGAGGACGTGGCGCTCATGTCCGACCTCGGGCTGACCGCGTACCGGTTCTCGATCTCCTGGTCCCGGGTGCAGCCGTCCGGGGCCGGGGCGTTCAACCAGGAGGGCCTGGACTTCTACCGGCGCCTGGTCGACACGCTGCTGGAGGCCGGCATCGAGCCGTGGCCGACGCTCTACCACTGGGACCTCCCGCAGCCGCTGGAGGACAAGGGCGGCTGGCCCGAACGGGAGACCGCCCACCGGTTCGCCGAGTACGCGGCGCATGTGAACGCCGCCCTCGGCGACCGGGTCCACCACTGGACGACCGTGAACGAGCCGTGGTGCGCGGCGTTCCTCGGCTACGCCTCCGGGGAGCACGCGCCCGGGCGCCTCGACCCGTCCGCCTCCCTGCAGGCCGCCCACCACCTGATGCTCGGCCACGGCCTCGCGGTCGAGGCGATGCGGGCCCGCCACCCCGACAACCGGTTCGGCGCCGCCGTCAACCTGTACGCGGTCTCCCCCGCGACCGACGACCCCGCCGACGTCGACGCGGCGCGCCGCATCGACGGGCTGCAGAACCGGCTGTTCCTCGACCCGCTGCTCCTCGGCCGCTACCCCGAGGACGTCCTCGCGGACACCGCCCGGTGCGGGTTCGTCCCGGCGGACGGCGACCTGGCCGTGATCAATCAGCCGATCGACCAGCTCGGCATCAACTACTACTCGCGGCACACCGTCGCGGGCACGCCCGGCGAAGCGGCACAGACCGCGTCGTCGCCGTTCTCCACGCACTCCCCGTGGGTCGGCAGCGACCATGTCCGCTTCGTCCCCACCGGGCGTCCCGTCACCGGGATGGGCTGGGAGATCGACGCCGGCGGCCTGTACGAGGTCCTCACCCGGCTGCACCGCGAGTACCCGGACGTCCCGCTCTACATCACCGAGAACGGCGCGGGCTACGACGAGACGCTGGACGGAAATGGCACGGTCCAGGACGAGGGGCGCATCGCCTACATCGACGCGCACCTGCGGGCATGCCACAGCGCCATCGCCGAGGGGGTACCGCTTCATGGCTACTTCACCTGGTCCCTGCTGGATAATTTCGAGTGGGCTTGGGGCTACTCCAAGCGTTTCGGGCTGGTCCACGTCGACTACGCCACGCAGCGCCGGGTGCCCAAGGACAGCGCACGGTGGTACGCAGGGGTGATCCGGCAGGGCGGTCTGCCCGAACGGGGCTGACCTGCACGGGGCGGACGGTACGGACGAAGGGGGCCAGATGACGGGCAGCAGCACCCGTCCCACGCTGGAGGCGGTCGCAGCGCGGGCCGGTGTCGGGCGCGGCACGGTATCGCGGGTGGTCAACGGATCACCACGGGTCAGCGCGCAGGCACGCGAGGCGGTGCTGAAGGCGATAGAGGAACTCGGGTACGTGCCGAACCGCGCGGCCCGCACCCTCGTCACCCGCCGCACCGACACCGTGGCGCTCGTCGTCGCCGAGTCCGACCAGCGGCTGTTCGACGAGCCGTACTTCGCCGGGATCATCCGGGGGATCAGCAACGGCCTCGGCGACACCGGGCTGCAGCTCCTGCTCGCCCTGGCCCGCTCCCCCGCCGAGTACGGGAGGCTGGAGGAGTACCTCACCACCCAGCACGTGGACGGGGTGCTCCTCACCTCCCTGCACGCCGAGGACCCGCTGCCCGCCAAGCTGGAGGCCAACGGCGTCCCGACCGTCCTCGGCGGCCGCCCGCCGGGCCTGTCGCCGGTCAGCTACGTCGACGTCGACAACCGCAGCGGCGCCCGCGAGGCCGTCGGCCACCTGATCTCCGGTGGCCGGCGGCGGATCGCCACGATCGCCGGCCCCCAGGACATGGGGGTGGGCATCGACCGGCTGGCCGGCTACCGGGAGGCCCTCGTCGCCGCCGGCCTGCCCGAGTACGTCGAGTACGGCGACTTCGGCGAGGCCAGCGGCATCGCCGCGGCGGAGAGGCTGCTGGCCGCCGAGCCGGCCCTGGACGCGGTGTTCGCCGCCGACGACCCGATGGCGCTCGGCGCGCTGCGCGTCCTGCACCGGCACGGCCGGCACATCCCCGAAGACGTCGCGGTGATCGGCTTCGACGACTCCGCCGCCGCTCCCCTCGCCGACCCGCCGCTCAGCACCGTCCACCAGTCGCCGGAGGAGATGGGCCTGGAGATGGCCCGCCTCCTGGTCTCCCGCATCCGCGGCGAGCCGATCGAGGACCCGGTCGTCATCCTGCGACCTCACCTGGTCATCCGCGATTCAGCCTGAGGGGTGCGCAGGGGCGTGCCGGTGAGGGACCGGCGCCGCGGCAGCGGTGTCCCTCCAGCGGGGCCCTCACCGGCACCTTTATGATCGTTCGATGGGTTATGAACCGACCGCCGCCGAACTCGTCCACTTGAACCGCTGCGTCGAACTCGCGGCCGAGGCGCTGGAGTCGGCCGACGATCCGTTCGGGTCGGTGCTGGTCTCCGCGTCAGGCGAGGTCCTGTTCGAGGACCGCAACCGCACCGCCGACGGCGACGAGACGCGCCACCCCGAGTTCGAGATCGCCCGCTGGGCGGCCCGCAACCTCACCGTGGACGAGCGCCGCGCCGCCACGGTGTTCACGTCCGGCGAGCACTGCCCGATGTGCTCGGCCGCGCACGGCTGGGTCGAGCTCGGCCGCATCGTCTACATCCTTTCGTCCGCGCAGCTGAACGCGTGGCGCACCGAACTCGGCGTCCCGCCGGGGCCGGTCGCGCCGTTGCCGATCCAGCAGGTCGTGCCGGGGATCCGGGTGGACGGCCCGGTCGCCGCCCTGGAGTCCACGATGCGGGACCTGCACGTCCGCGCCCAGGCCCGGTGACATGCGGCGTGCCGTCCTCCATGGTCGGCGGACGAGGACGGCACGCCGCGGCTCAATCGGTCACCGCCTGGCCGGCGCCTCCGGGCGGCCGGTCAGCGCCTCCAGCCGCTCGACCGCCGCGCGCCAGTCGCACGGGATCCGGCACCGCGTCGTCCGGTGCCCGCGGTAGGTGAGCGTGTAGGTGAAGTGGTCGGCGACGTCGCATCCCGCCGCCGAAGACCTCGTGGTGACGACACGGCCCAGCGCGTCGCGCAGGCCGCGCATTTCGTCGTCCCCGAGCGTGAGCCTCGCGCCATTGACGACGGCCGTTCCCGCGGCATCGACGGTCACCCGTTCCCGAATTCCGGCGAATCCTCCGGAACGCTCGTAGGTGACCAGAACATCCGGCCCGGTGAAAGCGAGCATTTCGCCCTCCTTTTCATGCGGGCCGCCGGACGGCACCCCGCTTCCCATCCCGGCGGCCCGCGGTCCGTGGGTTATCCGCCGAAGAGGATTCCGCCGGTGTCACGCATGGCGGCGCACCGGTTCGGATAGGTCCGAGCGAAATGGCGCGGTTCGCCGCGCCAGGTGCCGTCGGCGCTCACCCGGACGGGCGCGTACTCCAGCGTGCACGGCCCCTCCCGCACGGGGATCCGAGCCACTCGGCCGTCGGCGAGTTCGAGCTGGTCACAGGCCTGTGACGCGGCGCGGAGCGTCCCTCCGTCCGGCTCGCACCACAGGGTCCGCGCGGTGACGGGGCCCTCCTGCGGCGCCACCATCAGCAGGTAGGCGCCGACCGGTTCCTCCGCCAGCGCCGGCGCGGCGTGCGCGAGGACCGCCATTCCGGCCACCGCGGCGGCCCACCGGAAACGGGCGCGCGACATGTGCATGTCTTCCTCCCTGGATTGCCCGCCGCGATCTGCGGCAATGGCCGGCGAGGACGTCGATTTGTGGTGGACGCCCCGCCGCATCCAGACATTAGGCGCCACAAACTCCCACAAACAAGACCGTCTTCCGTCCCAACCTGGCCACCCGTTAACACTTAAATCAAGTCTGCCCAATCGTGCAATGCACATTGCCGCCGAATGACCAGAGAATGTGCTATCGGGAGGCCGTGCCGGGCCCGGCCGTCCTGCTCAACGGGATCGAGGGCGGCGCCGCGCCGCGCGGCGGCGATGATCGGACGGCCAGCCCGAACCGGAGGCGACCATGCCCACTCCCGCCGGCCAGCCGAGCCACCAGGCCATCGCGAACCTCGTCTTCCGCTACGCCGAATGCGTGGACGGCGCGGACTTCGCGGGAATCCGCGACCTGTTCGCCGACGCCGTGTTCACCGGCAGCGGCGGCTCCCTGCGCGGCGGCGACGCGATCGCCGCCATGTTCGAGAAGACGGTGATCGTGCACGACGACGGCACCCTGCGCACCAAGCACGTGACCACCAACCTCGCCGTCGAGGTGGACGAGGAGACCGGCACGGCCCGCTCAACGGCGTACTACACCGTCTTGCAGGCCCTACCGGCCCTCCCGCTGCAACCCATCGCCTGCGGCACCTACGACGACGCCTTCGAGCGCCGGGACGGCCGCTGGCGCTTCACCGAACGCCGCATCACCCTGGACCTGGTCGGCGACGTCAGCCACCACCTGCGCCGTCCTGGGAAGCTCCCGCCCCACGTGCGCCCGACGTGATCCGCCGGCTGTCACGGAGTCATCGGGATTCCTCCCCGGACGTTTCCGGCGGCCAGGGAGACGGCGCCCGGTCTGGCATCGTCTTCGATGATCAGGGCGAGGGACAGGGTGTTGTGGTCATGGGATCGAGGATTCCGTCGGGCGTCGGGGTGGGGAGGGACTTGTAGTAGACCTTCTTGACTTCCTCCTCTCCCTGAAGGAGAGGCTTCCTACGGCTCGCGCCGTGGGTGTTTCTGCTTCACGGCCGATTGCGGAAGGGAGGGCCCTTGCCGTCTGACATCAGCTCCACAGACCTCGCCGGGGTCGCCCCGGGCTACGGCTCGACCAGCCGCAAGGATGTTCTTGGCCGCGTTGATGTCCCGGTCGTGCCGGGTGCGGCAGCCCGGGCACGTCCAGTGCCGGGTCGACAAGCTCAACTCCGCGAGCAGGTGCCCGCAGTGCGAGCAGGTCTTGGACGAGGGGTACCACCGGTCGATCACGATCAGGGTGCGTCCGGCGCGTTCGGCCTTGTACTCCAGCATGCGGCGGAACTCGCCCCACCCGCAGTCGGAGATCGCGCGGGCCAGCCTGCGGTTGCGCACCATGTTGGCGACCGCGAGGTCCTCGACCACGATCACGTCCGCGCCCCGGACGATGCCGGTGCTGGTGCGGTGCAGGAAATCGGTGCGGGCGTTGCGGACCTTGCGGTGGGCCCCGGCGACCTTGGTCTTGGCCTTGCGGCGGTTGCGGCTGCCCCGCTGGCAGCGGGCCATGCGCCGCTGGTACCGGGCCAGGTTGCGGGCCTTGCGCTCCAGATGCCGGGGATTGGCGATGCGGCCCCCGTCACTGGTCACCGCGAAGTCCTTCACGCCCAGGTCGATGCCGATCTGCTGCCCGGCGGCCTGCAGCGGTGCGGGCTCATCGGTGTCGGTGTCGGTGTCGACGGCGAAGGTGACGTACCAGCGGCCGTCGGGGTCCCGCGAGATCACCACCATGGTCGGGTTCAGCACGGCCAGGTCCACGTCCGGGAAAGACCAGACCAGCGCCAGCGGCGCGCGGGTCTTGGCCATCCACAGCCGGCCGTCTTTCATGCGGAACGCCGAGCGGGTGTAGTGCGCGGACTGGCGGCAGGTGCGGGTCTTGTAGCGCGGGTAGCGGGCGCGTCCGGCGAAGAAGTGGGCGAACGCGGTGTGCTGGTGCCGCAGGGCCTGTTGCAGCGGGACCGAGGAGACCTCGTTCAGGAACGCCAGGTCTTGGGTCTTCTTCCAGGCGGTCAGCGCGGCGTCGGTCTCCCGGTAGGAGGTGTGCTTGCGGTCGGTGTGCCAGGCGCGGTGGCGTTCGGCGAGGGTTTTGTTCCAGACCAGGCGGACGCAGCCGAACGTGCGGCCGAAGGTGGCCGCCTGTTCGGGGTCGGGGTAGGCCCGGCATTTGTACGCCGTCCGCATGACCGCTACTTTACACACCGATTGTGCACGCACGGGGACTCTCGGTTGCCACAGGGTTCGGGTTCGGTTCCGGGACCGTCCCGGCTGCGCCGGGCCGGTCCTGACGGAGTCCGGATCCTCCCCGGCCTGAAGGTCGGGAATCCTCCGGAGGATTAGGTGAACTCGGGTCCGGTGAGTTCACGGCATTTGTCGTAGCCCGCGCGGTTCACGTCGATGGCGCCGGCCTGGTATTCCGCGGCATAGACCGGGGAGCCGGGGCTGAGCCGCTCGGTTATGCCCTCGCCCCAGGTCCCCCAGATGTCGGGCTCGCGGCATTCGAACGACTGCGGATAGTCGTCCACCCCCGGGATCTGCACGGCCCCTTGGCCGGACGCCCAGGTGGGCGTCCAGGAGGCGTCGCAGCATTGGTTGTGGGTGATGGGGACGTCGATGCCGTGTGCGCGGGCCTGGCGCTGGATGTCCTCCATGTAGGCGGCGTCGGTGTTCGCGGCGTATTCGTTCTCGGCGTTGTAGGCGATGACCGATCCGCCGCGCGTGATCTGGTGGCGGGCGATGATGGGGTCGATGTGCGCGAGCCATTCGCGGTAGGCGCGGGTGTAGTTCGGGTCGCTGGATCGGGCGCGTCCGGGGACGGTCTTCAGCCAGGCGGGAAATCCCCCGCCGGTGGTCTCGGCGTTGATGTACGGTCCGGGGCGCGCGACGACGTAGAGGCCGAGTTCCTCGGTGAGGCGCAGGAGCCGGTCGACGTCCCTGACCCCGGTGAAGTCGTACTCGCCGGGAGCCGGCGAATGGTAGCCCCAGTTGAAGTAGAGCGACACGCCGTTGAAGCCCGCGGCTTTCATCTTCTCCAGGACGTCCCGCCACAGGGCGGGGCTGGGGAGCCGGAAGTAGTGGAATTCACCCGACCACAGCAGGACGCGTTCTCCGTCCACGATGAGTGAATACCGGTCGTAATCGACGTCGTGGGTTTCGGCTTGGGCCGGGCCGGCGGGGGCCGGGACACAGATGAGGGCGGCGGTGGTGAGGGTCGCGGCGATGGCGGCGATTCTGCTTCTGGCACGCATGGATGGCGTCCTTTGCAGCGGGTTCGGCCCGCCCCGGCCGGGCCGGGGCGGGCCGGGTTTCAGGGGGTGAGGGAGAAGGTGCTCAGGCGGGTTTCGCCGGTGAACACCAGGTAGACGTCGTGGTCTCCGCGGGCACCGGTGAGCGGTGCGGTGATCTCCTTGTAGGTGTACTTGTCTCCGGTGGACGGGACGTCGAGGGTTCCCGCGACGGGACCGTCCGGGCCGTCCAGGCGGACCTGGATCGTGGTGGTGCTCGTGCCCGCGACACGTGCCGTGATCTTGCCGGTGGACCGGCCGAGGTCGGCGTCGGCGAACTTCAGCCAGGAGTTCGCGGCGCCGGCGACGGCATCGCCCTTGGCCTTCGACTCGTCGACCAGTTCGATGCCGTTGTGGTCGTCGAAGTCGGCGGCGCGGGTCGTCTCGGACAGGTCCCGGTCGGGGATCGTCTCGCCGCGCACGTTGAGGTGGGCGCGCTGCCGGATGTCGGCGGACGAGGAGCCGATCAGCAGGTCGTGCTTCGACCTCTCGACCGTCCACTTGTTGCGGGTGACGTCCCAGATCGCGAGGTCGGAGGCGCGCAGCCGGAATGTCGCCGTGACCGTCCTACCGGGCTCGACGTGGACCTTGTCGAAGGCGCGCAGCTTCTTCACCGGCTGCTTCACGCGGGACTTCCGCTGGTGCGTGTAGAGCTGGACGACCTCGTCGCCGGCCTTCGCGCCCGTGTTGGTGACCGGGATCGTGACGGTGACCGTTCCGTCGCCGCTGACGGAACGGCTGCTGAGGCGCGGCTCGCCGTAGCGGAACGTGGTGTAGGACAGGCCGTAGCCGAACGGGTAGAGCGGCTTGCCGTTGAAATACTGGTAAGTGCGGTCGGTCTTGATGATGTCGTATTCGAGGATGTCGGGCAGGTCGTTCTCGGAGCGGTACCAGGTTTGCGGGAGTTTCCCGGACGGGCTTTCGTCGCCGAAGAGGATCGACGCCAGGGCATTGCCCGTTTCGGCGCCGGCGTGGCTCGTCCACAGGATCGCCGGGACGTTCTCCTGCTCCCAGTTGAGCGTCGTCGGATAGCTGTTCTCCACCACGACGACCGTGTTCGGGTTGGCCTCGCGCACGGCCTTGATGAGTTCCGACTGGCCTTCGGCGAGCGCCATCGTGGTGCGGTCGTGGTCTTCGCGGCCGTTGATGAACGGCATGCTCCCGACCACGACGACGGCGGTCTCGGCGCCGGTCGCCGCCTTGACCGCCGATTCGATGCCGCTGGTGACGACGTCCTTGGCGAACCGGCCCGCGTCGTCCTTGGTGGTGAGGACGAGAGTGCCGTCGTCGTTCGCCTTCACGTAGGTCTTGGACGGGTCGGCCCAGTCATAGGCCTTTTCGTAACCGGCGTAGCGAATCAGGTACTCGCCGCCGTCCTGCTTCTCCAGCTCGAACATCTGCTGGACGAACCAGTCGTTCGGCTGGTCCTGGTCGTTGGCGAACGTGTCGCCCCAGTTGTGGCGGCCGACGACCTTGCCGTTGGCGGCGCTGCGCAGGGTCACGATGCCCTGGCCCCAGTCGAACACGTCGAAATGCGTCGTCGCGTCGGCGGGCGTGGTGGGGCCGGTCTTGAGGACGGCGCCGGCGCCGGTTCCGCCGGCGATGTACTCACCGGTCTCGACGTCCTTGAGCGCGATCCGGTCGACGCCTTCGCTGGACGTGACGTTGCCCGCGCCGACCTTGTTCTCGATGCCGTCCAGCGGGGTGACCCGGTACGGGAGGTCACCCGAGTACCAGTCGGTGTAGAGGGTGTCGGAGAGCTGGCCGACGACGGCGACCTTCCCGGACGTGATCGGCAGCGTTCCGCCCTTGTTCTTCAGCAGCACCATCTGCTCCGCCGCGGCCTTGCGGGCCAGGGCGCGGTGGGCGGGGCTGTCCACGACCTCCTTGGTGATCTTCCCGTAGGGGCCGCCGCCCGGGTCGAACTCGCCGAGCCGCACCCGGATGCTGAGGATGTGGCCGACGGCCCGGTCGATGTCGGCTTCGGCGAGCAGCCCGCGCGACAGCGCCTCCTTGACCGCGTTGATCGTGATGGACGAGTCGGTGTTGTCGGTGGTGAAGCTGTCCACGCCGGCCTTGAGGGTGGCCGCGTCGGCGGTGGCGAGGTCGGGGAAGTACTGCTGCGAGCCGACGAGGTTGTTGGGCCCGCCGGCGTCGGTGACGTTGAACAGCGTCCGGTCCGTCCAGGAGCGGATGAGGCCGCCGGCGTCGGGCGTGACGGTCGCGGGACGGCCGTTGATCAGGTTGTAGGCGGTCATGACGCCGGTGGCGGCGTCCCGGGTGATCGGGATCCGGAACGGGACCTCGTCGTACTCCTTGCTCACGCGGGGCCGCAGGCTGGAGGACGTCCGGTCGCGGCGGATCTCGTTGTTGTTGGCCATGTAGTGCTTCAGGACGGGGGCCGCCTTGAGGTGGCGGGGGTCGTCGCCCTGCATGCCGCGGCCGTAGGCGGTGGCGAGGAGGCCGGTGAGCAGCGGGTCCTCGGAGTAGCCCTCCTCGTTGCGGCCCCAGCGCGGGTCGCGCAGCAGGTTGACGACGGGCGCCCACAGTTGCAGACCCCAGACGTCGGGGTTCTCGCTGTGGTAGCCGCGGGCCTCGGTGCCGACCGCCGAGCCGATCTTCTTGAGCAGCTCCGGGTCCCAGGTCGCGCCGAGCCCGACCGACTGCGGGAACACGGTGCCCTCGGCGGTCACGACGGCGCCGCCGTCGTGGACGTCGGTGGACCACGCGACCCCGTGCAGGGCCTCCGTGCCGGTCTTGAACCTGTCGATGCCGAGCCGCGGGATCGCCGGCTGGTACTGGTGGAGCAGGGAGATCTTCTCGTCGAGGGTGAGCCGCCCGAGCAGGTCGTCGACCCTGGCCTGGACGGACAGGCCCGGGTCGCGGAACGGGAGGGTCTCGCGGGCGGCGGCGGGGGCCGTCCACGCGATGGGGGCCACCAGCGCGGCGGCCAGGACGAGGGTCAGGGACCGGCTGCGCCGGCCGGGGGGACGGGGGGTTCGATGGTGTCTGAGCATCGGTACTCCTCTGGACTGGCCCCCGAGCAGTGGTTATCGAAGCGCTTCGACAAATGGGCCGTGCGGGGCCCTGTCCGTACCTCCTTGTCGTGTCGGGTCAGCCGGCGGCGGGCGCGGTGCTGGCGCGCCGGGTCAGGGTCGGCGGGAGCAGGGTCGCGGCCGGGACCGCGACCCCGTCGAGCTTGGACATCAGCAGGTCCACGGCGCGTCCCCCCACCTCGTCGGCGGGGATCGCGACCGACGACAGCGGCGGCTCGGCATGCTCGGCCATCTCGTCCGGGCACATCGCGACGACCGACACGTCCTCCGGGACGCGGCGTCCGGCGGCGCGCAGCGCCCGCACCACCGTGCCCACGATCGGCTCGTTGTGGACCAGGACGCCGGTGAGGCCGGGACGCTCGGCGAGGAGCCGCCCCACCAGTGCGCGGGCCGCGTCCGCCGTGGCCTCGCACGGCAGGACGTCCCCGGTCAGGCCGCCCGCCCGCACCGCACCGGTGAAGCCGTCCGCGACCCGCTGCGCGAAGCCCGTCTGCCGGGCGTACACCTCGGGCGGCGAGCCGATCATCGCGATCTCCCGGTGCCCGAGCTCGGCCAGATGCTCGACGCAGACGGCGCCGGCGGCGTGGAAGTCGAGGTCGATGCAGGTCAGGTCGTCGGCGTCGGCGGGGAAGCCGATGAGCACGCTCGGCCGGTCCAGGGAGCGCAGCAGCGGCAGGCGCGGGTCCTTCATCTGCACGTCCATCACGATCAGCGCGTCCACGAGCGCGCTGTCGGCGACGCGGCGCAGGCCGTCCTCGCCCTCCTCCTGGGTGAGCAGCAGGACGTCGTGGTCGTGCCGGCGGGCGGCGGTCACCACCGACACGGCGAACTGCATGACGACGGGCACCGCGATGCCCGAGCGCAGCGGGATCATCAGCGCGAGCACGTTGGACCGGCTGCTGGCGAGCGCGCGGGCGCCCGCGTGCGGCCGGTAGCCGAGCTCGCGGATGCTCTCCCGGACGCGGTGGCGGGTCTCCTCGGAGATCGAGCGCTTGCCGCTCAGCACGTAGGAGACCGTGCTCGGCGACACTCCGGCGTGCCGCGCCACATCAGTGATCTTGACCACGGACCGTCCCGTCGTCCTCGAAGCGTTGGGGAGTGCGATCGATGCTAGCCGTGCCGGGGCCGGTCGGAGCCCGCGCGCGGACCGCCCCCCGCCGGACCGGGAGTTCCGCGGCGATCACGGCGAGCGCCGCCCCGGCGGCGAGCGCGCCCGCGAGGGCCGTGCCGCGCACGCCGGTGAACGGCAGCAGCGCCCCGCCGAACAGGGCGCCGCCCCCGATGCCGACGTTGAACGCGGACGCCGCCCACGCCGAGGCCACGTCGGTGTCGCCCGGCGCCGACTGCAGCACCCTGGCCTGCATGGCCGTCACGAAGGCCGGCAGCCCGAGGCCGAGCAGGACGAGCCCGGCCACCGCCGGTACCGCCGCGGCGCCGAACGTGAACAGGCCCAGCATCGCGATCGTGAGCACGGCGGTGGACGCGGCCAGCAGGGCGCGCGGGCCGCGGTCCACCACGATGCCGGCGATGGTGAGGCCGCAGATGTCGGCGGCGCCGTTCGCCAGCAGCAGCGGGCTGATCGCCGAGCCGGGGAAGCCGCTGACGCCGGTCAGGAACTCGGTGATGTAGGTGTAGCAGGCGAACACGCCTCCGATGGCCAGCACGACGGTGGCCATCAGCAGCCGGAACCGCCGCCGGTCCGGCCGGGCCGCGGCGACGCCCGCCGCGCCGCCCGCGTTCCCGCCGGGCAGCAGGACGGCGACGGCCGCGAGCGAGACCAGGCACAGGACGCCGAGCGCGGCGAAGGAGGCGCGCCAGCCGGCGGCGCGGCCGAGCCAGGTGCCGAGGGGGATGCCGATGACGACGGCGAGGGATCCGCCGGCGAACACGTAGGCCGCCGCCCTCCCCCGCCGCGCGGGCGGGAACAGCGCGGCCGCCGCCACCGCGGCGACCGGCCAGAACACCGCCTGGGCGAGCGCGGTGACCAGCCGCGAGCCCAGCAGCGCGCCGTAGCCGGGGGACGCCGCCGCGGCGAACGACATCGCGACGAAGACGAGCATGACGGCGGTGAGCAGCCGCCGCCGTCCCACCCGGGCCGTGACCCGGACGAGCGGGACGCAGACGACCGCGACCACCGCCGCGTAGCCGGTGACGAGCAGGCCGACGGCCGACGGCGAGACGTCCAGGTCGTCCGCGATGAGGCGGAGCAGCCCGATCGGCAGGCTCTCCGTCGTGACGAAGCAGAACGCGGCGAGGGACAGCGCGAGGACGGCCACCCGCGCGCGCCCGGCGTTCATGGGCTCGCGCGGGTTCATGGGCTCGCGCGGGCGATGGCGTCGCGATACCAGTGGGCGCTGTCCTTCCAGGTGCGTTCGCCGGTGGCGTAGTCGACGTGGACGAGGCCGAACCGCCTGGAGTAGCCGTAGGCCCATTCGAAGTTGTCCAGCAGCGACCAGGCGAAGTAGCCGCGGACGTCGGCGCCCGCTTCGCAGGCTCGTTGCACGGCGGCGATGTGGTCGCGCAGATAGGTGACGCGGCGGTCGTCGCGGACGTGGGCCGTCCCGTCCGGCGCGACGTCCACCACGTCGTCGAACGCGGCGCCGTTCTCGGTGACCATCATCGGTGTGTGCGGGTAGTCGCGGTGCAGCCGCAGGAGCAGTTCCTCCATGCCGGTCGCGTCGATCGGCCAGTTCATCGCCGTGTGGGGGCCGGGCTGTCCGGCGAACTCGACGGCGTCGCAGCCGACGAACGGCGACGCCGCGCCCTGCCGGTGGCCGTCCGCGTGCTCGCGCGGGGAGACGCCGTCCCACTCCCGGACGAGCGTGGGCGAGTAGTAGTTGACGCCGAGGACGTCGATGGGGGCGGCGATGATCTCGGTGTCGCCGTCGCGCAGGAAACCCCAGTCGGTGAGGGACGCCGTGTCGTCCAGGAGGTCGGCGGGGTAGCCGTTGCCGAGCATCGGGTCGAGGAACACGCGGTTGGAGACGGCGTCCACCTGCCGGACGGCCTCCGCGTCGCCGCGCAGATGGTGGATGTTGAGGGTGACCGAGTGGCGCGCGGACGGGGTGGCCACGCCGCGCAGCGCCCGCACGGCCAGGCCGTGTGCGAGGTTGAGGTGGTGGGCGGCGGCGAGCGCGTCCACCGGGTCGGTGCGGCCCGGGGCGTGGACGCCGGACGCGTAGCCGAGGAACGCCGAGCACCACGGCTCGTTCAGCGTCGTCCACGTGTGGACGCGGTCGCCGAGGACGCGTCCGATCCGTTCGGCGTAGTCGGCGAACCGGCGAGCCGTGTCGCGCGCGGGCCAGCCGCCCGCGTCCTCCAGGTCCTGCGGGAGGTCCCAGTGGTAGAGGGTGGCGACCGGGGCGATGCCGTGTTCGAGGAGTTCGTCGACCAGCCGGGAGTAGAAGTCGATGCCCTTCTGGTTGGGCGTCCCGTCGGGCAGGACGCGTGACCAGGAGATGGAGAACCGGTAGGCGTCGAGGCCCAGTTCGGCCATCGTCGCGACGTCCTCTTCCCGGCGGTGGTAGTGGTCGGTGGCGACGTCGCCGGTTTCGCCGTTGAGCACCTTGCCGGGCGTGTGGCTGAAGGTGTCCCAGATGGAGGGTGCGCGGCCGTCCTCCTGGGCCGCTCCCTCGATCTGGTAGGCGGCGGTGGCCGCTCCCCACAGGAACCCTTCCGGGAAGCCCATCAGTTCTCCTTTTCCAGAGTGATGACCAGTTCGCCGCCGGCCGCCCTGATCAGAACGCCTTGCGGATGTTCGGAAGGCTCGCCGCCCTCCACCGCGGCCGCACGCACGTTGACGAGGAGAACGTTCCAGGCTCCGCCGCCTGTCACGCGCAGGTTTTCACCGTTTCTCGCCGTGGTGAACAGGGCGTCGCCGATCTGTGTGGTGACGGTGGCTCCATCGGACGGCTCGTAGACGCGCAACGTGACGCCGTCGGCGTGGTCGTAGTCGGGACGGTCCTCCACGGCGCCCTCCGGGATGACGGCCCCCGGACGGACGAGCAGCGGCACGCTGCCGAAGCCGTGCTTTTCCCGCACCCAGCGGCCGCCTTCGACGCGTTCGCCCGTGAGGTAGTGGGTCCACACGCCCTCGGGCACGTAATAGGAGACTTCACCATCGGACGAGAAGACCGGCGCGACGAGCAGGTCGTCGCCGAGCATGTACTGGCGTTCCAGGTGGGTGCAGGCGGGGTCGCCGGGGAATTCGACGACCATGGCCCGCATCATCGGCAGCCCTTCCCCGTGCGCCTGGCGGGCGGCGCCGGAGAGATAGGGCATGAGCCGCATCTTCAGCCGGGTGAAGTCCCGCAGGACGTCCACCGACTCCTCGTCGAACAGCCACGGCACCCGGTAGGAGTGGCTTCCGTGCAGGCGGCTGTGCGAGGACAGCAGCCCGAACGCGATCCACCGTTTGAACAGCGCCGGATCGGGCGTCCCCTCGAAACCGCCGATGTCGTGGCTCCAGTAGCCGAAGCCCGACATGCCCAGGGACAGGCCGCCGCGAAGGCTCTCCCCCATGGCCTCGAACGTCGATTCGGCGTCGCCGCCCCAGTGCAGCGGAAAGCGCTGCGTGCCGGCCGTGGCGGAACGGGCGAACACCACCGCCTCACCCTCGCCGCGCCTCTTGCGGAGCAGGTCGAACACGGTCTGGTTGAAGAGGTGGGTGTAGTAGTTGTGCGCCCGTTCCGGATCGGACCCGTCGTGGTAGACGACATCGGTGGGAATGCGCTCGCCGAAGTCCGTCTTGAACGAGTCAACGCCCATGTCGATCAGCGCGTCGAGTTTGCCGGCGTACCATTCCCTGGCCTCGGGGTTGGTGAAGTCGACCACGGCCAGGCCGGGCTGCCACTTGTCCCACTGCCACACGTCCCCGTTCGGGCGTTTCAGCAGGTAGCCGCGCGAACGTCCCTCCTCGAACAGCGGTGAGCGCTGCCCGATGTACGGGTTGATCCAGACGCAGATCCGCAGGCCTCGCTCGCGGAGCCGGCGCAGCATCCCCGCCGGGTCGGGGAACACCCGCGGGTCCCATTCGAAGTCGCACCACTGGAACTCGCGCATCCAGAAGCAGTCGAAATGGAAGACGCTGAGCGGCAGGTCGCGCGAGGCCATCCCGTCGATGAACGACGTGACGGTCTCCTCGTCATAGGACGTGGTGAACGACGTGGACAGCCACAGCCCGTACGACCATTCGGGGAGCCGGGCAGGCCGTCCCGTGAGCGCGGTGTACTTGCGCAGGATCTCCTTCGGCGTCGGCCCGTAGATGACGAAATACCGCATCGACTGGCCCTCGACGCTGAACTGCGTCCGGGCGACGGCCTCCGAGGCCACCTCGAAGGACACGCGGCCCGGATGGTCGACGAAAACGCCGTAGCCCGCGTTCGTCAGGAAGAACGGCACGTTCTTGTACGCCTGCTCGCTGGCCGTCCCGCCGTCGGCGTTCCACACGTCCACGGACTGGCCGTTCTTCACCAGCGGCCCGAACCGTTCACCGAGCCCATAGACGAAGTCGTCGACGGCCAGATCGAGTTGTTCCCGCACGTAGTGGCGTCCGTCGTCGGTGTCGATGACGGCCTGCGCCTTTGGCGCGCTGCCGGTGAGGCGCCGCCCGTCCACCAAGAAGTCGACGCCCCATTCCTCTCCGCGCCTGACCCGCACCGAAAGGGCGCCGGACGTCAGCGTCGCCGCGTCGCCGTCCACCGCCACGTCGCCGGCGGGGTCGGCCGCGAGTTCGAAATCCGGGCCGCGCCGCCGCTCCCCCGCGAAATGGGTGAGGGTGACGCCGACGACGTCCGGCATCGGCGACTCGCACGTCAGCGTCACCACCGGCCCCTTGAGCAGATCGCCGCGGTGCCGGATCCGCTGGACCGGCGCGTACACCGTGAACGAGTTCGGCCCGGTGTCGACATCGAGGACCTCCACCGGATGAGACGCGTGCACGCCGTCGCGCATCATCCAGTAGCCGTCACTGAACTTCATTATTTAATGGCCCCCGCGGTCAGTCCGCGCGACAGAGTGCGCTGGAAGATGAGGAAGAAGACGACGGTCGGGAGAAGGCCGAGCAGCGACGCGGCGCTGGACATCGTGGCGTCCATGAGCCGCTGGCCTTGCAGCACGCCGAGCGCGACCGAGACCGTCTGGTTCTCGTTGGAGATCAGGAAGACCATGGGGATCAGGAACTCGTTCCAGGTCCACACGAAGAAGAACACCATCAGCACCGACAGCGTCGGCCGCACGACCGGCACGATCACCCGCCACAGCACCTGCCACCGGCCCGCGCCGTCGATCCGCGCCGCCTCCAGCAGCGGACGCGGGAACGCCGACAGCACCGACGCCAGCAGGTACGTCCCGAACGCACTCTGGATGACCGTGAACACGATGATCACGCTGATCCTCGTGTCGTACAGGCCGACCTGCTTGGACAGGTAGTACAGCGGGTAGACCAGCGCCTCCTGCGGCACCGTGTTCGCCATCAGCAGCAGGACGAGCACCCACATCCGCCCCTTGATCTGGCCGATGCCGAGCGCATAGGCGTTCAGCACCGACAGCAGCACGGCGAGGACGGCGACGGAACCGCTGATGAACACGCTGTTCACCAGGACGTTCCCGAAGTCGGTGCGCTCCCAGAACGCGCGGACGGCGTCCAGGTTGAACCCGTCCGGCGGCGCCAGCGGCCCCTTCGAGGAGTACTCCTGCGGCGTCTTCAGCGCGTTGAAGACCACCACGACGAACGGGATCAGCATCACGCCGGCGAACGCGGCCAACGCCACCAGCACCGCGTAGGCGGACGGTCCCCGGCGGCGCCGCCGCGGGCCGCCGGACCGCTCGCGCGGCGGCGTCCCGGCCACCTTCGCCAACGTCGCGGTCATCGGGCCCTGCCTTCTGGGGGGCGACCCCCAGACCCCCGGGCCGGGAGGCCCGACGATCCTCGCTTCGCTGCGGTCATCGAGCCTCCTCCAGCTCACGTCCCTGCATGCGCAGGAAGACGACGGTCAGCGCGATGATGACGAGCGTCAGCACCGTCGCGATCGCCGAGCCGTAGCCGACGTCGGACTTCTCGAAGAAGTGGACCCACGAGTAGTACGCCGGCACGTTCGTCGCCCCGCCCGGGCCGCCCTTCGTCAGCACGAAGATCTGCGCGAACGCCTTCAGCGCGGCGATCGTCGTCCAGAGCAGCACCACGAAGATCTCCGGGCGGATCTGCGGGACCGTGATGTGCCAGAACCGCCGCATCCAGGAGGCGCCGTCGATCTCCGCCGCCTCGTACAGCGACGGGTCGACCCGCTGCAGCCCCGACATGAAGATCACCAGCGGGAAGCCGATCTGGATCCAGACCATCACCGCGATGACGCTCCACAGGGCCGTGGCCGGGTCGCCGAGCCAGTCGTGCGCGAGCGACCCGAGGCCGACGGCGTCCAGCAGCGCGTTGACCGCGCCGCCCTCCGGGGCCAGCAGCCAGCTCCACACCACGCCAGCGATGACGATCGGCAGCACCTGCGGCAGGTAGATGCAGGCGCGCAGGAAGCTCGCGGTCCGCGCCCCGAAGTGCCGGCCGATCAGGTCGGTCAGCACCGAGGCCAGCACCAGCCCGATCATCGTCGGGAGGATCGCCATCCCGACGATGATCAGGGCGTTGTGCCCGAACGACGCCCAGAACTGCTCGTCTCCGGCCAGTTCCCGGTAGTTGTCGAGCCCGACCCACTCGGGGGTGCCCACGCCCGTCCATTCGGTGAAGCTCGTCCCGACGTTCATCAGGAACGGCACACCGATGACGGCGGTGAACAGGAGCAGGCCGGGGAGCAGATAGGGCACGTACGCCCACTGCTCCCGCGACCGGCCGCGGCCCTGCGTCGTCACTTCGGCAGGCCGCTGTCGTAGGACTTCTGGATGCCGTCGAGCACCTCACCCGGGGCGGTGCCGTTCATGAGCTTCTGCGTCTGCGACACCAGGACGTCGTAGAAGCCGGCGACCGGCCAGTCCGGGTAGTACGCGAGCCCGCCGGACTTCGCCAGCGAGTCGAAGTCGCCGATCAGCTTCTCGGCCTTCGGCTCGGTGATCGCGGACGGGTCAGCCGCGACCGGGATGCCGCCCGCGTTGCCGAGGGTGTTCTGGATCTTCTTCTTCATCGTGATGTCGATGAAGTCGTAGGCGAGCTCCTTGTTCTCCGACCCCTGCGGGACGACCCACAGGTTGCCGCCCGAGCCGAGCGTCATCTTGGCTCCGGGCCACACCGCGGTCTCCCAGTCGAACTTCGCCTCGGCGGCCACGCGCCCGAACCACCAGCTTCCGGAGAACATCATCGGGAACTCGCCCTTCATGAAGGCGACGCCCGCGTCCTCGGCCTTGAGGCTGACGGAGTTCTTGGCGATGTACCCCTTCTTCACCCAGTCGGCGAACGTGGTCGCCCCGTGGGTCCAGGCGGCGTCGTTGAAGTCCGCCTTGGCGGTGTAGCGCTGGAAGGCGTCCACCCAGCTCTGGTCGGCCTTGTCGAGGGCGAGCTGGTAGACGAACTGGTGCGCCATGTACTCGGCGCCCGCGTTGGTGAACGGCGTGACGTCCTTCGCGACGAACGCGTCCATCGCGGCGATCAGCTCGTCGAACGTCGTCGGGATCTCGACGTCGTGCTTCTCGAACAGGTCCTTGTTGTAGTAGACCTGCAGATATTCGGCGTAGTTGGGGACGCCGAACCACTTGTCGCCGCCCATCGTGCCCTTCGCGTCGTACTTGGCGGTGACCTGGACGTTCGGGCTGATCAGCTTGCCCCAGCCGCGCTTTTCGACCTCGGCGGTGAGGTCGGTGAGGAGTCCCTGCTTGGACAGCAGGCCGGCGGTCGCGTTGCCCTTGTTGTACTCCATGACATCGGGGGCGTCCTTGGAGTTCAGGACCATCGGCGCGGTCTTCTGGATCTGCTCGAAGCCCTTCTCCTCGAACTTCACCGTCACGCCGGGATGGGTGGCCTCGAACTCCTTGACGGCCTCGGCCCACGCCTTGCCCATGGCGCTGTCGGGGGCCTCGTAATGCCAAAGCTTCAACTCCTTGCCGCCGGAGCCGCCGTCGTCGCCGCCGCACGCGGTCAGCGACAGGGCGGCCGCGGCAAGGGCGGCGAGCACCGCCGCGCTCCTGCCTGCCTTGATCATGGTCTCCTCCGGGGGTGGGGATCGAGCCGACTGTCGAAGCGCTTCGATTGCCCGGATGCTAAGCCTTCGATCGGCCGCGGCACAATAGGCGGTGCCGCATCAATTCGATCCCGGACATTCTGACCTGCGACGATACTCTGGGAGCGCTCCCATTGACCCGGTGGGTCAGGTGCGGCACTCCCCGCCGTTGAGGGTGAACCGGGACGGGCGGCCACCACCGCCGTCCTGCCGTCCGATGAACCCGAACTCGGCCGTCCCGTCCGGCGGGATCGACCGGTTCCAGTCGGCCGCCGTCACCGTGACCGACGAGCCGTCCTGGACCTGGCTGCCGTTCCAGAGCTGCGTGATCGCCTGGCCGTCCGGCAGCTCGAATCCCAGCCGCCAGCCGTCGATCTCCCCGTCGCCGAGGTTCGTGATCCGCACCGTGGCCTGGAACCCCTGCGGCCACGTCCCGTCGACCCGGTAGGACACCGAGCACGCCGCCGGCCCGGTCTCCGTCTCCGGCGAGCCCGCCGTCGGCGGCGCGCTCGCCCGCCGGGACGAGTCCGGGGACAGCGCCGCCAGCAGCACCGCCGCCAGCGCGACGGCGCCGACCGCCGCCCCGGCGATGATCAGAGGCCTGCGCGGCGAGGCCGGACCGGGCGGGACGGGGTCGTCCAGGACGCGTGTCGGCTCTCGCGGCGGGTCGGGCGGCCGGCGGCCGTCCGGAGTCCCGGCGGGCTGCGGCGCCGGGAACGAGGCGAGCTGGACGCCGGCCGCGTCGGCCAGAACCCGCGCCGCCTCGGAAGCGGTGGGACGGGCGTCCGGTTCCCCGTCCAGACACCGGTGGCAGAGGGCGGTGACCACGTCGGGAGCGTCGCCGTCCAGGCACTCCTGGAGGACGACGCCGAGGGAGAACATGTCGGCCGCCGATGTCGGGGGCGTGCCCGACGGCAGCTCGGGGGCGACATAGGCGGGGGTCCCGAGGAGAGGACCACCGGGTGCGGACGGGCCGGTGAAGGCGATGCCGAAGTCGAGGACCTTCACGCCGACCCGGGTCAGGAAGACATTCGCGGGCTTGATGTCGCGGTGGACGATCCCGGCGGCGTGGGCGGCGGCCAGGGCGTCGGCGACGCGGGCGCAGATCCCGGCCGCCTCACGCCAGGGCAGCCGGCCCCGGGACAGGCGCGCCGACAGGGTCTCGCCGTCCAGCAGCTCCATGACCACGTACGGAACCTGTTCGTATCGCCTCTGGGGGGACGACCCCCCAGACCCCCCGGGGCGATGTTCGCCGTAGTCGTAGACGCCGGTGATGCTGGGGTGCGTGAGGCCCGCGGCGGCCTTCGCCTCCTGGCGCAGCCGCCGCGTGGACTCCTCGGGCCAGCCGGCCTTGGGGACCTTGACCGCGACGGCGCGGTCGAGGACGAGATCGACCGCACGCCAGACGGTCGCCATGCCGCCGGCACCGAGCGGGCGCTCCAGACGGTAGCGCTCCCCCAGCAGATCACCCGGGGCGACGGTCTCGGCCATGAACGCAGCCTATGCCGTGTCAGGGAACGAGATACCTGGTGTCGCGGGCGTCGGTGATCGCCATGTGGCCGGGGGCGTGCCCGATGGCCAGCTTGGGACGGGACGCCATCACGGCCGCCTGCGGAGTCACGCCGCAGGCCCAGAACACCGGGATCTCGTCGACCCGGACCTCGACGGGGTCGCCGAAGTCGGGCGAGGCGAGGTCGTCGATGCCGAGATCGACCGGGTCGCCGATGTGGACGGGGGCGCCGTGGACGGACGGGTACCGGGACGTCACCCGGACGGCGTCGGCCACCTGCGCGGCGGGGACCGGACGCATCGAGACGACGAGGGGGCCGCCGAACTCCCCGGCGCGGCGGCACATCCGGTTCGTCCGGTACATCGGGACGTTGCTGTTCTGCTCGATGTGCCGGACGGGGACGCCGGCGTCGCGGAGGGCGTCCTCGAAGGTGAAGCTGCACCCGATGAGGAACGAGACCAGGTCGTCCCGCCAGAAGTCGGTCACGTCGGCCACCTCGGCGACGGGTTCGCCGCGCTCGTAGACGACGTAGCCGGGCAGGTCGGTGCGCAGGTCGCCGGCGAACAGGGCCGTGGACACCTCACCGGGTTCGGTGACGTCCAGGACCGGGCACGGCTTGGGGTTGCGCTGCGCGAACAGGAGGAGGTCGTACGCCTGCTCGCGGGGCACGGCGATGAGGTTCGCCTGCGTCCAGCCCGCGCACCAGCCGGAGGTGGGGACGCGGAGACCGGCGCGGAACAGCGCTCTGGCCTGGTCCGGCGACAGCGCGCCCGGGTCGATCGGTGCGGTCATGCTCTCTCCTCTCGATGGTCCGGCGCGGGTGGCGGCTGAAAGCGGAGCCGCCGTCCGGGACGATCAGCGGGTGATCGGCGAGGACGGCCCGGCTCCGGTCGTCGCGGGGGCCGGGTACCGCGTGCGGGCCCGGTGCCGCCGGGCCTGAGCGGGCCGGGGCCGGTCGAAGAGGGCGCCTCGGCGCGGCCGTCCACCGTGGGCGGGGCCCGGTCGGCGGGCTTCGGCGAGTCCGGGTCCGCGGCGCCCGACACCCCCACGCCGGGCGCCGCATGACCCGGACGGCCCAGATCCTGGACAGTCGCCAGGGGACCTGTGCCGAGAACGTCCGGGCCCCGCTTCATGGTTCCCGCCGCACGACCCGGATTTCGCACCCGGCCCTCACCCCCAGAGATCGTTCAGGCCGGACAGGGAGTTCCAGCCCAGGTAGAGGGAGAGCAGCCAGGCGGCCGCGCCGAGGACGAGCAGCCAGACCGGGTACCGATAGCCGCCGAGCAGGTCGCGGCGGCGGCCCGCCGCCCACAGGAGCACGGCGAGGCCGAACGGCAGGATGAGCCCGTTCAGCGCGCCCGCGAGGATGAGCAGCTTGGCGGGGGCCGTCCCGATCACGAGGTAGATCGAGGCGGAGACCAGGATGAACGCCACGACCAGGCGGTTGCGGTGCCGTTCGACGAAGGAGGAGAACGAGACCAGGAACGACACCGAGGTGTAGGACGCGCCGATCACCGAGGTGATCGCGGCCGACCACATGATCAGTCCGAAGAGCCGCAGTCCGGTCTCGCCGGCCGCGTGCTCGAAGGCGGAGGCCGGGGCGTTCTCCTTGGCGAGGGTCACGCCGCCGGCGACGACGCCGAGGACGGCGAGGAACAGCAGCACCCGCATCACGCCGGTCACGAGGATGCCGGTGACGGCGCTCCGGTTGATCTCCTTGACGTTCTCGCTGCCGGTCACGCCGGACTCGATCATGCGGTGCGCGCCCGCGTAGGTGATGTAGCCGCCGACCGTCCCGCCGATCAGGGTGGTGATCACGAGGAAGTCGACCGTCTCGGGGGCCACGCTCTGCCTGAGCGCCTCGCCGAGCGGCGGGTCGGACACGAACGCCACGTACAGCGTCAGCAGGATCATGACGCCGCCGAGCACGATCACGATGCGGTCCATCGCGACCCCGGCGCGCCGGATCAGGAAGATCCCGATGGCGACGAGGGCGGAGATCCCGCCGCCGATCTTGACGTCCAGGCCGAGCAGCGCGTTCAGCCCGAGGGCCGTGCCGGCGATGTTGCCGATGTTGAACACCAGGCCGCCGAAGACGTCCAGCGCGGCGAGGCCGTAACCGGCGCCGGGCAGGACGCGGTTGCCGAGTTCCTGGGCGCGCATGCCGGAGACGCCGACGATGCGCCACACGTTGAGCTGGATCGCGATGTCCACCAGCACCGACACGACGATCGCGAACGCGAAGGCGGCGCCGAGCTTGGCGGTGAACACGGTGGTCTGGGTGATGAAGCCGGGGCCGATGGCGCTGGTGGCCATCAGGAACATGGCGCCGAGGAGCGCGCCGCGACGTGAGCGTGCGGTGGGGGCCGGGGTCTCTGCCAGGGTGGTCCGGTCCGTCATGGAGGTGACCCTTCTGGGCGTTCGGCTTTCCGTCAGCGTAGAGATTGTTCAACAATCCATCAAGAGACCTGTTGATGGATTCTTCGATCGCTGGGATAGGCTGATGTCGCACTCGTTCCGGCGCGGCAGCCCCGCGCCGATCCCGGAAGGTGGTCGATGCCCGTGCCGGCGCAGGGTTCATGGCTGACCGACATGGCGGCCGCCCGGCACGACCTCGACCGGACCAGCACCGCCGCGAGGATCGCCGAACTGCTCCGCGAGAAGATCACCGACGGGCGGCTGGCCCCCGGCGAGCGGGTCCGCGAGGAGGAACTGGGCGACGCGCTGAAGGTGTCGCGCAACACCGTGCGGGAGGCGTTCCGCCTGCTCGCCCAGGAGCGGCTGCTCGTCCACGAGTTCAACCGCGGCGTGTTCGTGCGCCGCGTCACCGCCGACGGGCTGGCCGACCTCTACCGGGTCAGGCGGATCCTGGAGTGCGAGGGCGTGCGGTGCGCGCCGGACGCCCCCCGCGAGGCGCTCGCCCGGGTGGAGGCCGCCGTCCTCGACGGCGAGCGCGCCGCCGCGGACGGCGAGTGGGCGGACGTGGGCACCGCCGACATCCGCTTCCACCAGGCGATCGCCGCGCTGGTGGGCAGCCCGCGCGTGGACGAGATGACCCGGCTCCTGCTCGCCGAGATGCGCCTGGTCTTCCACGAGATGGGCTCGCCGCGCGAGTTCCACGAGCCCTACCTCGCCCGCAACCGCCGCCTCCACGACCTGATCGCGCGGGGCGACCTCACGGCGGCCGAACGGGAGCTGCGGTCCTACCTGGACGACGCCGAGGCGCAGCTCACGAAGGCCTACCGCGAGAAGGAGTGATCGCGGGAGGCGGTGATCAGGGCGCGTAGTTCATGACGTGCTCGTGCAGCAGCCGCGGCGCCTGCGGGTCGCGGCGGCGGAACGCCTCGATCAGCTCGGCGTGCTCGGCCGACTTGGAGTAGATCTCGGTCTGGTGGAGGCGCAGGGACAGCGTCGTCCACAGCTCGATCCCGAGGCCCTCCCAGACCGAGACGAGCAGCCGGTTGCCCGCCGTCTCGACGATCTCGCGGTGGAAGGCGATGCTGAGGCGCATCTGCTCCTGGAGGTCACCGTCCCGCACGGCCTCGCCGAGCAGCCGGTTGTGCTCCTCCAGGGCGTCCAGGCAGCCGTCCGAGAAACGCGGCAGGGCGAGCTCCGCGGCCGTCCGCTCCAACCCGGCCCGGACGGGGAAGATCTCGGCGAGGTCCCGCTCGGTGAACTCGCGGACGCGGGCGCCCCGGTTCGGCAGCGACTCGATCAGCCGCTGCGCCTCCAGCTGGCGCAGCGCCTCCCGGACGGGCCCCTGGCTGACGCCGAGCTCGGTCGCGATGCGGCGCTCGACGAGGCGTTCGCCGGGCTCCCACCGCCCGGAGCTGATGCCCTCCACGATGAACTCCCGGATCTGGTCGGCGAGTCCGGTGCGCAGCAGCGGGGCGGGGATGGGCGCGTTCACGGAATCACATGTTAGACGCAGATTCGGTAAGTGGGTCTTGACGGGTAGAATATGATCGATCATAGATCAATGATGATCGGTGAGCGTCGTGGCGATCCTATGGCGCCGCCCCCGAAGAAGGAAGGTCGCCGATGACTGAGACCGTCCCGTCGACCAGCACGGGCTCGACCAGCACGGCCTCGACCGGTGCAGGCGCCCCGGCCCGCGGCCGGAGGACGACCGGCACCCGGCCGCCCAAGGCCCGCGCCTCGTCGTCGAAACCCGCACCGTCGAAGACCGCGCCGTCGAAGCCCACCGGATCATCGCCCGCGGCCGCCGCCACGTCGCCGGAGGCGCCCGTCCCGCCGGCGGACGCCGAGACGCTCGTCGGCTACTACCGGCAGATGCTGCTGATCCGGCGTTTCGAGGAGCGGGCCGGCCGCGCCTACACCGAGGCCAAGATCGGCGGCTACTGCCATCTGAACCTCGGCGAGGAGGCCACGGTCGTCGGCCTGATGGCGGCGCTGCGGCCCACCGACTACCTGTTCACCAACTACCGCGAGCACGGCTACGCCCTCAGCAAGGGCATCGATGCGAACCGCGTCATGGCCGAGCTTTACGGCCGCTCGACCGGCGTGTCCAAGGGCTGGGGCGGATCGATGCACCTGTTCGACGCCGAGGCGCGGCTGCTCGGCGGGTACGGCATCGTCGGCGGGCAGCTCCCCCTCGCCACCGGCGCGGCGCTCGCCGTCTCCTACAGGGGCGGCGACGACGTCGTCATGTGCCACATGGGCGACGGCACGGCCGCGATCGGCGCGTTCCACGAGTCGCTGAACATCGCCGGCCTGTGGGACCTCCCGGTCGTCTTCGTCGTGGTCAACAACGGCCTGGGCATGGGCACGACCGTGGAGAACTCCTCCGCCGAGCCGGAGCTGTACCGGCGCGGCGCCGCCTACCGGATCGAGAGCGCCCGCGTGGACGGCACCGACGTGATCGCCGTCCGGGACGCCGCGCGCGCCGCCGTCGAACGCGCCCGCACCGAGAGCAAGCCGTACCTGCTGGAGACCCTCAGCCCCCGGCTGAAGGGCCACTCCGTCGTCGACCCGGCCCGCTACCGGTCCAAGGAGGAGAAGCAGGCCCTCAAGGCCGCCGACCCACTGGCCCGCATGGCGCTGGAGCTGGAGGAGGCCGGAGTCCTTTCCGCCGACGAACGCGACCGCCTCGACGCGGAGGTCACCGCCGAGATCGACGCGGCCGCCGCCTTCGCCGACGACAGCCCCGAGCCCGACGTGTCGACGCTGTTCGACTACACCTACGCCACCCCCGTCCCCGGCGAGCTGCGCCGGCTGCCCGCCGACCCCGTATTCGGTTCCTGAGGAGCACGCTCATGGCAACCATGACCTACCGCCAGGCCCTCCGGGACACCCTCCGCGCCGAGATGCTCCGGGACGGCGACGTCTTCCTGATGGGCGAGGAGATCGGTCTCTTCGAAGGCTCCTACAAGATCACCGAGGGGCTGCTGAAGGAGTTCGGGCCGCGCCGCGTGCGCGACACCCCGATCGCCGAGGAGGGCTTCGTCGGCGCCGCGATCGGCGCCGCGATGCTCGGCCTCCGCCCCGTCGTGGAGATCATGACGATCAACTTCTCGCTGCTGGCGCTGGACCAGATCGTCAACCACGCCGCGAAGATCTACGGCATGTTCGGCGGGCAGGCCAGCGTCCCGATGGTGATCCGCACCCCCGGCGGCGGCGGCCAGCAGCTCGGCGCCACCCACTCGCAGAACGTCGAGCTGTTCTACTCGTTCATCCCCGGCCTGAAGGTCGTCGCGCCGTCCACGCCCGCCGAGGCGTCCGCGATGCTGAAGGCCGCGATCCGCGACGACGACCCGGTGCTGTTCCTGGAGAACCTCGCCCTCTACAACACCAAGGGCGAAGTCCCCGCGATCGAGGACGTCGAGCCCGCCGAGATCGGCCGCGCCGCCGTCACCCGGCCCGGCACCGACATCACGATCATCGGCTACTCCCGGATGGCCCGCGTCGCCGCCGAGGTCGCCGAGACCCTGGCCGCCGAGGGCGTCTCCGCCGAGGTCGTGGACCTGCGCAGCCTCCGCCCGCTGGACCGGCGGACCGTCGTCGACTCCGTCCGCAAGACCGGCTCCGCCGTCGTCGCCGAGGACGACTGGCTCACCTACGGCATCGGCGCCGAGATCGCCGCGACCATCCAGGAGGGCGCGTTCGACTGGCTGGACGCGCCCGTCCGCCGCGTCGCGATGGCCGAGGTGCCGCTCCCCTACGCCAAGTCCCTGGAGACGGCGGCGCTGCCGTCCGCCGGATCCCTGCTCACCGCCGTCCGCGACACGCTCCGCGCGACCGGCCGTCCGATCCTGGAGCCCGCGTCATGACCGAGATCCTCATGCCCCGCCTCTCCGACACCATGGAAGAGGGCGTCATCAGCTCCTGGCAGAAGCAGCCGGGGGACGAGATCGCGGTCGGCGACGTCATCGTCGACATCGAGACCGACAAGGCGGTCATGGAGTACGAGGCGTACGAGGCGGGCGTCCTCGACAAGATCCTCGTCGCCGAAGGGGAGACCGCCGCGATCGGCGCCCCCATCGCCGTGATCGTCCCGGTGGGCGGCGCCGCGCCCGCCGCGCCCGAACCGGCCGCGGAACCGGAACCGGCCGCCGCAGCGGAGCCCGCGCCCGCCGCCGAGCCGGAACCGGCCGCACCCGCGACCCCCGCCCCGGCGCCCCAGCGCGCCGCCGGGGCGTCCCGTCCGCCGTCGTCGCCGCTGGCGCGGAGGCTGGCCCGCGACCACGGCATCGACCTGACGACGCTGAACGGCTCGGGCCCGGCTGGACGCATCGTACGCGCCGACATCGAGGCCGCGATCCGCGCCGGGGCACCGGCCCCCGTGCCCGTCCCGGCTCCGGCCGCCACCGCGCCGCCCGTCAAGGCGCAGGCCGACGATCCGGACGTCGAGGCCGTCCCCCTGAACCGCTTCCGCAAGGTCGCGGCCAAGCGCCTCACCCAGAGCAAGCGCGAGGCGCCGCACTTCTACCTCAACCGCGAGGTGGACGCCGAGGCGCTGCTGGCCTTCCGCGCCACGCTGAACGAGGCGCTCGCTCCGTCCAAGGTCAGCGTGAACGACCTGATCGTGAAGGCCGCGGCGACCGCTCTGCGCGAGCACCCGGCCGTCAACGTCTCCTACACCGAGGAGAGCCTGCTCTTCCACAAGCGCGTCCACGTGGGGATCGCGGTGGCGGTCGAGGACGGCCTGGTCGTCCCGGTCATCAAGGACGCGGACCGCAAGAGCGTCTCGCAGATCGGCCAGGAGACCCGCGACCTGGCCGGCAAGGCCCGCGAAGGCAGGCTCTCGCCCGCGGAGATGAGCGGCGGCACGTTCAGCGTCAGCAACCTCGGCATGTTCGGCGTCGACTCGTTCTCCGCGGTGATCAACCCGCCGGAGGCGGCGATCCTCGCCGTGGGCGCGGTCCGGGACGAGCCGGTCGTGCGCGACGGCCAGGTCGTCCCCGGCAAGCGCATGGCGATCACCCTGTCGGTCGATCACCGCGCCACCGACGGCGCGACGGCCGCCAAGTTCCTGGACCGTCTGGCCACCCTCCTGCAGAACCCGCTTCTCATCGTCGTGTAGCGAAGGACGGCCTCCGTCACCGCGCCCGGTCCCCGGCCCTGCCCGGGTCCGGGCCGGTCCGGGGAGGCGACCGGACTCCCGGTGCCCGCGTCATGAGGGTGTCGATGGCGAACACGACCGCGGCGACCGCGGTGAGACCCGCCGCGACCAGCGGCAGTGCCTCGGCGTCCCAGCCCGCGAGGACCGCGCCGCCGAGCCCGCCGGCGAACGCCGATCCCAGGTACATGGCCGAGGAGTTCAACGAGATCGCCACCGTGGCGGCGCCCGGGGCGGCGCGCAGGAGGCGGGCCTGCTGCGGGACCGAGACCATCCAGGCGGCCACGGCCCAGACGCCCACCGCGACGTGGACGCCGATCAGGTTCCGCGCGACCATGCCGAACACCAGGAGCGATACGAGCAGCCACGCGAGGGCGACGCCGAGGACCCGCTCCGCGCCGAAGCGGTCGCTCCACCGGCCGGCCGCGGTGGTGCCGAGCAGGCCCGCCGCGCCGAAAACGATCAGCACGGTGGCGAGCTGCGGGCCGGTGACGCCCGCGGTCGCGGCGAGCAGCGGCCCGAGGTACAGCAGGACGGTGAACCCGGCGCACTGGACGAGGGCGCTGACGCCCAGGACCCGCAGCACCGGCGCGTCGCGCAGCACGCGGATCCGGTCGCCGAGCCCGGCCGCTTCGGTGCCGGGCACGTCGCGGAGGCCGCCGGACAGCGCGGCCCCGGCGAGCACGGCCAGCACCGCGATCATCACGAAGGCGGTCCGCCAGCCGGCGGCCGAGGCGAGGAGGGCACCGGCCGGCACGCCCAGGATCGCCGCGGCGGAGAACCCGGCCGTCACGACGCCGAGGGCCCGCCCGGTCGTGCCCGCGGGCGCCACGGCCGCCGCCGTCGCCATCGCGGCGGGTGTGTACAACGCGGCGCCCAGGGCCGCCGCCACCCGCGAGCCGAGAAGGAACGCGTACCCGGGCGCCGCCGCCGAGGCGACGTTCGCCACCGCGAACACGACGATGGCGCTCACCAGCAGGCGGCGCCGGTCCATGTCCGCGGTGAGGGCCGCCAGGACGGGGGCGCCGATCGCGTAGGTGACGGCGAACACCGTGGCCAGCTGCCCCGCCGTCGCGACCGAGACGTCGAGCTCCCGTGCGATCCCAGGAAGCACCCCGACGATCAGGTCCTTGTCCGTGCCCACGACGAAGACGGCCAGGGTCAGCGCGTAGACCGCGAACGGCAACCGCGGAGCCGCGCGCTTTCCAGGAATCACGTTCGCCATTGTGGAATACTGTTCCGCTCTGCGCAACGCCCTGGGCGGAGTCCGTCAAGGCCCGCGGGCGCCGGCGCAGAACTCACCCACCTCGGGCGGGGCGTCGAAAGTGCTGTTCGGGGCGCCACCGGGCGCCGGCCGGGGAACGCACGGCGCGGCCGGAAGGCCCGCTGACGCCGGGCCGGGTCAACGCAGAGCGGCCGCCGCGGCTCCGGCGTCAGGCGGCGCCGGGAGCCAGGGTGTGTTTCGCCCACCGGTAGTCGGCCTTGCCGCTGGGCGAGCGCCGCACCTGCTCCACGATCTCGATCACCGCCGGAACCTTGTATCCGGCGAGCGTCGAGCGGCAATGCGTGCGCAGTTCCTCCGGGTCGAGGTGTGCGTTCCCCCGGCGCAACTCGACCACGGCGCCGACCCGGTGGCCGAACCGCTCGTCGGGCACCCCGGCGACGAGGGCGTCCATCACGGCGGGATGCGCCTTGAGCGCCTGCTCGACCTCCTCCGGGAAGATCTTCTCCCCACCGGAATTGATGCACCCGGAGCCGCGGCCGTGCACCACGATGGTGCCGTCGGCCTCGACCTCGGCCAGGTCGCCAAGCACCACCCAGCGCACCCCGTCGATGACCGGGAACGTCGCGCTCGACTTCTCCGGATCGTTGAAGTAGGCGAGCGGCACGTGCCCGCTGCGGGCCAGGCGGCCCAGCCGTCCGCTGCCGGGCGCCACGTCGTCGTGCTGATCGTCGACCACCCGCACCGCCGGCGAGGGCTGCAGCCGCATGAGGCCGTCCTCGCCCGTGACGATGACTCCGTCGGCGCCGGACTCCGAAGCGCCGAAGCTGTTGCGGACCATGATGTCCGGAAGCCGCTCCTTGAGCGCGTCCTGGGTGGACTGCGAGAGGATCGCGCCGCCCGAGCCGACGACGAAGAGCGACGAGAGGTCGAACTCGTCCCCGCGGTCGCGCAGCGCCTCTACCAGCGGACGGGCCTGCGCGTCGCCGACCAGGCCGAGGACCTGGACGCCGTGCCGCTCGACGCTCCGCAGGATCTCCACGGCGTCGAAGCCACGCAGGAGGACCATGTGGGCGCCGCCGAACAACCCTATGAACAGCGTGTAACTGGCTGCGCCGTGCATGAGCGGCATCGCTATCAGGTAGGTCAGGGCAGACGCGCCCTGGACGGCCCCGGCGACGTCCTCGACGGAGGTGTGCGGCTCGCCGTACGGGTTCGCGCCGAGGAGGGCGGCGAAGAAGAAGTCCTCGTGGCGCCAGACCACGCCCTTGGGCATCCCGGTGGTGCCGCCCGTGTACAGGACGAACCGGTCGTCGCCGGTCAGGTCCGTGCGAGGGCCGCGCTCCCCCGGCCACGCCGCCAGCGCCTCTTCGTACTCCGCCACCGCAAGCTGCTCGGGCCAGGGCACCGGCTCGGCGTCGCCGCCGTCACCGACGACGAGCACGTGGCGCAGATGGGTGGTGCGGTCGGCCAGGGCCGCGACGCCGCGCGCGTACGTCGACTCGACCACGAGCGCGTGCAGCTGAGCGTCCTCGAACAGGTAGAGCAGCTCTGATTCGACGTAGCGGTAGTTGATGTTGACCGGCACCGCCCTGGCCTTGAAGCAGGCCAGCATCACCTCGACGTACTCGACGCTGTTGAGCATGTACACGCCGACATGCTGTCCCGGCTCGATGCCCGCCTTCACCAGATGGGCGGCGAGCCGGTTCGCGCGCCGGTCCAGTTCGGCGTAGGTGCGGGTCACGGCGCCGCAGGTGACCGCGGGCCGGTCGGGCACCACGCGGGCGACGGCTTCGTACAGGGTGGCGAGGTTCAGCGTCAAAGATCCGCTCCTGGTCACGGACACCGGCATCGGGGGCAAGTGTGTGTTCGTCGCATTGTGGCCAGAGCCCCCGCGGGTGAACGCGCGCGTCCCGCTCAGCAGGATCCGGGGGCTGCTGCCGCCGACACGTCGGCCGCGCGCGTCCGATGCCGTCCGGCCGTGATCGCCGCCCGGGTCGGCGGCGGGGGCCGAGTCATAGAAGACTACGGGCATGGAGTTCTTCTGCTATCACCGCGACCGGCCCGGCTCAATGGCGCTGCGCTACGAACTGGCGGAAGAGCACTGGTCCTATATGGACGGGTACGCGGCGCAGATGATCGCCCGCGGCCCGACGTTCACCGCCGGCGACACGCCCACCGGCAGTGTGCACATCCTCGACCTGCCGGATCCCGCCGCCGCCCGCGCGTTCGCCTTCGACGAGCCCAACTACCAGGCCGGCGCGTACAGGGACGTGATGCTGCGCCGGTGGCGCAACATGCTGGGACGCACCATGTGGGACTTTCCCGGCGGCCGAACCGGCGGCGACCGGTACCTGGTGCTCGGCCTCGGCTCGGGACGGGCCGCCGACCTCGACGCCCCGCCCGATCGGGACGAGCTGATCGCGTACGGGCCGCTGCTGTCCGACGACGGCGCGACCTGGCTCGGCACGGCGGTGCTGATCCGGGCCCCGGACCCGGACACGGCACGCGCCGTCCTGCCTCCGGACCGGTACGCCGCCATCGAGGTCCACGACTGGGCGTTCGGCGGCCGCCCGTGAGGTCCATGGCTCAGCGGGAGGGATGCATCTCGATGATCGAGCGCGAACCGACCGGCATGACCGAGCCGACCCGCAGGCCGGCCGACTCGGCCAGCTCGCCCAGCCGGTCGAGGGTCCGTTCCCGGCCGCGGACGTAGCAGAGCATGCGCAGGTCCCCCTCGGTGTGCGTCGTGCCGTGGGCATCGCTCAGGTGGTCCAGGACGAGGACCTTGCCCGTATCCGACGCTGCGTCGGCGCACCGCCGCAAGATGCGGACGGCGTCCTCGTCGTCCCAGTCGTGGAGGACGCCGGAGAGCAGGTAGCCGCCGGCACCGGCGGGAAGGGCGTCGAAGAAGCTGCCGGCCTGGGCGCGGGCCCGGTGGCCGAGGCCGGCCGAGGCGATGGCCTGTTCGGCGCGTGCCGCCGGCCCGGCCAGGTCGATCACCGTCCCGCGCAGGTCGCCATGGGCGCGAAGGACGGCGATCAGCAGGCTGGCGTTGCCGCCGCCCACGTCGACGAGGTGGCCGAGCGTGCCCCACGGGTAGGCGGCGGCCACAGCGGGCATGTCCGCCGCCAGCCGGGCTCCCATCAGGGCGTCGAACGACGCCGCCCGTCCGGAGTCGGCCGACAGGTCGTCCCAGAACGCCCGGCCGAACCGGCGCGGGAACGCGGGCTCGCCGGTACGGACGGTGTGCAGCAGCTCGACGAAGCAGAGATCGGCGCGGCCGATGGCGCCCTCCATGTCGAGCCAGGACCGCAATCCTTCTGGATCGTCGTCACGGAGCTGCTCGCCCATGGCCGTCAGGTCGTAGGTGCCGGTTCCCGCACGAGACATGACACCCGCGGTCACCAGGTGGTCCAGCATGCGCCCGAGCGCGTCGCGGTCGGCGTCCACCGCCGCGGCCAGCGCGTCGGTCGTCCGCGCGCCCGCGGCGATGTGGTCGGCCAGCCGCAACGTCGCCGCCACCCGGATGGCCATCGGCGTCACCAGGTCGGCGGCCGCCCACAAATCCCCGCCCCACCCGGTCCTCTGGTCCGCCATGGCGCCTCCCTGTTCGTGGTGGTTTCAGCCGGCGGCGCAGGCCGGTGACGGCGCGAGGGAGTCCGCGTTCTGCTCGGTGACGCGGATGTAGGCGTCGAGCGCGTCCCGCGACCGGACCAGGGTGTCGATCCGCCGGTCCAGCTTGCTGCGGCGCCGCCGGAGCGCGGTCAGCAGCTCAGCACACGGCTCGAGGTCGGGGTTCTCCCCCTGGACGCAGGGTTGCAGGAAGGCGATCTCCTCGGTCGAGAGTCCGGCCTCCAGCAGTCTGCGGATCTGGGTGACCGTCACCACGGCCTCGTCACCGTACTCCCGGTACCCGTTGGCGGCCCGTGCCGGTTCGAGAAGCCCCTGCGCCTCGTAGTAGCGCAGTTGATGCGCCGGCACGTCGGTCCTCCGGCTCAGCTCACCGATCAGCATGCCCGTCCGTCCTTGACCTTCATACCGATGTCAACGTTGACGATAGCGGCATGACCACCACAGAACATGTACACGCCGAATCCGATCCGGCCGTGCCGGTGACCGTCATGGGTCTCGGGCTGATGGGCCACGCCCTGGCCGAGGCGTTCGTCACCGCCGGGCATCCGACCACGGTGTGGAACCGGTCCGCGGGCAAGGGCGCCGGCCTCGCCGACCGCGGTGCGCGCCCGGCCGGTTCCGCCTCCGAAGCGGCCACCGCCGGCTCGCTCGTCGTCGTGTGCGTCACCGACAACGACGCCGTCCGCGAACTCGTCCGGCCACTCGCCGGCGAGCTGCGGGGACATGCGCTGGTCAACCTGACGTCCGGCTCGTCGGGCGAGGCCCGCGACCTCGCCGCCTGGGCCGCCGAACACGAGATCGCCTACCTCGACGGAGCGATCATGGCCGCGCCCGGCGGCATCGGCTCGGGGGACGCCGCCATCCTCTACGCCGGCGACAAGGGCGCCTTCGACGAGCACGGCCGGACGCTGCGGAAGCTGGCCGCCCCGACGTTCCTCGGCGACGATCCGGGCCTCGCCGCACTCCACGACGTCGCCGTGCTGGCCGTGATGTGGAACATCCTGAACGCCTTCCTCCACGGTGCCGCGCTCCTCCAGGCCGCCGGAGTGCCGGCGACCGCGCTCACTCCCGTCCTCGAAGGCGGTATCGCCACCACCACCGGCTGGCTGGCCGGCTACGCCGAACAGATCGACGCGGGCGCCTTCCCGGGAGACGACGCCACGATCGCCACCCACCTGGCCGCCATGACGCACCTGGTCGACGAGAGCACCGCACACGGAATCGACCCCGCACTGCCCCTCCAGATCAAGGCGCTCGCCGAACGCGCCGCCGCCGAGGGGCTCGGACAGTCGGGTTATGCCGCGCTGATCAGCCAGTTCCGCCGCTGACCCGGGACCACATGCGCGAGCGGGCCACGTCATCCAGACGCCCGGTCAGTTGGAGATATCGACACGGGTCCGGTAGGTCGCGGTGTCGGTGAGGTGGGTGAGGATGAAGTCGGCGAGGTCCGCTCGCGAGATCTTGGACTGGTCGGGCAGCGGCCGGTCGCTGGAGAACCGGTAATCGCGGGTGCGGGGGCCGTCGGTGAGCATGGGCGCCCGGATGACCGTCCAGTCCAGGGGGCCGGCCTGGAGCGCGTCCTCCATGCGCCGCATGTCGGCGTACGGGTGCCGGTAGACGCGCTGGACGATGTGGCGTATCACCAGGCGTTGCGCGATGGGCACCTGCGGGCCGATCTCGATGCCCCCGGAGGAGATGCAGATCAGGCGCCGTACGCCGGTGGCCTGCATGGCCGCCTGGATGTTGGCGACCCCTTGGGAGTACACCGTGGTCGGCCCGCGCGAGGCCACGCCGAGGGCCGACAGGACGGCCTCGTGGCCGGGCATCGCCGCCTCGATCGAGGCGGCGTCCAGCGCGTCCCCCTGGACGACGCGAAGCCGCGGGCGGCTGATGGTGATCTTGCCGGGGGTGCGGGCCAGCGCCGTGACGTCGTGCCCGGCGTCCAGCGCCTGCGTGAGCAGGTGGCCGCCGGTCTTGCCGGTCGGGCCCAGGACGAGCAGCTTCATGCCGGGACCTCCCGCCCGGTCGCGGGGGCCGGGGGCTTGCCGAAGGGGGCCATGCCGGCGAGCTTGCCGCCGTCGATCGGCAGGGTGGCGCCGGTGATGAACGACGCGGCGTCCGAGGACAGCCACACGGCGGCGGCCGCGACTTCGCCGGGGTCGCCGATCCGCTGCATGGGCATCGCCCGCCCGGCCATCTGCTGGGCCTGCGCGCCGGCGCGCTCGAGCTGCTCGGTGAGGATCGGCCCGGGGGCGAGCGCGTTGACGCGTATCCCGGCCGTGGCGTAGTCGAGCGCCGCCGACCTGGTCAGGCCGACGAGGGCGAACTTGCTGGAAACGTAGCCGGCCAGTCCGCCGACGGCCTGCAGCCCCGCGGTGGAGGCCATGTTGACGATGGCTCCGCCGCCGGAGTCGAGCATGGCGGGGATCTCGTACTTCATGGCCAGGAAGACGCCGCGCAGGTTGACCGCCAGGGCGCTGTCGTAGTCGGCGACGTCGACCTCGGCGAGCGGGGTGGGCGGGTGACCGCCGCCCGCGGCGTTGTTGACGGCGACGTCCAGCCGCCCGAACTCCGCCACCGCGCGCCGCACGAGGCTCTGGACCGCCTCCGGGTCGGTGACGTCGGTCGGCACGTCCAGGGCGCGGCCGCCCTCGTCGTTGATCTCACCTGCCAGGGTGGACAGCGCGGCAGCGTCACGGGCGGCGAGCACGACGCCGGCTCCGGCATGGTGCAGGGCGCGGGCCGTGGCGGCGCCGATGCCGCGGCTGGCGCCGGTCACGATCGCCACCCGGCCGTCGAGAGGACGGTACACGTTCATGATCATGCTCCTGTTCTGCCGGTCGGAGGAGACTCGGCGGACTTGCTGCTAACATTCATTGGACAGACAGTAAATCTAAATATCTGGAGGTGTCAAGCGGATGAGTCCGCGCAAGTACGAGTCCGGCAAGCGGCGGGCGGCGGCGGAGGAGACGCGGCGGCGGATCCTCGCGGCCGCGCGCACACTGCTGGCGGGCGGCTCGGTCCCCCAGGTCTCCGTGGACGCGGTCGCCAAGGCCGCCGACGTGTCACGGCAGACCGTCTACAACGCCTTCGGCTCCAAGTCCGGGCTGCTGGAGGGCCTGTTCGACTCGCTGGCCGCCAACGCGGGCATGGACATGCGGGAAGCCTTCACCGCACCCGACGCGGCCGCGGCGCTGGCGGAGTTCACCAACGCCTTCTGCCACTTCTGGGACTCCGACCCGGTCGTCATCAGAAGGCTCCGCGGGATGGCCGTCCTGGACCGCGACCTCGACCGCCTGCTGCGCGAACGCGACCGGATGCGCCGCACCGCCCTGACCGAACTGCTCCGCCGCTTCACCGACACGCCCGCCCCCGAGGCGATCGACACGATCTGGCAGCTGACCGGCTTCGAAACCTACGACGCCCTGACCGGCCGTGACGCGCCCCGTCCACTCGCGGAGGTGACGGCCATGATCGCGACCGCCGCCGCGGCGATATACAAGGACACCGTCCCGGAAGAGGCCGTCCCGCCGAGCAGCGGCAAGTGAACGGCGACGGATTACCGCAGGCGTCGCGCGCGCAGGATGGTGTCGCGAGTGTGGTGCGTGCCGGCGGGCGCGGGGGCGTTCCGCGGACGGGACTCGTTGATCAGGACCGTCCAGTCCTGATCGAGAAGCCTGGCGATGTCGTCGGGCTGGTAGTAGTCGCCGGGGTCGAAGCCGGGGCGCGGGGCCAGGTCGGCCGGGTCGTGGCTGACGACGAGCAGGGTGCCGCCGGGCGCGACGGCGGCCAGCAGGCTTCGCAGCGCGGTGTGGCCCGGTTGGTGCGGGAGCGGGAAGTACTGGACGGACACCAGGTCGAAGGATCGGGCCGGGGGCGGCGTGGTGGTCAGGTCGGCACGTGCCCATGCCACGCGGCCGGTGACGTCCGCGGCTGCGGCGCGCTGCAGGGCGGTCAGGGAGACGTCGACCGCGGTGACGTGCCAGCCGTGCCGGGCCAGCCAGAGTGCGTCGGCGCCTTCACCGCACCCCACGTCAAGCGCCTGCCCTGGCGCCAGGCCAGTGACCTCGGTGACCAACACGGAATTGGGCTCGCCGCTGAAAACCTGTTCGCTGCTGCGATACCGCTCTTCCCAGATCTGGGCGACGGTCTTCTGGGATGCCGGGCCGGGTCGCTGGGTCATCGTGACACCTCCGCCGTCAATCTGCCTCCCCCATGGCGAACTGACAAAGTTCTTTGCAAAAAATGCAAATCCGCGGGCACAGTGACCCCATGAGCGAGGAGTTCGATGACGTCCTGGCCGCGGTCGGACCACGGCTCCGCGAGTTGCGACGCCGCCGCGGAGCCACGCTGACCGCCCTGTCGGAGACCACCGGCATCCCGGTCAGCACCCTGTCCCGGCTGGAGTCCGGGCACCGCAAGCCGAGCCTGGAACTCCTGCTGCCCCTGGCCAGGGCCTACCAGATGCCGCTCGACGAACTCGTCGGCGCCCCGTCCGACGCCGACCCCCGGGTGTTTCCGCGGCCGTTCACCCGCAACGGCATGACCGTCGTCCCGCTGACCCGCAAACCCGGCGGGCTGCAGGCGTTCAAGCAGATCCTCCCCGCCGGCCCGACCGATCGCGAACCCGATCCTCGCTCCCACGAGGGCTACCACTGGCTGTACGTCCTCAACGGACGGCTACGCCTCGTCCTCGGTGACCAGGACTTCGTCCTCACCGCCGGCGAGGTCGCCGAATTCGACACCCATCTCCCCCACTGGTTCGGCAACGCCGACACCCGTCCGGTGGAGTTCCTGAGCATCCTCGGCCCCCAGGGCGAACGCGTCCACATCAAGGCCCGCTACCGCCCCACCACACCCCACCCCTAACCGAACCATCACCCGCCCCAGCCCGCTGGAACGCAAGCCGCAGCGCGACCACGCGATCGCGAACATCCCCTTGACGCGCGGAGCCGCCACGCGCCGGCGTGAGTCCGTCCTGGTATCCATGCGGCACCTAGGGCGTGTCTCAAAGGCAGATCAGCCAGTCGTTGATGACGGCGATGTGGAGGGTGGCTTCGTAGCGGACGGCGAGCTTGTCATACCGGGTGG
>NZ_JBEZGN010000045.1:0-70007 GCF_040650055.1 Spirillospora sp. NPDC048819 | reverse complement strand
GGCGGCACGGGGCGGCCCGGCCAAACAACAACCGGACCGATAAAGGCACTGGCTTTTAACACGCTGTTGAGTTCTCAAGAAACGGACACCCACCGTACCGAACCCCCGCTTCCGCGGGACCCGGCTCCGGGGCAACCCTTCTAACTTACCTGTTCCATCTCCGTTGTCAAGCAGATCCGCGAAGATCTTTTTCGACGTCCGGAGGCGGCCCAGTCCCCTACGGAGACGACACACCTCCAGGCTCAAAGCCTGGAGAAGATCGTTTCCTAGGAGGCGCCCTACGGGCCGGCCACCTTGCGGCGTCCTGCATCCCGTCTGGGCTTGCCTTGTAAGAGTACCTCGGCCCGGAGCAAGCTGCGAACCGTTTTCCTCTGTCGGCATCCCCGGGGCCGTCCGCCTCTCGGCGTCCCGCATCCCCTTGGGGCACGACAGAGGTTAGGCAGCCTTGGACGGTCCGTCAAATCAAGAAGTCGGCCCGCGAACGCGTGCTGGCGAACCCGCAGGTCATGTGGCGTTCAGGCCTTCACGATCAGCGCTGCGTCAGTGCCGTGTCAGCCACTGCGGGCCGGTGTAAGCGGCATGTCAGCGCCGTTGCCCACGGTGGAGAACGTCACACCGAAGTCATGTGAAGGGCAGATCGATGGATGAAGTGATCCGCGCCGAAGGGCTGCGGAAGGCGTTCGGGGAGACCAAGGCCCTGGACGGTGTGGACATCGTCGTGCGGCGAGGCACGGTACTTGGCGTGCTGGGGCCGAACGGCGCCGGAAAGACCACTGCCGTGCGCGTACTGGCGACGCTGCTCAAGCCCGATGCCGGACGGGCCGAGGTGTCCGGCTACGACGTGGTCAGGGACGCGGTGCGGGTCCGGGCGAAGATCGGGCTGACCGGGCAGTACGCGTCGGTGGACGAGGAGCTGACCGGCACCGAGAACCTCGTGATGATCGCCCGGCTGCTGGACTTCGGCAGGGCGGAGGCGAAGGCCAGGGCGCGGCAGCTGCTGGACCGGTTCCGGCTCGCCGATGCCGCATCGCGTGCGGTGAAGACGTACTCCGGCGGGATGCGCCGGCGGCTCGACCTGGCGGCGAGCTTGATCAACCGTCCTGAGGTGATCTACCTGGACGAGCCGACGACCGGGCTGGACCCGCGGGCCCGCAACGAGGTGTGGGCCACGATCCGCGACGTCGTCGCCGGCGGGGCGACCGTGCTGCTGACCACGCAGTATCTGGAGGAGGCGGACGCGCTCGCCGACCGGATCGCGGTGTTCGACCACGGCCGGGTCATCGCCGAGGGGACGTCCGACGACCTGAAGGGGCGGATCGGGTTGCAGACCCTCGTGGTCCGCGCGGCGGAGCCGTACCGCACCGGTCAGCTCGCCGCGATCGTCGCCGAGCTGACCGGGGAACGGCCCGAGGTGCAGGAGGCGGCGGGTCTCGTCTCGGCGCCGGTGAACGATCCGAGGCTGCTGTCGGCACTCGTCAGGCGGTTGGACGAGGCGTCCCTCGTGGCGGCCGAACTGGCGCTGCGGATGCCGAGCCTGGACGAGGTGTTCCTGACGCTGACGGGCCGCATCGGCGGAGAGCCCGCGTCCGAACTCGTCCCCGAGGGGAGCGTGGCATGACCGCGATCACCGTTGGCACCCGTCCGTCCGCGGCCGAACCGCCGGCGCGCGTCAGCCCGCAGCGGACGCTGCGGCATGGCCTGACGCTGGCGTGGCGCAACGTCGCCCAGTTGAAGCACTCCCCGGAGAAGCTGCTGGACACGACGCTGATGCCCATCATCTTCTTGGTGATGTTCCTGTACGTGTTCGGCGGGGCGGTGGCCGGCGACACGCATTCCTACCTGCAGCAGCTCCTGCCGGGGCTCGTCGCGCAGATGGCGATGTTCGCGACGATGGGGCTCGGGACGGCGCTGAACGAGGACATCCACAAGGGCGTGTTCGACCGGGTCCGCAGTCTGCCGATCGCCCGTTCGGCCCCGCTGATCGGGACGGTGCTGGGCGACACGGTCCGGTTCTTCACCGTGATGACCGTCCTCGTGGGCTTCGGGTCGCTGCTGGGGTTCAGGTTCCACACCGATCCACTGTCGGTACTGGCGGCGTTGGCCCTGGCGTACGTGTTCTACATGGCCGTGTGCTGGATCTCCGTCCTGGTGGGCCTGCTCGCGCCTACACCCGACACGGTTCAGGGGTTGTCGTTGATCTGGGTGATGCCGTTGACGTTCGGCAGCAGCGTCCTCGTCCAGGACACGTCCACGATGCCGGGCTGGCTGGAGAAGTGGACGAGCATCAACCCGGTCACGCATCTGGCGGATTCGATGCGCGCGCTGATGGTCGGCGGCCCGGTCGGGAACCATGTCTGGTACACGCTCGCCTGGGCCCTGGGGATCGTCGTCGTCACGTTCCCGCTGGCCATGCGCATGTACTCGCGGAGAACCTGAGAGGGCGATCCAGCCGCGGGCGCGCCGACCAGGACCGGTCGGCGCGCCTGCCGCCTTTCCAGCGATGTGCGCCCGCGGCCGCGTCGTCACTGCCCCTCGGACCGGGACGCACGCATGGGGCCCCACTCGGCCGGCGCCGTCAGACGGACGCGACCAGTTCCTCTCCCTGCTCGAAGACGTCCTCTCGCGTGACCTGCCGCCCGCGTTCGTAGGCGGCGGCGACCGCGTCGTCGCCGAGCGCGCGGGCCGCGGAAGAGAGCGTCCGGACGACCTCGTAGGAGGACATGTCCCGGTAGCCGTGCAGGTTGTGCGCGGTGCCGAGCAGTTCGGCCGCGCGGACGAACTCGCCCCGCGCGGCGGCGTAGGCGGCGAGGCCCTCGACCAGGGACGCCACGGTCGGGTTGCCCATGAGGGCGTCGTTCCGCAGGTCGCGGAACGCGTCGCGGTGATGGCGCCGGGCCGCCTCCAGGTCGCCGTCCTCCTCGGCGAGGCAGCCGAGCCGGCTGTAGGTCCGGCGGGACGCCTGGGCGAAGTCGGGCCGTTGCCCGCGCCGCTCGACCCATGTGGACGCGCGTTCCGCGTGTGTGCGCGCGGTCTCCCGGTCGCCCTGCTGAAGGGACAGCTCGCACAGCAGAAGCGATGCGCCCGCCGCGTCTGCGAACTCGCCGATCCGTTCCGTCTGCGCCATGGCGCGTTCGAGGTCATCGCGGGCGCGCTCGACGTCGCCGAGCTGAGCCCGCGCCCGGCCGAGCTGGGTGAGGATCGCCGCGCCCTGCTCAGGGCTGACACCGGCCGTGGCGTAGCCGTACGCCTCCTCGCCGAGCAGGACCGCGTCCTCCGGCTCGTCCCGCGCCATCGCGACCTGCATCATCGCGCCCATCGCGACGATCATCCCGAACCTGTCCCCCAGCTCGCGGAACCACGCGTAGCCATCGGCGGCCTCCGTGGCGGCCGTGTCGATGTCCCCGACGTTGATTCCCGTGTGCGCGAGGAGGACGCGGACGACGGCGCGGACCCACGGGTCGGGGTGGTCCTGAATGGTTCGCACGCGCCTCCGGACCTCGTCCATGTCCCCGCTGAAGACGCTGGACACCGGTTCGGCCAGGGCGAGGACGGGATGCGTCGGCGTCTCCGGCACGACGGTGCGGACGACGGCCAGTATCGCGTGCAGCGCCTCGGGCGTCGGCCCCTGGGCTTTGGTCATCTCGGCGACGAGACCGGCCGAGACGGCGCAGAGGGCGTACTCCTCCTCCAGGCCGGGCGGGACGGTGTCGCCGACCATGTCGTGGACGGCGACCGCCCAGCCGCCCGCCTCGGTCTCCATGTCGCGCAGCAGCCAGAACCACACCAGCGCCGCGACGAGCCGCAGCCCCGTCCGGGCGTCGCCGGTCTCGATCACATGCCGGAACACGACCGTGATGTTGTCGCGCTCGGCGGCGACCCGCGCGGCCCAGCGCAGCTGGTCGCGGCGGCGCAGCTCCGGCTCGGCGCGTTCGGCGAGCCCGACGAGGTGGGCGGCGTGGGCGTCCCGGACACGCCGGGTCTCGCCCGCCTCCTCCAGCCGCTCCCCCGCGTAGACGCGGACCGTTTCCAGCAGCCGGTACCGGACGTCGGTGTCACCGTCCGCCATCACCAGCGACTTGTCGATCAGTGCGGCGATCACGTCGATGACGTCGTGGGGTTCGGGCGCGTCCGGTGCGGCCGGCGCGCAGACGTGCACGGCGCCGTCCGGGGTGGCGCCGCCCGCGAACACCGACAGGCGGCGCAGGACGGCCCGTTCCACGTCGTCCAGCAGCTCCCAGCTCCAGTCGACGACGGCGCGCAGCGTCCGGTGCCGGGGCAGCGCCGTGCGGCTGCCGCCGGTCAGCAGCCGGAAGCGGTCCCCGAGCCGCGCCGCGACCTGGCCGCTGGTGAGGGAGCGCATCCGGGCGGCGGCCAGCTCGATCGCGAGCGGGATGCCGTCGAGCGCCCGGCAGATCGCGACGACGTCGGCGACGTTGCCGGCGTCCACGGCGAGGCCGGGGCGGACGGCCGCCGCGCGGTCGGCGAACAGCCGCACCGACGCGTACCCGAGGGCCTCGCCGGGATCGGTGACGTCCTCGTCCGGCAGCGACAGGGACGGGACCGGGCACAGCGACTCGCCGGTGATGCCGAGCGGCTCGCGGCTCGTCGCGAGGATCCGGACGCCCGGCGCCTGCGCGAGGACGTGGCCGACGAGCCGCGCGACGGCGTCGATGAGGTGCTCGCAGTTGTCCAGGACGACGACCATCCGCTTGGCGGCGAGGAAGTCGGCCAGCCGGTCGAGGGGCCGCACGACCGCGCGCGTCTCGGCGGGGCGGACGGACTCCGGGACGCCGAGCGCCGACAGGACCGCGTGCACGACGTCCCCCGGGTCGCTGACCGGCGCGAACGGGACGAACCACGCGCCGTCGGGCATCTCCTCGGCGAACGCGGCGGCGCTCTCCCCGGCCAGCCGGGTCTTGCCGGCGCCGCCGGGTCCGGTGAGGGTGACGAGCCTCGTCTCGCGGAGCAGCTTGCCGACCCGCCGTGATTCCTCCTCCCGCCCGACGAAGCTGGTGAGCTGTGCGGGCAGGTTCGTCCGCCGCACCGACCGCGGGTGCGGCTCCCCGGACGGCGGCGCGTCGCCGGTCGCGGTCTCGCGCCGCAGGATCGACAGGTGCACGGCGGACAGTTCCGGGGACGGGTCGACGCCGAGCCGGTCGGCGAGGGCCCGCCGCGTCTCCTCGAACGCCTCGAGTGCCTCGGCCTGCCGTCCCGCCGCGTACAGGGCGCGCATGAGCTGCCCGCGCAGCCGTTCGCGCAGCGGGTTCGCGGCGGCGAGGGACCTCAGCTCGGCGGCGGGCGCGACGGGGACACCGGCGGCGAGTTCGGCGTCCACGCGGTCTTCGACGGCGGCGAGCCGCAATTCCTCCAGCCGCGCGATCGTCGCGGATGCGAATCCCGCATCGGCGACGTCGGCGAGCGCGGGGCCGCGCCACAGCGCGAGCGCCGCGCGGAGCCGCTCCGCCCTCCGGGCGGGGTCGGCCTCGGCGCGGGCCGCCGCGATCCCGCGCTCGAAGGCGACCGCGTCCACTTCACCGGGGTCGATGCCGAGCCGGTAGCCGGCCGGGCCGAGCTCGACCAGGTCGCGGCCCACGGCGGCGCGCAGGCGCGAGACGAGCGCCTGTAACGCGTTCCCTCCGGGCGGTGCGCCGTCCCACAGGTCGTGCAGCAGCCGCTCGGCCGGCACGGGGCGGCCCGCCTCGGCCGCCAGCCGGACGAGCAGGGCGCGCAGCCGCCGGCCCGCGACCCCTACGGGGCGGGCGGCGTCGTCCCGCACGTCGAGCGGGCCAAGGATGCCGATGCGCACGAGTCCCCTTTCCAGGGCCATTGTCTCCGATGTGTGAAACGGGTGCGTCGGGTAAACGTCCGGTATGCCCAGATCACAGATCAAGGACGAGAAGACGTACCAGAAGCTCCGCGACCGGGGCGAAAGCAAGGAGAAGGCCGCGCGGATCGCGAACGCGTCAGCGGGCCAGGGCAGGAAGAAGGTCGGTCGCAAGGGCGGCGAGAACCCCCCTTACGGCGACTGGACGAAGGACGAGCTCATGAAGCGGGCCCGTGAGATCGGCGTCGAGGGACGGTCCTCGATGAGCAAGTCGCAGCTGGTGGACGCGCTGCGCAACCACTGAGCCGGAGAAGACATGAGCACGGTCGTCGACACCGCGCGCAGGCAGAAGGACGAGTACACCGACGGGGCGGACCGTCCGCTCGGTTCGTACCTCGGAACCCTCGCCGTCTACGGGTTGACCACGGCGGCGATGGTGCTGGTGGGCCGCCGGTCGCGCGACCGTGCCCCGTCCGTGGGGCCGGCCGACCTGGCGCTGATGACCGTCACGACGCACAAGGTGTCCCGGCTGATCGCCAAGGACCCGGTGACGAGCCCGTTGCGCGCCCCGTTCACCCGCTACTCGGGGACGTCCGGGCCGGCCGAGGTGGCGGAGGAGGTGCGCGGGCGGGGCGTCCGGCACGCCGTCGGGGAACTGATCACCTGCCCGTTCTGCACGGCTCAGTGGGTCGCGACGGCCTACGCGGCGGGCCTCGTCTTCGCCCCGCACGCGACCCGGCTCGCCGGCGCCACGATGACGGCGGTCGCGGGTTCGGACTGGCTGCAGCTCGCCTACGCGCGGCTCCAGCAGTCCGCCGAAGGCTGACCACAGACGTCACATTCTTTACGTTTGCCCCAGATAGGGCGGGTACGGCCACTCCATGGATCTGTCATTCCTCAAGACGCTGTACCAACATCCGGGGCCCTACGCGTCCGTCTACGCGGACCTCACCCGGACCACCGAGGATGCGTCCAAGGCCGTCGAGCTGCGGTGGCGGGCGCTGCGCGCGGACCTGGAGGCCCAGAACGCCCCGCACGACACGCTCCGCGCGATCGAGCAGACCATCGACGAGGAGATGCTGGACCGCCGCTCCGGGACCATGGTGATCTTCGCGGCGAACGGCGAGGTCGTGCACAGCGAGCGGTTCCCCGGCGCGCCCCGGACCCCCCGCGCGACCCTCGCACCGCTCCCGGACGTCCTGCCCTACCTGGCCGAACGCGGCGAGAGGTTCCCGCACATGGTGGCCGTCGTCGACCGCCGCGGCGGCGCGATCGAGTGCGTCACCGCGGACGGGAGGCACCGGCACATCGACGTCGAGGGCGACGAGGACTACCCCATCCGCAAGACCAAGGCGGGCGACTGGAACCAGTCCCGGTTCCAGCGCTCGTCCGAGAACGTCTGGATGCACAACGCCAAGAAGGTCGCCCACGAGATCGACCGCGTCGCCGACAGCTGCGGCGCGGAGGCCATCGTGATCGCCGGCGACACCCGTGCCCGCACCTTCGTCCTGGAGGAGGTCTCCGAGCACGTCCTGGAGCACACCGTCGAGTCCGACAAGAACACCACCCTCGACGACCCCGACCTGGACGCCGAACTCCGGCGCGTCCTGAACCTGAAGGCGACCGAACGCATCATGACCGTCGCCGAACGTTTCGACCGTGAACTCGCCAACGGCCAGCGCGCCGTCGCGGGCCTGCCCGCCACCACCGAGGCCGTCCGGCAGGGCCGCGTCGAGACCCTCCTCCTGGACGAGGACCCCGATCCGGCCGCACGCCTCTGGATCGGCCCGGACCCCGCACAGATCGCCACGACCGCCGACGAACTCCGCGACGAGTTCGGCGTGGCCGACCCCCGCGAAGAGCGAGCGGACGCCGCCCTGGTCAGAGCGGTGGCGGCGACCGACGGCGAACTGGTCGTCCTGCCGTCCAACGGCGCGGCGCCGAACCTTCACGTGGGCGCCGTGCTCCGCTACACCGCCTGACGCTCGGTAGGCTTCCGGCATGGCCGTCGAGAGCGATCACCGCGCGTCGGACTCGCCCTACGTGGCGCGTGTCTGGCGCGGGCGCACCTCGGGCGCCGGGACCATGACCTCGGTCGCGACGTCGACCTGGGAGCTGGTCTTCTGGGACGACGAGGGCGTCGTCCACGCCGCGGTCCGCGGGCCGGAGACGGCCGCGTCCAGCGCGGAGATCACCGGTGACTCGGAGTCGTTCGGGATCACGTTCGCGCACGGCACGTCGATGCCGCACCTGCCGATCGCACGACTCGTCGACGGCGGCGTCGAGAGCCCGCACGTCACCGGACGCACGTTCGTCCTGCGCGGCGAGGAATGGGAGATCCCCCGGATGGACGACGCGGAGCAGTTCGTCCAGAAGCTCGTCCACGCCGGGGTGCTCACCCGTGATCCGCTCGTGGACGAGGTCGTGTGGGGCGGGATCGCCAAGGTGGGAACACGGTCGGTCCAGCGCCGGATCTCGTCCGCGACGGGGCTCACGCAGGGTGCGATACGGCAGATCGAACGCGCCCGCGAAGCCGCGCTGCTGATCGGCGAGGGCGTCGCGCCGCTCGAAGTGGTGCACCGGCTCGGCTACTACGACCAGCCGCACCTCGCGAGGGCGCTGCAGCGGTTCATCGGCCGCACCGCGACGCAGCTGCGGCGGCGCGACGATGCCGCCGACCCGATGTCGCTCCTGTACAAGACCGAGAACCCGGGGCGTTCCTAACCTGGTCTTTCGCGGTGATCGACACCGCGGGAGACCGACTAGGAAGGCCCTCGAAATGTCCAACGGGACTGTCACGTCGGCCGACGGCACCACCATCGCCTACACGGCGTGGGGCGCCGGCGACCCGATCATCATCATCGACGGCGCGACCGCGTACCGCGCCACCACTCCCGAGAACTCGCAGGCGGCCGAGCTGCTCGCCGACGAGTTCCTCGTGATCAACTACGACCGCCGGGGGCGCGGCGAGAGCGGCGACACCCGGCCCTACGCGGTCGAGCGCGAGTTCGAGGACCTCGCCGCGATCATCGAGCAGGCCGGCGGCGGCCGCCCGGCGACGGTGTTCGGCTGGTCCTCCGGAGGGCTGCTCGCGCTCAACGCCGCACAGGCCGGCGTCCCGGTCGCGCGGCTCGCGCTGTTCGAACCGCCCGTGGTCGTCGACGACGCCCGGCCCCCGCTGCCGGCCGACTACGTCGAACGGCTCGACGCCGCCGTCGCCGACGGCCGCCCCGGCGACGCCGTCGCCCTGTTCATGACCGCCGCGGCCGGCGTGCCGGAGGAGATGGTCGCCGGCATGCGCGAGGACGCCGCCATGTGGTCCGGGCTTGAGGCGATCGCCCCCACGATCGCCTACGACGGCCGCAACGTCGGCGACACCATGTCCGGCAAGCCGCTGCGCGCCGACCTCTGGAACCGGATCGGCGTTCCCGTCCTCGTCATGTACGGCACCGACACCTGGCCGCACCTCGCCACGGGGACGCGGGCCGTCGCCGAGCGGCTGCCGACCGCGACCCTCAAGCCGGTGCCGGGCGAGAACCACGGCACCACACCCGACGTGCTCGCCGCCGCGCTGCGCGACTTCATCAAGGAGTCCTGACATGGGAAAGATCGTGGTGACCGAGTTCATCTCGCTCGACGGCGTCGTGGAGGCGCCCGGCGGAGAGGAGTTCAAGTACCCGAACTGGAGTTTCGAGTTCGACCGCGGACCCGACGCCGAGAGATTCAAGGAGACCGAATCATTCGCGGCCGCCGCGCTGCTGCTCGGACGCAGGACCTACGAGGGCTTCGCCGAAGCCTGGCCGCAGTACGAGGGCGAACTCGCCGACAAGTACAACGGCATGCCGAAGTACGTCCTGTCCAGCACGCTGACCGACGCGAAGTGGAACAACACGACCGTGCTCTCCGGTGACCTCGCCGGCGAGGTGTCCCGGCTCAAGCGCGAGGTCGACGGCGAGATATCCGTGGCCGGCAGCATCCAGCTCGTCCAGGGGCTGCTCGCACACGACCTGGTGGACGAGATCCACCTCATGTCGTTCCCCGTCATCCTCGGCCATGGCCGCACGTTGTGGGCGAAGACTCCCGACAAGACCGCATGGAACCTGACCGAGGCCACGACGTACGGCGACGGCGTACTCGTCACCGTCTACCAGCGCCGGTGACGACCTGACCGGGCCGGAACGAGAACCGCCCCGCCATCAGACGGGGCAGGTTCGACTGCTCAACTCGTGTGGAGCTATGGGGATTCGAACCCCAGACCTCCTCCATGCCATGGAGGCGCGCTACCAACTGCGCCATAGCCCCGCGGTCGAGGAAAAGCTTAGTGCACGCCGGGAGCGTTTCGGACGCGGGCCGCGGAGGGGCGTCCCTCCGCGGCCCGTGAGAACGCGTCAGTTCTGCGTCGCGATGTAGGAGTGCCACTGGTCGTCGATCGTCGGCACTTGGATCATGAGGCTTTCGGGCCACACGACCGCGGTGCCGAGGGGCTTGGTCTCCTTGACGGCCTTGCCGTTGTCGGCGGTGTAGGTCGTGCTGAGCACCTTCGTGGTCTGCTCCTGCTGCATCTGCTGCTGCGGCTCGTCCTGCCGCGTCCAGTCCTTCTGCTCCGCCGCGTTCATCGAGCAGAGGGCCCGCCCGACGTCGGGCTGGTCCGGGAGCAGCTTGAAGTACGCGAGGATCTGGAGCGCCTGAGCGCATTCCGCTTCGTTGTAGGTCTGTTCCGCGGGTGGCGGCGCCGCCTGCGCCATCGCGGGCGCGGCGATCGCGGTGACGGTCGCCGCGATCAGCGCGGCGGGCAGCAGCCGTCCAGAAATCCGGCTTTTCATGGGTCAGCCTCATCTCGATCATGCATCGCCACTACGTGGCTGTTCCCGCATGATCGACGTGCCGAAGCGCGGCCGGACGAAGGTTAGCCGCCATCATGGCGAACCCTTTGCGGTCAGACCCAGCGGCCCATTCGCCGACAGGGGGAGGGGGTGGAGCCCCACAATGACGAAGGAGTGGCGGCCCGCAGGCACACCACTCCCAACTCGTCCGTGGAGCTATGGGGATTCGAACCCCAGACCTCCTCCATGCCATGGAGGCGCGCTACCAACTGCGCCATAGCCCCGCCGCTGCGTGGACGTGCATCCCGCAGCGCCTCGCCAGTGTATCGGACGCGGCAGGCTGGTCTCGAATCGTTTCCGGGTCAGGTTCCCGCGTCGGGGCGGTCGTCGCTGAGGACGGGTTCGGGGAGGGTGCCGGCGTTGTGCTCGGCGAGGCGCCAGCCGCCGTCGCGCATTTCGGTGATGACGGACCAGCAGCAGTTGGACAGGCCGCCGAGGCGTTCCCAGGTCTCTTCGGGGAGGCGCAGGAGGTGGGACATGCCGAGGCGCAGCGCGGCGCCGTGGGACGCGACGACGAGCTGACCCGTGGGCGGCAGGTCGTCCAGGGCGCGTTCCAGGGCGGTGCCGACGCGTTTGGCGACCTGGGCGCTGGTCTCGCCGCCGGGAGGCTGCCAGGCGGCGTGTTCCGCGGGGTAGCGTTCGCGGATCTCACGGGCGGTGAGGCCCTCCCAGGCGCCGCCGTCGCGTTCGATGAGGTCCCTGTCGTGCTGGACGGGGAGCCCGGTGATCTCGGCGAGGGCCTGGGCGGTGTCGGCGGCCCGGCGCAGGGGGGACGCGAGCAGGGCGGTGGGGCGGAGCCCGGCGAGGAGCCGGGCGGCGCGCTGCGCCTGCTGGACACCGGTCTCGTCGAGAGGGATGTCCGTCTTGCCTTGAAAGCGGCGTTCGACGTTCCAGGCGGTCTGGCCGTGCCGCCAGAGCACGAGCCGCCGCCTGCCGGGTTCCCTCGTGGGGCGGGCGTCACTCACTCGGGCTCCCGACGGCACGGTGGGCCTGGTGGGCGGTGGCGCTTTCGGGCAGATCGAGGAGAGGGCAGTCTTTCCACAGCCGTTCGAGGGCGTAGAACATGCGGTCCTCTTCGTGCTGGATGTGCACGATGATGTCCGCGTAGTCCAGCAGCACCCAGCGGCCTTCGCGCTCGCCTTCGCGGCGGACGGGCTTGGCGTCGCCCTCTTCGCGGAGGCGCTTTTCGACTTCGTCGACGATGGCGCGGACCTGGCGGTCGCTGGGGGCCGAGCAGAGCACGAACGCGTCGGTGATGACGAGCTGCTCGCTCACGTCGTAGGCAAGAATGTCGTCGGCCAGCTTGTCGCCCGCCGCCTCGGCGGCGATCCGGACGAGCTGCGCCGCCCTCTCGGATGCGGTCACGATGCGCTCGCGATCCTCCCTGTAGGGGTCGTCTCCACTAACACCTTCTCACGGGTGGCGGTTCGCCGACCTCTTTGTCGCTGTTCGACCACAAGGCCGATGCGGCCCCGCCCTTCCAGGGTATGCGCCCTACCACCCGGACCCCAGCCACGGGTCGTGCGGCCGGAGGCGCCCCAGGCGCCGGAGGTCGCACGACCCGCCGAGCCGGGCGACCGCAGCGACACGACGCAAACCCGCACCGTCACAACAAACCGAAACCGTGGCGTGAGGATCGACCGGCTCGCAACGGGGGTTCCAGGGGGTCGCCCCCCTGGGCTAACACCGCACGACCCGCCGAGCCGGGCGACCGCAGCGACACGAAGCAGACCGAGAGTGTCACAACTAAGCGGAACCGTGGCGTGAGGATCGACCGGCTCGTGACGGGGGTTCCAGGGGGTCGCCCCCCTGGGCGGCACGGTAGAGGTCGCGTTTGTTGATGTACTGGACTATTCCGTCTGGGACCAAGTACCAGATGGGTTCGCCGGAGCGGACGCGGTCGCGGCATTCGGTGGAGGAGATCGACAGCGCGGGGACCTCCATGAGGGACACCCCGCCGTTGGGGAGGCCGGGGTCGGCGAGCCGGTGGCCGGGGCGGGTGACGCCGACGAAGTGCGCCAGTTCGAACAGTTCGTCGGTGTCGTGCCAGGTCAGCATCTTCCCTAGCGCGTCGGCGCCGGTGATGAAGAACAGGTCGGCGTCCGGTCCGTGGATCTCGCGCATGTCGCGGAGCGTGTCGACGGTGTAGGTGGGGCCGGGGCGGTCGATGTCGACGCGGCTGACGGAGAAGCGGGGGTTGGACGCGGTCGCGATCACGGCCATGAGGTACCGGTCCTCCGCGGCGGTGATCGTGCGGTCCTCCTTGTGCGAGGACAGGCCGGTCGGCACGAACACGACCTCGTCGAGCGAGTAGAAGTGCGCCACCTCGCTCGCGGCCACGAGGTGGCCGTGGTGGATCGGGTCGAACGTGCCGCCCATGATCCCCAGCCGCCGCTTTTGCGTCATGACGACGAGAATAGCCAGCGGGGCCGGTGGCCGTAACGTCCGGGCCGGGGGTCAGGCGAGGCCGGGCAGCGGCGGCCGGCCGTCCTCCCAGGAGACGACGCGGACGGCCTTGCCGACCTCGACCCGCGGCACGGTGCCCTCGGGCAGGACGCACACCTCGGCGGTCAGCCCGAGCGACTCGTGGAGGCCGCGGACGAGTTCGTCCCGGGGGTCGCCCGACAGCGCCTCGCAGGCGACAAGGAGGCGGACGGCGGGCGCGCGGCGGTCGACGACGAGCTGGTAGTGGGGCCGGACGAGCCCCGATCCGAGCAGGACGCGCTCGACCTCGCTCGGGTACACGTTGACGCCGCGGACGACGATCATGTCGTCGGCGCGGCCGAGGACCTTGCTCATCCGGACCAGGGTCCGGCCGCAGGGGCATTCGCCGCGGTCCAGGGACGCGATGTCGCCCGTCCGGTAGCGCAGCAGGGGCAGCGCCTGCTTGGTCGGCGTCGTGAACACCAGTTCGCCGGGGGCGCCGTCCTCGACCGGGTCGCCCGTCTCGGGGTCGACGGCCTCGACGATGAAGTGGTCCTCGTTGACGTGCAGACCGTTCTGCTCCAGGCATTCGGTGGCGACGCCGGGCCCGATGACCTCGGAGAGCCCGTAGATGTCCATCGCCTTGATCGGCAGGACGCGTTCGATGGCGGTGCGCAGTTCCTCCGACCACGGCTCGGCCCCGAACAGGCCCGCCTTCAGCGCGTGCGGTTCGGCACCCGCCTCGGCGAGGGCCTCCCCGAGGCGCAGTGCGTAGGCGGGCGTGCAGGTCAGGACGTCCGCCCGGAGGTCGGTGAGCATCCGGACCTGCCGGTCGGTCATCCCTCCCGACATCGGCACCACGGTCGCCCCGAGCGCCACCGCCCCCTGGTGGATGCCGATCCCGCCGGTGAACAGCCCGTAGCCGTAGGCGTTGTGGACGATGCTGCCCGGCGAGGCGCCCGCGCATGACAGCGAACGCGCGCACATCGCCGCCCACAGGTCGAGGTCGGCCTTGGTGTAGGCGACGAGCGTCGGGCGCCCCCGCGTCCCGCTGGAGCCGTGCACGGCCGCCACCTGGTCGCGGGGGACGGCGAGCATCCCGAACGGGTAGTTGTCCCACAGGTCCTGCTTGGTGGTGAACGGGAGGTTCCGGAGGCCGGCGAGCGTCACGTCGGAGCCGCCCGCGACACCGGCGTCCTTGAGCCGCCGCCCCTGCACGCCGCCGGCGGCGAGCAGCCGGTCGACCAGCCCCCACAGCCGGTGCCGCTGCAGCGCGGCGCGCTCGTCCGGGGACATCGCCTCGGCTTTCGGGTCGAACATGGGTCGCCTCCCGGGCGGGGCCAGAGCCGGACGGGGTCCCCGTTCGGATGTACGGCGGGGAACCCTGTGGCGCGGTGGTTCGTCGGAACTACCATGCCAGACATGACGGAGAACACACCGGATCGAGCACGTACGCGGTTCCCGGGGATCAGTTCCCGGGCCTACGAACACCCGGCGGACCGATCGGCGCTCGTCGCGCTGCGCTCGCTGTCCGGGTTCGATGTCGTGCTGCGCAAAATGTCGGGGCTCATCAACGAGCGGTCGCTGAGGCTGATGTTCCTCGGCGGGACGGTGCGCGTCGGCGAGGACCAGTTCCGCAATATCTACGACATGGTGCGGGACGCGTCCTACGTCCTGGACATGCCGGAGGTACCGGAGCTGTACGTCCGGCAGGACCCGACGCCGAACGCGATGGCGCTCGGCTCCGACCACCCGTTCATCGTGCTGAACACCGGGCTGATCGACCTGCTGGACGACGAGGAGCTGCGGTTCGTCGTCGGGCACGAGGTCGGGCACATCCTGTCCGGGCACGCGGTCTACCAGACGATGATGCAGATCCTTCTGCAGCTCGGGTCGCGGCTCGCGTGGCTGCCGCTCGGCAACATCGGCATCGCGGCGATCATCATCGGGCTGCGGGAGTGGTTCCGGAAGGCGGAGCTGTCGTCGGACCGGGCCGGCCTGCTGGTCGGCCAGGACCTGGACGCGGCGAAGCGGGTGAACATGAAGCTCGCCGGCGGCGTCAAGCTGGGCGAGATGAGCAGCGAGGCGTTCCTGCAGCAGGCCCGCGAGTACGACGCGGCCGGCGATGTGCGCGACGGCATCCTGAAGTTCCTGAACCTGCTCGGGCAGTCGCACCCGTTCGCGGTGATCCGGTTCGCCGAGATCGACCGGTGGGCGCACAGCGGCGAGTACGAGCGGATCCTGGCCGGAAACTACCCGCGCCGCGACGACGACGGCGACGCGTCGGTCGGCGACGGGGTCAAGGAGGCCGCCAAGTCCTACCGGGAGTCGTGGGAGCGGACGGCCGACCCGTTCGTGGGCAAGGTCCGCGACATGGCGGACGCGGCGGCGGGCGCGGCCGGCGGGCTGTTCGACCGCTTCGCCCGCCGGGACAACGGGCCGACGGACCGCGGCTGAGATCGTGCGGCCAGGGGCCGCCGCGACACGGACGCGGCGGCCCTTCCGCATGCCCGGCCGGGCGCGGCGGCGTCCCTAGAACGGGGCCGGGACGAGGAGTTCGACGTTGCGGTCGGCGGCCTCGCCGCGGCGGTCGGTGTCGCGGTCCTGCCAGTCGTTGCCCGCAAGTTCGCGGGACAGGGACGCGAGCCGGACCGGGTCGGTGAGGCGGCCGCCGTAGGACGCGGGGCCCGCCGAGTCCAGGATCGTCGCGAAGACCGACAGTGTGCCGTCGCCGTTGTCGGCGAGTTCGACGATGCGGCTCTGCTGCGGGAAGTCGATGTGCGCGGCCGTGTTGACTTCCCAGAAGCCTCCCCCGCCCTGGCGGGCGTGCGGGATCACCTGGTTGCGGTGCGTGTGACCGTTCACCCACAGGATGACGTTCGGGTAGCGCAGCAGGAGCGCCTTGACCTCGTCGCCGAGGACGCGGTCACCACCGAGGCCGTTCTCCATGGAACCGATCGGGTGGTGGCTGAACAGGACGAACAGCCGGTCCTTCGCGGCGTGCTTCACGACCGAGCCGTCCGCGGCGAGGTAGCGGCTGCTGCCCGCCTTCAGCTGGGACTCCAGCCACGCGAACTGCTCCTTGTCGAGTGACCCCTCGGAGTAGCCGTTCTGGTTGACGGTGTCGAGGACGAGGCCGCGCACGATGCCCTTGTCGAACGCGTAGTAGGCCGTCCCATGGAGCAGGTTGGCCCACGTGAAGCCGTGACCGCGCAGGGGCTTGCTCGTCTTGAAGTGCTCGGCGACGACCTCGCCGCGCGATAGCATCCGCCGGTTCCAGTCGGGCGTGACGGGACGGAACAGGCCGCCGGCGCCGCCCTGCTCGCGGCTGAGGCGGACGAGTTCGGCGGCGTCGCCCTCGCTGACCATGCGGGCGAGCCGCTCGGCCTGGCCGCTGTCCGCCGGGGCGCCGATCTTGATGCCGCCGGTGGCGAGACCCGAGATGAGCGGGTTGACCGGCAGGTTGCCCTGGATGAGGCCGTCGTGGTTGCCGAACACGGCGTACCAGGGCGAGTTCAGCCCGGTCGCCTGGAACGGCCTGCGCGCGGCGTCGATCAGGCCCCGCACGCGGGGGAAGCCGTACTTGGCGATCGGGAAGTCGGTCTCGGCGCCGGGCGGCGGCCCTTCCGGGTGCCAGTACGCGCGGTCGTAGGACGCCCAGTCCATGACGCCCTCGTACCGGTTCGGGTCGCCGGAGTCGGGGCTGATGCGCTCGCCGTCCAGCAGGTCGATGATCCAGCGGACCTCGTTGTACTGGGCGTTGTCGGTGGTGTCGCCGGTGTTGATGGTGAACGCCAGGTTCAGCCCGGTCGCCGGGCCCCGCCCGACCCGGTTCACCGCCTGCACCATCGCCTCGCCGACCTGCGTCGACAGGATCTCCTGCGGGCGGTACCCGCCCTCGGGGAACCCGCTGATGACGTCCCTGAAACGGTCGATGAACTCGACGCGCGCCGGCGACTGCGCGTCGAGGACGTGCACGTCGGTGAGATGCCCGAAGGCCAGGACGCCGCGGCGGGTGGCGGCGCGGCGCGCGGAGGCGGTGCCGCCGAGGTCGCGGCGCAGCAGATGCGGCTCGCCCGGCCCGGTGATCACGGGACGGTACCCGCCCGCGCCCGCGGCGCCGAGCACGTACGTCCGGTCGAGGGTGGTTCCGGCGGCGGGACCGCGCAGCGCGGGGGCGGCCGCGGCGGCGGGACGCGCCGGGAACGCGGTCAGTCCGGTGGTGGCGATCCCGGCGCCGAGGGCGGCGCCCTTCAGGACACGGCGGCGGCTGTACTCACGAGTCACAATCGTGAATCAGACCACACCCGACAACGTGACATCAATGGCAAAATTGTCACAACTTGCGCCGCGTCGCATCGGGCGAGGTGTCAGCCGCGCAGGTGGCCCTCACCGGTCACCACGTACTTGGTGGACGTCAGCTCCGGAAGCCCCATCGGGCCGCGGGCGTGCAGCTTCTGCGTCGAGATGCCGATCTCCGCGCCGAAGCCGAACTCCTCGCCGTCGGTGAAACGCGTCGAGGCGTTCACCATCACCGCCGCCGAGTCGACCAGGGCGACGAAACGCTTCGCGGCCGGCTGCGACGTCGTGACGATCGACTCGGTGTGGCCCGAGCCGTACCGGCGGATGTGCGCGACGGCGTCCTCCAGGGAGTCCACGACGCGTCCGGCGATGTCGAGCGAAAGGTACTCGGCGCGCCAGTCGTCCTCGGTCGCCTCCACGACGTCCTCGCCGTACGACCGCATGCGGTCATCGCCGTGGACCGTGACCCCGGCGTCCTTCAGCGCCTCAAGCGCGCGCGGGACGAACGCGTCGGCGACGTCGGCGTGCACCAGGAACGTCTCCGCCGCATTGCACACCGACGGACGCTGCGTCTTCGAGTTCAGCAGCACCTCCACGGCCATGTCGACGTCTGCGGCGGCGTCCACGTACACCGCGCAGTTCCCGACGCCCGTCTCGATCACCGGGACGGTCGACTCCTCCACCACCGAGTTGATCAGCGAGGCGCCGCCGCGCGGGATCAGCACGTCCACCAGGCCGCGCGCCCGCATCAGGTGCTTCACCGACTCGCGGGACGTCCCCGGCACGAGCTGGACCGCGTCCGGCGGGACCTCGGTGCCGGCCAGCGCGCCCTGCATCACCCCAACCAGCGCCGTGTTCGAGTCGTACGCCGACGACGAGCCCCGCAGCAGCGCCGCGTTCCCGCTCTTCAGGCACAGCGCGGCGGCGTCCACGGTCACGTTCGGCCGGCCCTCGTAGATCATCCCGACGACGCCGAGCGGCACCCGCACCTGCCGCAACTCCAGCCCGTTCGGCAACACGTTCCCGCGCAGCGACTCCCCCACCGGGTCCGGCAGCGCGGCGACCTGCCGGACGGCCTCGGCGATCGCGGCGATCCGCTCCGCCGACAGGCTCAGCCGGTCGATCATGTACTCGGAGATGCCGTTCTCGCGGGCCCGCGCGACATCGCCCTCGTTCGCCTTGACGATCTCCGGCGCGGCGGTGACCAGCGCGTCCGCGATCCGGTGCAGCGCCGCGTCCTTCGCCGCACGCGGCAGCGGCGCCAGCACGGCCGCGGCCTCCCTGGCGCGCACCGCCACCCGCAGGAACTCCGCGCCTTCCGCGCCTTCGCGGCCTCGGCCTGCACCCGCGCGGCCTTCGTCCCCCAGTCCGTGCGCGTCCGCACGCTCCGGCTCGCTCATCACAGCTCCTCTTCTCGTCGGCTCGCGGCGTGCCGCCGTCGTGAGCGGGCGCACAAGGGCGCCACGCCGCACCTCAGCGTTCGTCGGTCAGGACCACCAGGTGGTCGCGGTGGATTATCTCGCGTTCGTACTCGGCGCCCAGCTCGCGGGCCAGCCAGCGCGTCGAGCGCCCCATCAGCTCGGGGATCTCGGACGCGTCGTAGTTCACCAGGCCGCGCGCCACGACGTGACCGGCGGTGTCGCACAGGTCGACGGGGTCGCCGGCGGCGAAGTCGCCGTCCACGCCCGTGACCCCCGCGGGCAGCAGCGACTTGCGGCGCCGCGCGACCGCCTCGACCGCGCCGGGGTCCAGCATGACCCGGCCCTGGCCGGTGGTGGCGTGGGCGAGCCACAGGTTCCGCGTCGACATGCGGCGTCCCTCGGCCGGATGGAACAGGGTGCCGACCTGATCGCCGGCGAGCGCCTGCGCGGCCGACGCGGCGTTCGTCAGCACCACCGGGATGCCCGCGATCCGGGCCGCCTCGACCTTGGTGACCATGCCGCCGGTGCCGACGCGGCCCGAGCGGCCGAGCTCGACGTCCTTCAGGTCGTCCGGCCCGTGGACGTCGTCGACGCGGCGGGCTCCGGGCCGGCGCGGATCGCCGGTGTAGAGGGCGTCCACGTCCGACAGCAGGATCAGCGCGTCCGCGCGGATCAGGTGGGCGACGAGCGCGGCGAGCCGGTCGTTGTCGCCGAACCGGATCTCGTCGGTGGCGACGGTGTCGTTCTCGTTCACGATCGGCAGGATGCCGAGGGCGAGGAGCTGCGCGAGCGTGCGCTGCGCGTTGCGGTGATGCGAGCGGCGCATCATGTCGTCGGCGGTCAGCAGCACCTGCCCGACCGTCAGCGCGTACCGGGTGAATGACTCGGTGTAGCGGGCGAACAGCAGGCCCTGCCCGACGCTCGCCGCCGCCTGCTGGGTCGCGAGGTCCCGGGGGCGGCGGGTCAGCCCCAGCGGCCCGAGCCCGGCGGCGATCGCGCCGGACGAGACGAAGACGATCTCGGTGCCGTCCACGCGGCGGCCGGCCAGGACGTCCACCAGCGCGTCGATGCGGCCCGCGTCGATCGCGCCCTCCGGCGTGGTGAGCGACGACGACCCCGCCTTCACCACGATCCGCCGGGCCTTCGCGACCGCCTCGCGCTCGCTCATGAAGCTCTCTCCTCCAAGGGTCTAGCGATGTCCGCCGAGGCGCCGGTCCGTGCCCCGCGGTCCGGGGACGCCGTCGCCGGCCGGGACCTCGGGCTCCCAGTCGAAGACGATCGAGTCGTCGGCCGTGCCGATCAGGACCGTGGCGCCGGCCGCCGCGCCCGCGTTCGCGAGCGCGTCCTCCACCCCGAGGCGCGCGAGACGGTCGGCGAGGTAGCCGACGGCCTCCTCGTTGGCGAAGTCCGTCTGCCGCAGCCACCGCACCGGCTTCGTCCCGGTGATCAGGTACGTGTTGTCGCCGAGGCCCTTGACCTCGAAGTCGGTGCCGCCGCCGACCGGTTCGGGACGGATCACGATGCGGGTCGGCTCCGCCGGCGGCAGCGACGCGCGGTACTCGCCCACCATCGCCGCCATCGCGAACGACAGCTCCCGCAGCCCCTCGTGCGTCGCCGCCGACACCTCGAAGACCTTCAGCCCCCGCGCCTCGAACTCGGGCCTGACCATCTCGGCGAGGTCGCGGCCGTCCGGCACGTCCACCTTGTTCAGGACGACGATGCGGGGACGGTCCGACAGCGGCCGGTCGCCCAGGACCCGGTCGTAGGCCTGCAGCTCACGCTCGATGACCTCGAAGTCGCTGACGGGGTCGCGGCCCGGTTCCATCGTGGCGCAGTCGAGGACGTGCGCGAGGGTGGACGAGCGCTCGATGTGGCGGAGGAAGTCCAGGCCGAGGCCCCGGCCCTCACTGGCGCCCTCGATCAGGCCCGGCACGTCCGCGACCGTGAACGTCGTGTCGCCCGCGCTCACCACGCCCAGGTTCGGGACCAGCGTCGTGAACGGATAGGCGGCGATCTTCGGCTTGGCGGCCGACAGCGCGGCGATCAGCGACGACTTGCCCGCGCTGGGGAAGCCGACGAGCGCGACGTCGGCGACGCTCTTGAGCTCCAGGACGACGTCCCGCGCCTCCCCCGGCTCACCGAGCAGCGCGAACCCGGGGGCCTTGCGCTTGGCGGACGCCAGCGCCGCGTTCCCGAGCCCGCCGTTGCCGCCCCGCGCGACCACGAAGCGGGTGCCCTCGCCGACCAGGTCGGCCAGGATCTCCTCACCCGCCTTCACGACGGTGCCGTCCGGGACGGCCAGGACCACGTCGCCGCCGTCCGCGCCCGTCCGGTGGCCGCCCTGCCCCGGGCGGCCGTTGCCCGCCTTGCGGTGCGGGCGCCGGTGGTACTCCAGCAGGCTCGCGGCGTTCGAGTCGACGACCAGGACGACGTCGCCGCCGCGGCCCCCGTTCGCGCCGTCCGGGCCGCCGAGCGGCTTGAACTTCTCCCGGTGGATGGAGGCGCAGCCGTTCCCGCCGTTGCCCGCGGCGACGTGCAGTACCACCCGGTCGACGAACTGCGCGCCCGATCCCGCTCCAGCGGCCACGGTGACTCTCCTCGGTGAAAGGCAAAGGGGCGGACCGAGATCGGTCCGCCCCTTTGAAAACGTTCTGGCCCCAGGCGGACTATTCCGCCGGGGGAACGATGCTCACTGCGTTGCGACCGCGGTAACGGCGGAACTGCACCGCACCCGCGACCAGCGCGAACAGGGTGTCGTCGCCGCCGCGGCCCACGCCGGGGCCGGGGTGGAAGTGGGTGCCGCGCTGCCGGACGATGATCTCGCCGGCGTTGACGACCTGGCCGCCGAACCGCTTCACGCCGAGCCGCTGGGCGTTGGAGTCACGACCGTTGCGGCTGGACGATGCGCCCTTCTTGTGTGCCATCTGACCGCTCCCTTACTTCCCGGCCTTGATACCGGTGATCTTGACCTCGGTGTAGGGCTGACGGTGACCCATCCGCCGCTTGTAGCCGGTCTTGTTCCGGTAGTGCATGATCTTGATCTTCGGGCCCTTGACCGCGCCGAGGATCTCGGCGGTCACCTCGTAGCGCGCGAGGTCGGCCGACTTGCTGACGACGTCGTCGCCGTCCACGACCAGCACGGCCGGGAACGTGACGGTCGAACCGACGTCGCCGGCCAGCTTGTCGACGGTCAGCACGTCGTCGACGGCGACCTTCTCTTGCCTGCCGCCTGCGCGGACAATCGCGTACACCGCGGAAACCCTTCGTCTGCGCGCGCTTCCGGACTGAACCGGTCCCGCGCGTGGCTTACCAGCCCCCGGGTGGGGGCCTACCCCCGGCACCGGGCCGAGGGCGGCACACCAGGGGGAGACCCCGGCGCTCTCTGCTTTTCCTCACCGGATCGGTGAGATGAACACCGAACGCCCCCCGGACGGGGGTCGCGGTGCAGGTCGAATGACGCGCCCACGACGCGCCGAACCACAAGAATACCGGATGCCCCGACCCGAACGCGAATGCGTCCGGGTCGGGGCCGGTCGTCGTCAGTCCCCGGAATCGCCTGCGGCGCCCGGGTCGGAGGTGGCCTGCGCGGCGGCGCGGGGGCGGCGGCCGGCACCCGTACCGGCTTCGGCCTCGTCCTCGGCAGGTGCGGAGCCGTTCTGCTCGGTGCCGTGCGGCTCGGTGCCGTGCGGCTCGGTGCCGTGCGGCTCGGTGCCGTGCGGCTCGGTGCCGTTCGCCTCAACGGCGGGCGCCTCGGTGACGCCGTGCTCGGCCGTGCCCGGCACGACGCCGTTCGGGTCGGTGCCGTTCGGGTCGGTGCCGTTCGCGGCGGCCGTGACGGGCTCGGTGGAGTCCAGGGACTCCAGGACGCCCGGGGGCGCCTCGGCGACCTCGTCGGCGGCCTCGGCCGCCTCCACCGCGGCCTGCGCCGGGGACTCGTCGGCGTCGACCTCGGGCGGCGGGCCCGCGGGCCGCTTGGCCGGCCCGGACCTTCTCGGCCGCGAACGCACCGGCTCCGGCCTGGTCTCCTCCGGCTCCGCGGGCTCGGCCACGATCGCGACGACCGGCTCGGGCTCCGGCTCGGGCTCGGGCTCGGACGGCGTGGGCTCGTGGCGGGCCAGCTTCTCCTCGACGGCCTTCTCGACCTCGCCCTTGCGCTTGCGGCGGCGGCCGGTGTCCTTGGCGGCCGCCTTGTCCGCCTTCGGCTCGACGGGGCTCAGGTGGACGTGGATGCCGCGGCCGTTGCAGGACTCGCAGGTCTCCGAGAACGCCTCCAGCAGCCCCTGGCCGACGCGCTTGCGGGTCATCTGCACCAGGCCCAGCGAGGTGACCTCGGCGACCTGGTGCTTGGTGCGGTCCCGCGACAGGCACTCCACGAGGCGGCGCAGCACCAGGTCCCGGTTGCTCTCCAGCACCATGTCGATGAAGTCGATCACGACGATGCCGCCGATGTCGCGGAGCCGGAGCTGGCGGACGATCTCCTCGGCCGCCTCCAGGTTGTTGCGGGTGACGGTCTCCTCCAGGTTGCCGCCCTGCCCGGTGAACTTGCCGGTGTTGACGTCGATGACCGTCATCGCCTCGGTGCGGTCGATCACCAGCGAGCCGCCCGACGGCAGCCAGACCTTGCGGTCCAGCGCCTTGGCGATCTGCTCGTCGATGCGGAACGCCGACAGCGCGTCCGGGCCGCCGGTCCAGCGCTCGACGCGGTCGGCGAGATGCGGCGCGACGTACTCGACGTACTCGGAGATCGTGTCCCAGGCCTCGGAGCCGGACACGACGAGCTTGGTGAAGTCCTCGTTGAAGATGTCGCGGACGACCCGGATCGTCAGGTCGGGCTCGCCGTAGAGAAGGGAGGGCGCGGAGGCCGTCTTCACCTTCTTCTGGATGTTGTCCCACTGGGCGGCGAGGCGCGACACGTCCCGCGAAAGCTCCTCTTCGGTGGCGCCCTCCGCGGCGGTCCGCACGATCACGCCCGCGTTCTCCGGCATGACCTTCTTCAGGATCGACTTGAGGCGGCTGCGCTCCTTGTCGGGGAGCTTGCGGCTGATGCCGGTCATCGAGCCGTCCGGCACGTACACGAGGTAGCGGCCGGGCAGCGAGACCTGGCTGGTGAGGCGGGCGCCCTTGTGGCCGAGGGGGTCCTTGGTGACCTGGACGAGCACCGACTGGCCCGACTTCAGCGCCGACTCGATGCGGCGCGGCTGCCCCTCCAGGCCGGACGCGTCCCAGTTGACCTCGCCGGCGTACAGGACGGCGTTGCGGCCCTTGCCGATGTCGACGAACGCCGCCTCCATCGACGGCAGCACGTTCTGCACCTTGCCGAGGTAGACGTTGCCCACGTACGACTGGTGGGTGGCGCGGTTGACGTAGTGCTCGACGAGCACACCGTCCTCCAGGACGGCGATCTGGGTGCGCTCGCCCTCCTGCCGGACCACCATGACCCGCTCGACGGCCTCGCGGCGCGCCAGGAACTCGGCCTCGGTGATCACCGGCGGGCGGCGGCGGCCCTGCTCGCGGCCCTCCCGGCGGCGCTGCTTCTTGGCCTCCAGCCGGGTCGAGCCGCGGACCGACTGGACCTCGTCCTCGGCCGGGCGGGCCTCGGCGGCGCGGGCGGAGCGGACGTGCACGACGGTGTTCGGCGGGTCGTCCGTGCCGTTCCCGTTCTCGCCGTCGGTCCCTGACCGGCGCCTGCGGCGGCGACGGCGACGGCTCGTGCCGGACTCGCCGTCGCCGTCGTCGTCGGAGTCCTCCTGCTCGGCCTCCTCGGCCTTGGGCTCCTTCTCCTTGCCCTTGACGACCCGGTCCCTCTTGGGCCGTTCCTTCTTGGCGGGCTTGGCGGGCTGCTCGTCCTTGGGCTCCTCGGCCTCCTCGGCCGGCGACTCGTCCTCGGCGCCGTCCTTGCCGGCCCTGCCCCGGCCGCGGCCGCCGCGGCGGCGGCGACGGCGGGACGGCCGGTCGTCGGAGTCGTCCTCGTCGGACGGCGGCTCGCCGTGCTCCTCGTCGACATCGCCGTCGTCGGCTTCGGTGTCGGCGGGCTCGGCGGGGCGCTGCGGCTCGTCCTTGGGACGGACCGGGGTCTCGGCCTTCGGCTGCGGCGGCTGGAACACGACCATCGGCGGCTGGAACGTCACGCCGGGCACGCCGACGCCGCTGGCGGGCTCGATCTCCGACACCTGCTCGGCGGGCGTCTCGGCCCCCGCGGCCGGAACGGAGGGAAACTCCGGAACGGACGGGACGGCCGGCACGGCAGGCGCGTCCGCCGCCGCGGAACGCCGGCGGGTCCGCGTGCGCGGCGCCGGGGACTCATCGGCGGGCGCGGGCTCGGCGTCGGTCTCAGGGGAGGTCTCGGCACCGGTCATCGGGACGGGCTCGGGCGTCTCGGCGGCCTTCGCGCTCCGGGTGCGGGTACGGGTGCGGGCCGGCTTCTTCGGCGGCTCGGGGGCCTCGGCGGGCTCCTGCGGCTGCGTCTCCGCGGCGGCGGGGGGTTCGGCGGGGGTGTCGTCCACGTCGGGCGGCGGGCCCGCCGGACGGCTCGCGCGGCGCGGGCGCGACGTCAGCGCGTCCGTGCTCTCGGTGCCGGTGCCCTCCGTTTCGGCGTTCTCGTAATCGGCGTTCTCGTTCTCGGTGCCTTCGGCCGTGGCCGAATCGGCTTCGTTCTCACGCATGCGGGCAATCTCCCGTCAGGCTCCCGGGCGCGTCCGCTCCGCTCCGCCGGTGGCGGATCGGTGCGGTGCGCCGCACGAGAGCTCTCGTCAGTCGGTGTCGTCCTGGCCGGACGGTGTCCGGTCATGACGACGAAGTCGTCGGGGGTGCGCCGGCCGTACCCTGCGGGACCGGTTCCGTGCTGCCACGGCTTCGGTCTCACGGTCAGGCGCTGACGGCATCCACGCTCGCGGCGTCCCCGGGCTGCGGCCGCTGCGGGCCGTCGGCCGTGCCGGCGTCGTCGCCGGACGGCAGGCCGGTCACCCGGTCGGGATCCAGGGGATCCGCGAGGCCACCGGTGTCCGCGTCGAGGGGCCCCTGCGCCAGCCTGGTCACCAGCGGGGGTGACGGCGGCGCCAGGTCGGCGACTTGGCGCAGTCCGGTGAGGATGTCGTCGGGTCGTACGGCCGGTGTGGAATGCCGAACAACCATTCGAAGTATGGCACAAGGGGCATCCGCCGCCTGCGCGGCGCGCCGGTCCAGCTCACAGGAGGACACGGCAGCGCGCACGTCGAAACGGCGTCGCCCCTTCTTCGTGAGGCGCTCGACCTCGATGTTCCCGGCGGCCATGAAGGCGGCCACGGCGGCGGCGGCATCGTCGGATGACACGCCGTCCAGCCTGATCCGCCATTCGGACGCCTGGAGCCGTTCGGCGAACGCGCTCGGTCTCGGCTGCGCGTCGCCGCCGCTTCCCGCCCGTACCGGCACGACATCGACGATGTCGAGCCCGGGGGGCAGGGCCGCGTCGAGATCGGCCCGCACCCGCGCAGGGTCGCGGGTGTCGGTGAGCCCGATTTCGAGGTACTCGGCCTCACTGGCCACCCCTGTCGCCGCCGCACCCGCGTACGAGATCTTCGGGTGGGGGGTGAATCCGCCGCTGAACGCGACAGGGATCCCGGCACGCCTGACGGCGCGTTCCACGGCCCGGGAAATGTCGCGATGGCTCGTGAACCGCAGCCTGCCCCGCTTGGCGTAGCGGACGCGCAGTCGCTGGGTCACGGGGGCCGGCGCCGGACCCTCCGGCATGGGTGCCAGGGTTCTGGTCCTTCCTACTCGTGGCGAGTCGAAATAAAGGTCTCCCTATAGAGTACGGGTCGCCCGGCATCGTTTGACCCCCGGCCGCCCCCGCGAGGCCCCGAGCCCCGCAGCTCAGGGGGTTCACGCGACCGATTCCGGGCATCCGGGCACCCGGGCGGGGCGCGAACCGCCCCGGGTGGAGGCCGAAACGGTCAGACGACCGACAGCGGCAGCAGCTTCTTGCCGGTGGGGCCGATCTGGATCTCGGTGCCCATCGTGGGGCAGACGCCGCAGTCGTAGCAGGGCGTCCAGCGGCAGTCCTCGACCTCGGTCTCGTCGACGGCGTCCTGCCAGTCCTGCCAGAGCCACTCGCGGTCGAGCCCGGCGTCGAGGTGGTCCCACGGCAGGACCTCGACCTCGTCGCGCTCGCGGACGGTGTACCAGGCGAGGTCGACGGGCCCGTCGGCGAGGACCCGCTCGGCGCAGGCCGTCCAGCGCTCGTAGGAGAAGTGCTCGCTCCAGCCGTCGAAGCGGCCGCCGTCCTCCCACACCGCGCGGATGATCTCGCCGACGCGGCGGTCGCCGCGCGACAGCAGGCCCTCGATGATGGACGGCTGCCCGTCGTGGTAGCGCAGGCCGATGGCGCGGCCGTACTCCTTGTCGCCGCGCAGGGCGTCCTTGAGGGCGTGCAGGCGGCGGTCGACGGTCTCGTGGTCGCACTGCGCGGCCCACTGGAACGGCGTGTGCGGCTTCGGCACGAACCCGCCGATGGACACCGTGCAGCGGATGTCCTTGCGGCCGGTGGCCTCGCGCCCGGCCCGGATGACCCGCTTGGCCATGTCGGCGATCGCGAGGACGTCCTCGTCCTCCTCGGTGGGCAGCCCGCACATGAAGTACAGCTTGACCTGCCGCCAGCCGTTCTCGTAGGCGGTGGTGACGGTGCGGATCAGGTCGTCCTCGGTGACCATCTTGTTGATCACCTTGCGCATCCGCTCGGAGCCGCCCTCCGGCGCGAACGTGAGGCCGGAGCGACGTCCGCCGCGGGAGAACTCGTTGGCGAGCGTGATGTTGAAGGCGTCCACGCGGGTGGACGGCAGCGACAGCGAGGTGTTGGTGCCCTCGTAGCGGTCGGCGAGGCCCTTGGCGACGTCGCCGATCTCGCTGTGGTCGGCGCTGGAGAGGCTGAGCAGCCCGACCTCCTGGAAGCCGGACTCCTTCAGGCCCTCCTCGACCATGTTCCCGATCGTGGTGATCGACCGCTCGCGGACCGGACGGGTGATCATCCCGGCCTGGCAGAACCGGCAGCCGCGCGTGCAGCCGCGGAAGATCTCCACGCTGTAGCGCTCGTGGACGGTCTCGGCGAGCGGGACGAGCGGCTTCTTCGGGTACGGCCACTGGTCGAGGTCCATGACGGTGTGCTTCTCGATCCGCCACGGGACCCCCGGGCGGTTCGGCGCGACCCGCTGGATGCGGCCGTCCGGCAGGTAGGTGACGTCGTAGAAGCGCGGGACGTACACGCCTCCGGACGCGGCAAGGCGCAGCAGCAGCTCGTCGCGTCCGCCGGGCCCGCCCTCGGCCTTCCATTCGCGGACGACCTCGGTGATGCCGAGCGCGATCTCCTCGCCGTCGCCGAGGACGGCGGCGTCGAGGAAGCCGGCGATCGGCTCGGGGTTGAACGCGGCGTGCCCGCCCGCGATGACGATCGGGTGATCGTCGGTGCGGTCGGCGGCGTCCAGCGGGATGCCCGCGAGGTCGAGGGCCGTCAGCAGGTTGGTGTAGCCGAGTTCGGTGGAGAACGACACGCCGAACACGTCGAACGCGGCGACCGGGCGGTGCGCGTCCACGGTGAACTGCGGGATGGCGTTCTCCCGCATGACGGCCTCCATGTCGGGCCACACCGAGTACGTCCGCTCGGCGAGCACGCCGTCGCGCTCGTTGAGGATCTCGTAAAGGATCTGGACGCCCTGGTTGGGCAGCCCCACCTCGTAGGCGTCGGGGTACATCAGCGCCCAGCGGACCTCGGCCTCGTCCCAGTCCTTGAGCTGGGAGTTCAGCTCGCCGCCAACGTACTGAATCGGCTTCTGCACGCTCGGGAGCAGCGGCTCCAGGCGCGGGAAGAGCGACTCGACCGGCATGACGGAACCCTCCGTGCAGGAAACGTGGGAAGACGGCCCAGCCTACCGCCGTTCAGTCGAAGGCACGGCGGCGCACGTGCACGGCCTGCAGCAGCCCGAACGCGATCATGTTCGCGAACGTGGCGGAGCCGCCGTAGGACGTGAACGGCAGCGGCAGCCCGGTGATCGGCATGATGCCGATCGACATCCCGACGTTCTGGAACGTCTGGAACCCCAGCCAGCACACGACGCCGGTCGCGACCAGCGTCCCGAACAGGTCGGCGGCCTGGGTCGCGATCCGCAGCCCGCGCCACAGCACCACGCCGAGCAGCGCGACGATCGCGGCGCCTCCGACGAAGCCGAGCTCCTCCCCCGCCACCGTGAAGATGAAGTCGGTCTGCTGCTCGGGGACGAAGTGGCCGCCGGTCTGCTCGCCCTGGAACAGGCCCTTGCCGAACAGGCCGCCCGAACCGACCGCGATCCGCGCCTGCCGGGCGTTGTAGCCGGCGCCGCGCGGGTCGGCGTCCGGGTCCATGAACGCGGTGAACCGGTCGACCTGGTAGTCCTCCAGCAGGCCGAAAAGCCACACCGCGGCCACCGCGAGCGCGCCGGTGCCGACCAGGCCGGCGAGCCAGCGCTTCTGCGCGCCGGAGATCGCCAGCATCCCGACGACCACCGCGATGAAGACCAGCGTGGTGCCGAGGTCGGGCTGCAGGATGATGAGCACGGCGGGCACCCCGGCCAGCACCAGCGCGAGCAGCACATCGCGCATCCCGGGGCCGATCTCGCCGTCGCGCGGCTCCCCGAGGATCATCGCGAGCAGCACCACGAGGCCGACCTTGGCGAACTCCGAGGGCTGCACCTGGAACCCGCCGCCGAGCACGATCCACGAGTGCGACCCGTTGATCGTCTCGCCGAGCGGGCTGAGGACGGCGACCAGCCCCACGCAGGCCAGCCCGTACAGGATGGGGACGTAGGCGCGCAGGAGCCGGTAGTCCAGGAGCGTGACGACGCCGCCGAGCACGAACCCGATGCTCAGGTTCAGGATGTGCCGCTTGAGGAAGCCCTCCGGGTCCTTGCCCTGCTCGGTCAGGAGCTGAAACGTCGCCGACCGCACGAGCAGCGCGCCCAGCACCGACAGCGCCAGCACGGCCAGGAACAGCGGCCAGTCGAGCCGCCGCAGGCCCGCGAGCCGGCCCTTCCACGTCCGCCGCCCGCCGTACCCCTCGACGCTCCCGACGCTGCTGCCGGTGATCACGGGGCGGTCCCGGAGCCGGGCATCTCGGGGATGCCGGTGGGGAGCTTGCCGTCCTTGAGGATGGGCTCGCGGTCCTTCGTCCCGTACATCGCCTCCCAGATCTTCCGGACGATGGGCGCCGACGTCTGGGCGCCGTAGCCGCCCTGCGAGACCATCGCGACGATGGCGTAACGCGGTTCCTTCACCGGGCCGAACGAAGCGAACCAGGACATGTCTTCCTTGCCGTACCGTTCGGCGGTTCCGGTCTTGCCGCCCACTGCGATCCGTTTAAGGTCGAACCCGGCGAAAGCCCCGGCGGCGGTGCCCTCCTTCGGCACGTCGGCGAGCGCCTTGCGCATGTACGCCAGGACCTTGTCGTCCACCGGCACCTTCTGCGGCTTCGGGGCGTCGATCTTGCGGACGACCTTCCCGTCGGGCCGGACGACCGCGACGCCGATGCGCGGCGTGTGCAGCGTCCCGCCGTTGGCGATCGCCGCGTAGGTACGGACGAGCTGCAGCGGCGTCACCATCACGTTGCCCTGTCCGATCGACAGGTTCGCGGCGTCGCCGGCGCGCCACACGAAGCCCTCTTTGCAGTTCTCGTTGGCGACGGCCTTGAGGTAGGCGGCGCGGGCGGGATCGGTCTTGGCGACCTTCGGGTAGCCCTCCTTGGCGCCCTTGCAGCTGCTCTCCCTGGTCGCCTCCCAGTACTCCCGCTTCCACCGCCGGTCGGGGATCCGGCCGGTGCTCTCGCTGGGCAGGTCGATCCCCGTGCGGGAGCCGAAACCGAAGCCGCGGGCCATCTGCACCATCGGGTTCTCGGCGTCCGGCGGGGCGTTCTTGCCGCCGTTGTGCAGCCACATCTCGTGCGCGAACTTGTAGAAGATCGTGTCGCAGGACTTCACGAGGGCCGTGTGCAGGTTCATGGAGCCGAGGTTGGCGCTCTGGAAGTTGTTGAACGCGCGGCTGCCGACCATGTAGGAGCCGGGGCAGTTGTAGGTGCCGTGCAGGTCGTAGCCGTCCTTCACCGCGGCGGCCAGCGACGACACCTTGAAGGTGGAGCCGGGCGGGCCCATCCCCTGCGTCACCCGGGAGATCAGCGGATGGTTGTTCTTCTCGCCCAGGAGCGCGTCGTACTTCTTCTGGGAGATGCCGCCGGTCCAGACGCCCGGGTCGTAGCTCGGGTAGCTCGCCATCGCGACCACCCGGCCGGTGCGGACGTCCATGACCACCGCGCCGCCGGAGTCGGCGGGGCTGCCGCCCTTGCGCGCGGCCTCGATCCCCTCCTTCAGCGCCTTCTCGGCCACCCCCTGCACCTGCGCGTCGAGGCTGGTCACGAGGTTGCTGCCGGGGACGGGCTTCTCCTCGTCGGCCACGCCGGTGACGCGGCCGTGGCTGTCCACCAGAACCCGCCGGTAACCGGCGTTGCCGCGCAGGTCGCGGTCGTACTGGGCCTCCAGGCCGGCGCGTCCGACGAGGTCGACGCCGCTGTAGCCGGTGACCTTGATGCTCTCGCGCTTCTCCAGCTCCTCCTGCGTGATCGGCTGCAGGTAGCCGAGGGCCTGCACGGCGCCGGCGCCGTGCGGCTCAGGGTAGGTGCGCACGGGCTGGATCCGCGCCGTGACGCCGGGGAAGTCCTCCTGGCGCTCCATGATCTGCAGGGCGCGCTGGGGGTCGGCGTCGTCCTCGACGGGAATCGGCTGGTAGGGGGAGCCCGACCAGCAGGGCCGCTTGACGGTGGGGCTGCACAGCCGGACCCGCTTGGAGATCTCCTCGTAGCTCGTCCCGAGGACGCCCGCCAGCCGTTTCAGGACGGCCTCGCCGCCGTCCTCCAGCCGCGCCAGCGTGGTGCTGTCGACGGACACGACCAGGGAACTGGTGTTGCGCGCGAGGGGCCGCCCCCGGTCGTCCAGGATCATGCCGCGCAGGGCGGGGACGACGATGTCGCGGGTGCGGTTCTCGGCGGCGATCCGCTCGTAGCGCTCGCCCTCCAGGACCTGCAGCGTCCACATGCGCGCCACCAGGACGAGCAGCAGCACGCCGACCATCACGTACAGGACGACGAGGCGGAAGTGGGTTCGCGGGTTCACAGGTTCCCGCCCCGGCCGGACATCGCGCGGTAGCGGGCGGCGGGCACGGAGAGGCTGTCGCCCCGGGATCGTTCGCCGCGTTCGTAGCGGCGGGTGGCGCGCAGCACCGCCCACACGACGAACGGACTCGCGATGACGTCGTACAGGACTTGCAGCGGCACCATGCTGGACACGGTGTCCCACCCGGCGCGCGGGTCGTCGAGCATCATTCCCGTCCCGGCGTACAGGACGGTCCCGGCGAGGGCGCCGGCGGCGACGGCGACGAACGGCACGGCCGACTGCCGGTCCATCTCGGCGGACGCGACGCCGCACAGGTAGCCGATGAGGCAGTAGACGAGCGCGTACCGGCCGAGGGTGTGGTCGGCGGGCGGGATGATGTCGGCGGCGAGGCCGGCCAGGAACCCGGTGACCATCCCGGTCATCGAGCCGGCGACCAGCGCCAGCGCCACGACGGCCAGCAGCACCAGGTCGGGCTGGACGCCGCCGGGCAGCGGCAGCCGGTTGGCCACCGACACCTGAAGGATCAGCGTCACCGCGATCACCACCGCGCTCACCGCGGTGCGGCCGGCCGGCGACGACTCGGGCGGGTTCAGCACGTCAGTCCCCCGGGTTCGGTTCTGTGGAGAGGCCCCGCGTGCCGCTCGGCCGCTCGCCCCGGTCACCGCCCGGCGACGGGCTCGCGGACGGGCTCGCGCTCGGCGTGGCGGGCGGCTTCGGCTTCGGCGGCAGCACAGCGTCCCGGGGGTTCTTCTTGGGCGGGGCGACCACGACGGCGACGACGTCCAGGCTCGTGAAGCGCACGAACGGCCGGACGTAGGCGATGCGGGTCAGGCCGTTGGAGTTCTCGATCCGCTCGACCACGCCGATCGGGACGCCCGGCACGTACGGCCGCTGGCCCTGCGACCCGAGCGTGACGATCCGCTGGCCGACGCGGATCGGCGCGGCGGCGTCCAGGAGCTGGAAGCGCAGCGGGGTCGCGCCGTGCCCGCCGAGGCCGCGGCGCCCGAGGCCCTGCACGATCCCGATCTCCTTGGAGTCCTCCAGGCGGGACCCGACCGACGACGTCTGGTCGGTGGCGAGCAGGACAGTCGCCGTCGCGGGCCCGACACGGGTGACGCGGCCGACGAGCCCGGCCGCGCTCATCACGGTCATGTCGGGCTTGATGCCGTCGCCGCTGCCGACGTCGATGGTGACGGTGTCCTCGAAGCCCTGCCCGGCGGAGATCACCTGCGAGGCGAGGATCTTGTAGCCGCCCATTCCGGCGGTGCCGAGCAGCCGCTGGAGCTGCGCCGACCGGTCCTCGTCGAGGCCGGAGGCGCGCAGCTTCTCGCGCAGCTTCTGGTTCTGGCGTTCGAGCCGCTCCGCGCGGCGCCGCTGTCCGGGCGCGTCGGTGATCGACTCGAAGGTGTTGCTCACCGGCCGCACGACCGACGCCGACGCCCGCTCCACGGGGCCGAACACGGTCGCGCCGATGCTGCGCAGTCCGCGCAGCGGGGAATCGTCCCCGCCGCGATGGTCAATGGTGATCATCGCTAGCGCCACCACGAGCAGCGCGGCGAGGACCACGCGGGTGCGCCGGGTGTCCTTCACCCACCGACCTCCCGTTTCCCAGTCCGCTCGGTCCTAGTCCGTCGGGGGGTGTTCAGTGCCGCGGCTCCGGCACGAGGACCTGCCGGAGCTCCTCGAAGTCCTCGACGCACTTGCCGGTGCCGAGCACCACCGAGTCGAGCGGGTTGTCCACGAGGTGGATCGGCATCCCGGTCTCCTCGCGGAGGCGCTCGTCGAGGTTCTTCAGCAGCGCGCCGCCGCCGGTGAGCGCTATCCCGCGGTCCATGATGTCGCCGGACAACTCGGGCGGGCACTTGTCGAGCGTGGTCTTCACCGCGTCCACCACGGCGTTGACCGGCTCTTCGATGGCCCGCCGCACTTCCTCGGCGGAGATCACGACGGTCTTCGGCAGCCCGCTCACGAGGTCGCGGCCCCGGATCTCGGCGTGCGGTTCCTCCTCGCCGCCGGGATAGGCCGACCCGATCGCCATCTTGATCTCCTCGGCGGTACGTTCCCCGAGCATCAGGGAGTACTCCTTCTTGGAGAAGGAGATCACCGCCTGGTCGAGTTCGTCGCCGCCGACGCGGACGGACTGGCTGGTGACGATGCCGCCGAGGGAGATGATCGCGACCTCGGTGGTGCCGCCCCCTATGTCGACGACCATGTTGCCGGTCGGCTCGTAGACGGGCAGCCCGGCGCCGATCGCGGCGGCCATCGGCTCCTCGATGATGTAGACGCGGCGGGCGCCGGCCTGGTAGCCGGCCTCCTTCACCGCGCGCTGCTCCACCCCGGTGATCCCGCTCGGCACCGCCACCACGATCCGCGGTTTGGCGAAGTGCCGGCGCTTGTGGACCTTCTGGATGAAGTAGCGCAGCATCCGTTCGGTGACGTCGAAGTCGGCGATGACGCCGTCCTTGAGCGGGCGGACCGCGACGATGTTGCCCGGTGTGCGGCCGATCATCCGCTTCGCCTCGATGCCGACCGCGACGATCTTCCCGGTATTGGTGTTGATCGCCACGACGGACGGTTCGTTGAGGACGATGCCACGCCCGCGCACGTACACCAGGGTGTTGGCAGTACCAAGATCGACCGCCATGTCGCGGCCAAGGAACGACAACTTGTTACCCATGAAGAAAGGGAGCCCTTCACGATTGACGGGCGTGTATAGCGGCGCGTCCATCGTAACGTGAACACGCGTCCGCGGGCAGTAACCCGGCCGCCGCGCGTCGCCCAAGAAACGTCCCCTGACCTGCTCGGGCGACCAAAAAGAAGTCTGGCCCGGGGCTGGTTCCCCGGGCCGGAATCGAACTCAGCCCAGGTCGGGGAAGAAGAGCTTGATCTCGCGGTCGGCGGAGTAGGTGGAGTCCGAGCCGTGGACGATGTTCTCGCCGATCTCCAGGGCGAGGTCGCCGCGGATGGTGCCGGGGGCGGCGCTCACCGGGTCGGTGGCGCCGGCCAGGGACCGGAACGCCTCGATGGCGCGCGGGCCCTCGACGACCATGGCGACGAGGGGGCCGCCGGTGATGAACTCGACCAGATCGCCGAAGAACGGCTTTTCGGCGTGCTCCTCGTAGTGGGTCTCGGCCGTCTCGCGGGTCAGGGTGCGGAGTTCCAGCGCGACGAGCGCCAGGCCCTTGCGCTCGATGCGGGAGATGACCTCACCGATGACGCCGCGGCGGACGCCGTCGGGCTTGACAAGGACGAGAGTGCGCTCGGACACGGGTGGTTCTCCTCGAAGAATTCGGAAGGTGCAGCGCGCGAATCCTACCCGGCTCGCGGCGTTGCGGCCGCCTTTCCGGTGCGCGTCGCAGTCGTCGTGCCGGCGCACCGCGCGCTCACGCGTGCGGTGGCGGCGGCGAGCAGGGCGGCGGCGGCCGCGGCGATCAGGAGCCAGACGTGGTAGGCGTCGAGCAGCGCGGCGGCCTGCTGCGCCCCGGTCGCCGGCCGCAGCCGTTCCAGCCGGGACGCCTGCAGTGACAGGACGAGCAGCTGCCCGGTCAGCAGCGCCGGGAAGCACAGCGACAGGCCGAAGAGCGCGGCGCCGACGCCCGCGTCCCGCAGGGAGGCGGCGAGGGCCAGCCCGGCGCCGGCGCCGAGCGGAGCGAGCGGCAGGAGCGGCGCCCAGGGGTCGTGCGGGGGGGCGGCGAGGCCGAGCAGCACGCCCGCGGTCATCAGGCAGTACCCGGCCGGGACGGCGAGGCGCGCACGCAGGCGGGTCGAGGCGAGCGCGCCGGCGAGCGCGGCAACGGCGGCCGCGGCGGCCGGGAGCAGCGGCACGCCCGCGGCGTCCTCGCGCGCGTGGGCGGTGACCGAGGCGAGCCCCGCGAGCGGCCCGGCGACCGGGTGGCAGAGCAGCCCGACGGCGATCATGACGATCGCGCAGCCGAACGGGCTGCCGGCCGTGGCGTCCCGGCCGCCGGCGAGGGCGAGGCCGAGCAGGGCGGGCAGCGCGAGCCCCGCCACGACGAGCCGGGCGCCGGGCGACCAGTCCTGCGCGGCGACGACGGCGAGGAACGCGAAGCCCGCGGCCGGGACGAACGGGAGGAGCAACTGGGCGCGTTCGGCGCGCCGGGCGGCGGTCAGCGTCCACGGGACGCGCCGGCGAAGGAGCAGGTAGGCCGGTGCGGCGACGGCGGCGGCAGCGGCGGGCCACGGGACGGGCGCGAGCGCGACCCGCCAGTCGGGGACGGCCGTACCCTCGGCGGGCATCGGGACGGCCTCCAGCGCGAGCGGCATGGCGAGGATCAGCGTGCCCGCGAGGGCGCCCGCCCAGGCGGCCGCCAGGACCCGGCCCCCGCGCTCCCACACCAGGACGAGAGAGGCGGGGACCACGATGCCCGCGCCCAGGCCCTGCGCGGTGCGGACCGCCGCGACAAGGGGCACCGAGTCGACGAACCGGACGGCGGCCAGTCCGGCCAGCAGGACGGCCAGGCCGGCGATGAGGACGGCCCACGCGCGGAACCGGCGCGCGGCCACGGCGGCGAGCGGCACCGCGAGCAGGAGCGCGGTCAGGGTGAGCCCGGTGGCGCGCAGTAGGCCGGCGATCTCGGCGTCGCCGAGTTCGAGGGCGCTCGCCGCGGCGGGGACGACGTGGAAGGCGGCGTCGGGCACCGTCAGGACGGCGGCGGGCAGCGCGGTGAACGTCAGCAGCAGGGTGCCGAGGGCCGCGGGCCGGTGGTCGTGTGCGTGCGGGGACACGGCCTGCTCCTTCGCAGAGTCGAGGCCATCCACCGGACGCACATTTCCCAAAAGGGAATAATGTCGGAATTAACGCACTCGCTCGAATTGCCGGATCGGCGGATGGAAGGCTTGCCGTTTCCCCGCGAATTTAGCGTGCCTGAACCGCCGCCGCCTTGCGTCCCATCCAAATGGCCGTCGCCCAAAGCGCCCCGAAGACGACGCCGAGGAAGAACATGGCCGGCACCATGAACCCGGTCGCGATGATCAGCACCTGCAGGACGCTTCCGGCCGCGACCGCCCAGGGAAAGCGCAGCAGGCCCGCCATCACCAGGCAGGCGACGGCCAGCCCGCCGCACACCGCCCCGGCGGTGCCGCCGTCCACGTCCAGCACGGTCACCGCCACCGGGATCGCGAGCGCGATGACGATGGCCTCGCAGGCCAGGATCGCGGCGAACAGCCTCCGCGCCGGGTTCGCCGCCTTCGCCGAGCTCATGCCGGTCACCGTCCCTCCGCGACGCGCAGCAGCGTCCTGGCGTCCCCGGCGGTGACCACCGAGCCGGTGATCAGGACGCCGGCGCCCCGGTACTCGCCGGTCTCCTCGGCGAGGCCGATCGCCCGGTCGATCGCGTCGTCCAGGCGGGGCTCGAGATGGACCCGCTCGGGGCCGAAGACGCTCCCGGCCAGCTCGGCCAGTTCCTCGGGCGGCATCGAGCGCGGCGAGGAGTTTCGGGTCACCACCAGCTCGGCCAGGACGGGTTCGAGCTGGTCGAGGACGCCGGCGACGTCCTTGTCCGCGGCGATGGCGAGGACTCCCGCGAGCCGGGTGAAACCGAACGACTCGGTGATCGTGGCGACGGTCGCGGCCATCCCCGCCGGGTTGTGCGTCGAATCCAGCAGGACGGTCGGGCCGGTGCGGGCCACTTCGAGGCGTCCCGGGGACGCCGACTTGGCGAAGCCGCTGCGCACCAGCGCCGGGTCGAGCTGCCCCTCCTCGCCGCCGATGTAAGACTCGCCCGCCGCGATGCGGGTCGCGGCCTCCAGGTTCGCCTCTCCCCTGGTCGGCGCGCCGCTCGCGAACGCCTCGACGGCGGCGAGCGCCGTCGCGGCGTTGCTCGCCTGATGGTCGCCGAACAGCGGAAGGAAGATCTCGTCGTAGACGCCGTGCAGGCCGCGCAGGCCGAGCATCTGGCCGCCCACGGCGACGTCCCTGTCGAGCACCCCGTACTCGACGCCCTCGCGCGCCGCCGCGGCGCCGACCTCCACGACCCGCCGCAGCAGCACCTCGGCCGCCTCGACCGGCTGCTGCGCCAGCACCGCGACCGACTCCGGCTTGATGATCCCCGCCTTCTCCCCGGCGATCTCCTCCAGCGTGTCGCCCAGGTAGCGGGTGTGGTCCAGCCCGATCGGGGTGATCACCGCGACGGCGCCGTCCGCCACGTTCGTGGCGTCCCACACGCCGCCCATGCCGGCCTCGACCACCGCCACGTCGACCGGCGCGTCCGCGAACGCCGCGAACGCCATGCCGGTGAGGACCTCGAAGAACGACAGGCCCGCCTGGTGCTTGCCGTCGACCAGCTGGACGAACGGCAGCACGTCCTCGAACGCCTCGGTGAACCGCTCCTCGCTGAGCGGCTCCCCGTCGATCGCGATCCGCTCCCGCAGCGTGTTCATCTCCGGGGAGGTGAACAGCCCGGTGCGCAGCCCGCGCTCGCGCAGCAGCGACTCGACGAGCCGTGCGGTGCTGGTCTTTCCGTTGGTCCCGGCGATGTGGATCACCGGATAGGCGCGGTGCGGCTCGCCCAGGACGTCGACCAGGTCCCGGATCCGGTCGAGGGTGGGATCGATCTCCCACTCGACCCCGCGGGCCATGATCGCGCCGACTGCGCGCTGATATCCGGACGGCTGGGATGGCTGACTCACGGTCACAGAGCCTACTCGGCGGTGCCGGTGGTCCCGTCCGGGCCCACACTGGAGACATGGACGTGTTCTTCCGGGAATGGGACGGTCGCGCCCCTGGCGAGACCCGCGACATCGGACGGGCCCGCGCCCTGGCGAGCGCCCTGCACGTCCTCGCGCCGGACGCGCCCGTTCTGACCGTCGTCGGATCCAAGGGGAAGGGGACCGCGGCGCTCTACGCGTCGGCCTTCCTCGCGGCCGCCGGCCTTCGTGTCTGCACCGTCACGAGCCCCGGCCTGCGCACCGACCGCGACCGGATCCGGGTGGACGGCCGCGCCGTCACCGAAGCGGAACTGGCCTCCCTCGCGGACGCGCTCGACGAGGCCGTCGCCACGCTCCCGCCGCCCTCGGACGGCTATCTGTCGCCGTCCGGGCTGTTCACCCTCGCGGGCGTCCTGCACGCGCGGCGCACCGGCGCGGACGCGATCGTCCTGGAGGCGGGGATGGGCGGGCGGTCGGACGAGGCCGCCCTCTTCCCGCCGGCCGTCGCCGCGATCACGCCCGTCTTCCGCGAGCACGCCGGCGTGCTCGGCGACACCCCGGCGCAGATCGCCGAGGAGAAGCGCGGCGTGGCGGGCCCGGAGACGGTGGTCCTGTCGGCGCCGCAGTCCCCCGAGGTCACCGAGGCGCTCGGGGCCGTGGAACGGGTGGAACCCGGCGGCAGCGGGCTCCCGGCGGAGCTGCTGCCCGCCGGGCTGGGGCGCGGCAACGCCGAACTGGGCGTCGCCGCGGCCCGGCGGCTCCCGGGAGTGGCCGAGCCCCCGGCGGGGCCGCTCCGGGACGTGCTGTCCTCGGTCGTCCTGCCGGGGCGGCTCTCCTGGCACAACGTGCCCGGCTCGGCGACCAGGCTGCTCATCGACTCCGCCGTCGACCGGACGGGCGTCGCCGCCGCCCTCGCGGCCGCGCGGTGCGCCTGGGGGACGATCGACCACGCCGTCGTCTGCCTCCCCGACCACAAGGACCTGGACGGGGCCGTCGCCGAACTCGGCGGGCTGCCCGTGACGTTCGTCCGGCTGCCGCTGCCGCACCTGCACTTCACCCGCCCGCTGCCGTCCGCGTGGGACGTCGTCGGCGCCGACGCCATCACGCCCGAGTCCCTCGCCACGCTCGGGCACCGCGTGGCCGTCCTCGGCACCGGCTACTTCACCGGGCTCGTCCTCGGGGTGGTGGGCGCCGACACCGAACGGCTCTTCCTCACCGCGGCTTCTCGACGTCGTTCCTGATCCGGCGCATGACGTCGGCCATCAGCGGGAACTGCGGGCTCAGCGTGGGACGGTTGGAGGCGACGATCCCGAAGGAGTCCCGCGTCGCCCACGCGCAGAACGTGTGGGTGTCGGCGAGGACGGCGAACGTCCCGCACACGGCCTTCCCGCCCTTGCGGCCCGGGTCGGCGTCCTGCCCGGCGATGAACGTCGTGGGCTGCACCTTCTGCAGGAACGTCTCGGGGTTGCCGACGGGGCCCGTCCCGCCCATGAACAGGACGTTGACCGGCCCGGCGGTCTCCTCGCCGTAGACGCCCCGGCCGCCCTTCGCGACCGGGACCCCGGCCGCCTGGACCGCCGCCGCGACGAACGGGTACGCGGCGCTCGCCTGGGGCGCGGTCAGGGCGTCCTTGCGCAGCCCGCCGGCCACCGCGCCCGCGACGATCACCTTGCCGGACGCCGGGACGCCGGTGGTGCGGGCGTCCTTCTTGCCGCCCCCGCCGGTGCCGCCGCCGTCCATCCGGAACGCCAGCACGCCCACCATCAGGACACCGGCCGCGACCGTGGCGGCTCCCGTGACCAGCAGGAACCTGGGAATCCGCCGTCTCCCGGCGGTAGCCGGCGCACCCGGCGGCCGGGCCTGGCCGGGAACCGCCGGCAGCGGGCCCGTCCCGCCGGGGATGATCGGATGCGCGCCGGACCCGCCGGGCATCACCGGATGCGCGCCGGACCCGCCCGTGACGACGGGGTGGCCGCCCGTGCCGTCCGAGATCACGACCTGCGGGCCGGTGCCGTCGCGCAGGACACCGTGGGGCCCCGTCCCGCCGGGTATCGGATGCGCTCCCGACCTGTTCGCGGGCCCCGGCATCGGGTGCGGGCCCGTGCCGTCGCCGGAGTCCGCCGACCACCACGGACGTGAGCCGCCCCAGGGTTCCGGCGCGCCGCGGGCCCGCCGGGGTACGTCCCCGTCCTCGACGACCTGGGGTGGGTTCAGGTCATCGCCGGACGCGGAGTCCTGCGTGTCGGACCGAGGGGGTGATTCGGCCATTGCGCTCCTGATCGTTCGGCTGCCGGCAAGCCCCGGGGGCACACCCCGGATCGTAACCGCGACGGACGGGGCACGCCGACCGTTCGCCGGGTCAGCTCCCCTGTCAGCCCGCCGGAAGGGCGGTCAGCTGCGACTCCAGCCGGCTGATGTCGGCCTCGGCCTGCGCGAGACGCTCCCGGTTCTTGGCGACGACGGCCTCGGGCGCCTTCGCCATGAACGCCTCGTTGCCGAGCTTGCGGGACGCCTGCTCGACCTCCTTGCGGGCGGCGGCGAGATCCTTCTCCAGCCGCTTGCGCTCCGCGGCCACATCGATGACCCCGGCGGTGTCGAGCCGGACGGTGACGCCCTCGGCCGGCAGGGACGCGGTGGCGGAGAAACCGCCGCCCGGCTCCGTCAGGCGCAGCAGCGAGCGGACGCCCTCCTCGTGCGCGGACAGCGGCGAGGCGCCCCACTCCAGCGTCGCGGCGACCTTCTGGCCCGGCTTGAGGCCCTGGTCGGCGCGGAACCGGCGGACCTCGGTGACCAGGCGCTGCAGCGACTCGACGACGGCCTCGGCCGCCCGGTCGGCGCGGGCCGGCTCGGCGGCCGGCCACGGCGCGGTGACGACGGTGCCGGCACCCGTCAGGGAGATCCACAGCTCTTCGGTGACGAACGGGATCACCGGGTGCAGAAGCCGCAGGAGCTTGTCGAGGACCTCGCCCAGGACACGGCGCGTGCCCTCGGCCCGTTCGTCGGCCAGCTGGACCTTCGCCAGCTCCACGTACCAGTCGCAGACCTCGTCCCACGCGAAGTGGTAGAGCGTCTCGCACGCCTTGGCGAAGTCGTAGCCCTCCAGGTACGCGTCCACCTCGGCGATGACGGACTGGAGCCGCGACAGGATCCAGGCGTCCACGGTCGACACCTGTGCGGGCATGTCCCCGCGGACGTGCGCGCCGTTGATGAGCGCGAACCGCGTCGCGTTCCACAGCTTGTTGCAGAAGTTGCGCGAACCCTGCGCCCACTGCTCGGCCACCGGGACGTCCCCGCCGGGGTTCGCGCCGCGCAGCAGCGTGAAGCGGGTGGCGTCGGCGCCGTACTCGTCGATCCAGTCGAGCGGGTCGATGACGTTCCCGAACGACTTGGACATCTTCTTGCCGAACTGGTCGCGGACCATCCCGTGCAGGGCGATGGTGTCGAACGGCTGGACGCCGTCCATCGCGTACAGCCCGAACATCATCATCCGGGCGACCCAGAAGAACAGGATGTCGTACCCGGTGACCAGCACCGACGTCGGATAGAACCGCTTCAGATCCGCCGTCTCGTCGGGCCAGCCCAGGGTGGAGAACGGCCACAGCGCCGAGGAGAACCAGGTGTCGAGGACGTCGGTGTCCTGCGTCCAGCCGGCGGGCGGCTCCTCGCCGGGGCCCGGGCAGACGACCTCGCCGCCGGGCCCGTACCAGACGGGGATGCGGTGCCCCCACCACAGTTGCCGGCTGATGCACCAGTCGTGCATGTTGTCGACCCACTCGAAGTAGCGGGCCGCCATCTCCGGCGGGTGGATCGTGACGCGGCCGTCCCGGACGGCGTCGCCGGCGGCCCGCGCCAGCGACTCGACCTTCACGAACCACTGCAGCGACACGCGCGGCTCGACGACCGTGGCGCAGCGCTGGCAGTGCCCGACCGAGTGCGCGTAGGGGCGGACCTCCTTGACGATCCGGCCCTGCTCGCGCAGCGCCGCCACGACCGCCGGGCGCGCCTCGAACCGGTCGAGCCCCTCGAACGGGCCGGACGCGGTCACGACGCCGCGCTCGTCCATGACCGACAGGGACGGCAGCGCGTGCCGGCGGCCGATCTCGAAGTCGTTCGGGTCGTGCGCCGGGGTCACCTTCACCGCGCCCGTCCCGAACTCGGGATCGACGTGCTCGTCGGCCACGACGGGGATGCGGCGGCCGGTCAGCGGGAGCTCGATCTCCCGGCCGATCAGGTGCGCGTACCGGGCGTCCCCGGGGTGGACGGCCACGGCGGTGTCGCCGAGCATCGTCTCCGCCCGCGTGGTCGCGACGACGATCGCGTCCTCGCCGGAGCCGTACCGGATCGACACCAGCTCGCCGTCGACGTCCTCGTGCTCGACCTCGATGTCGGACAGGGCCGTCAGGCAGCGCGGGCACCAGTTGATGATGCGCTCGGCCCGGTAGATCAGCCCGTCGTCGAACAGCCGCTTGAAGATCGTCCGGACGGCGGTGGCACGGTCGTCGTCCATCGTGAACGCCTCGCGCGTCCAGTCGACGCCGTCGCCGAGCCGGCGCATCTGGCCGAGGATCCGGCCGCCGGACTCCGTCTTCCACTCCCACACCCGCTCGATGAACGCCTCGCGCCCGAGGTCGTGCCGCGACACGCCCTCCTTGGCCAGCTCGCGCTCCACGACGTTCTGGGTGGCGATGCCGGCGTGGTCCATGCCCGGGAGCCACAGGGTCTCGTGGCCGCGCATCCGGTGCCACCGGACGAGGGCGTCCTGGATCGAGTGGTCGAGCGCGTGCCCCATGTGCAGCGAGCCGGTGACGTTCGGCGGCGGGATCACGATCGAGAACGGGGGCCGGTCGGGGGCGCGCCCCGGGTCCGCGGTGAACAGCCCCTCCGATACCCACCGCTCGTAGAGCCGGCCCTCGACATCGGCCGGTCGGTACTGGGTGGGCAGGTCGACGTCCGCGGCGGCCCCCTGGCCGCGCTCAGTGCTGGGCTGTGTCACGGCTGACGATTCTACGGGGACCGGAACACCAGAACTCCCCGCCCCGGCCCCATGCCCGTCCTATTTTAGGAGTAACGCCGGAACGCGGGGTGCCGGCGGTGCGTCCATTGAACGGAAACCCCAGCGGCGGGCATCCTGCTCCCAACCGCTCGCCCGGCCTCGTCGAAGGAGTCGACATGAGCGGTTGGAATCCCCCTCCTCCCCCGGGCGGCATGCCCCCGAGCGGCGTCCCCCACGGCGCCCCGCCCGGCCCGGGCACGCCCTACCCGCCCGCCCGGCGGTCGTCCGGGGGGCTGGTCATCGGGCTGGCCGCCGCGGGTCTCGCCGTGCTCATCGCGATCGGCGTCGGCGCGGTCATCCTGCTGAACGCCGAGAAGGAGCACACGATCACCACCCCCTCCCGGGCCGGCGGCATGGATCGCGAGGACGTCCAGGGCGGCGCGTTCGCCGAGCAGATCGACGCCCTGAAGGCCATCGGGATCGCGTCGGGCTTCGGTCCCCGCGGGAATCCGAGGATCGGCGTATACGGCTCCGGCGCCGAGCGCTATCTGTTCGTCGGGGGGACCGGCTCGTTCGAGCCCGACAAGCTCAGAACCAACCTCACCAAGACGATGGACGACAGATGGGGGGCCGCCGCCGTCTTCACGCTGACGACGATCGCCGGCACGAACGGCGCCGACGGGCAGATGGCCTGCTCGACGATCTACAATCCGCCTCCCAGCCTGGCGGACCCCAAGATCCGCGAAACCGCCCTGTGCGTGTGGTCGACGGCCGGCAGCGTCGGCTGGGTCGCGCCGGCCCCGGAGCCGGGTGCTCTGACGCCCACGACCACCTATGCCAGGGACGAGGTCGCGGAGATCACGCGCCGGCTCCGCGCGGACGTGGAGGACTGACCCGAACGGAGGCGCCGGACGCGTGTTCGCGCGGCGGCCCGCTCCCTGAGAGCGTTTTCCCGTGAGGGTCGGGACACAGGTCCCCTGACACCGGGTCGCCCCGCCGGAAAGGGTGATGGTGAACGCCCGCGACGGCGGGGCGGAAGGAGAGGGACGGGATGCGAGCGGTACTGGCACGCGCCGCCGTGCTGGCCGGCGCGTTCACCGCGGGGGCCGTGGCGGCACGTGCCGCGACCATCCCTCACCTCCGCCGCCTCACCGCCGACCTGCAGCGCTCGCGGGAGCGGATCCTCGCCAGCCGCGAGGAGGAACGGCGGCGGCTGCGGCACGACCTGCACGACGGGCTCGGGCCGACGCTGGCCAGCCTCGCGATGTCGCTGGACGCGGCGCGCATCACGCTCGCCGGCGAGCCGGAGCGGATGGAACCGCTGCTGTCGGACGTCCGGGACCGGCTGGCGACGGCCGTCGGGGAGATCCGCGACCTCGCGCACGGGCTGCGCCCGCCCGCCCTGGACGACCTCGGGCTCGTGGCCGCCATCGAGTCGTTCGCCGAGGGCTGCTGCGAACGGGTGGACGTGCGGTTCGACGGCGAGCATCTGGAACTGCCCGCGGCGGTGGAGGTGGCGGCGTACCGGATCGTCCAGGAGGCGCTGACGAACGTCCGGCTGCACGCGCCCGGGAGCACCGCGACGGTCCGGCTGTCCCGCGACGCCGATTTCCGGCTCGTGGTCGCCGACACCGGGCCGGGCCTGCCCGACCTGGCCCGCAACGGCGGCCAGCCGAGGTCCCGGCGCGGGATGGCCGCGATGAAGGAATGGGCCGCCGAGCTCGGCGGCAGCTGCACGATCACGTCCCGCAACGGCGGCGGGACCGTCGTCTCGGTCCGCCTGCCGCTCGCCGCCGCGGAGACCGCCGCCGGGTATCATCGTCCTTCGACCGGGAAGAGGCGGGCGTAGATGACCGAGAACATCCGGGTCCTCATCACCGACGACCACCCGGTGTTCAGGCAGGGCCTGAAGGGGCTGCTGCACGCGCTGGGCGTGGAGGTCGTCGGCGAGGCCGAGAACGGGCCGGAGGCGGTGCGGCTCGCCGCCGAACTGCAGCCGGACGTCGTCGTGATGGACCTCCACATGCCGGGCGGCAACGGCATCGAGGCCACCCGCACGATCACCCGGACCAGTCCGCGCATCGGCGTGCTGGTCCTGACGATGTTCCGGGACGACGACTCGGTCTTCGCGGCGATGCGCGCCGGCGCCCGCGGCTACCTGCTGAAGGAGTCGGGCGCCGAGGAGATCGCCCGCGCCGTGCGGGCCGTCGCGGCGGGTGAGGCCATCTACGGGCCCGAGATCGCCCGCCGTGTGCTGACCTACTTCACCGACATGCCCGACCCGCGGCGGGCCGCGTTCCCGGAGCTGACCGAGCGCGAGCGGGAGGTCCTCGAACTGATCGCGCAGGGCCGCAGCAACGCCGAGATCGCCGGGACGCTGTTCCTCAGCCAGAAGACCGTCCGCAACCACGTGTCGAACATCTTCATGAAGCTGCACGTCGCGGACCGCGCGCAGGCCATCGTCCTCGCCCGCGAGGCCGGCCTCGGCGAAACCGCGCGCTGATCGCGGTACGGCCCACCGCGCTCGCGTGCATGGCCGAGGCGCCGCTGCAAAGTCTTTGACGGCCCGCAGACGCGTGGCCTGGAACACGCGAACGCCCCCGCGGCCGGGGGCGTTCGGGTGTTCTGTTCAGGCGCTCTTCTCCCTCGGTTCGCGCTTGGGGCGGTCCCGGGGGACGAGGGTCGGGTTGACGTGCTCCAGGACGGCCTCGCGGGTGATGACGACGCGGGCGACGTCCTGCCGGCTCGGCACCTCGTACATCACCGACAGGAGCACTTCCTCCATGATGGCGCGCAGGCCGCGCGCGCCGGTACCGCGCAGGATCGCCTGGTCGGCGATCGCCTCCAGCGCGTCGTCGGTGAACTCCAGGTCGACGCCGTCGAGTTCGAAGAGGCGGTGGTACTGGCGCACCAGCGCGTTCTTCGGCTCGGTGAGGATGTTGATCAGGGCCTCGCGGTCCAGGTTGTGCACCGAGGTGATCACCGGGAGCCGGCCGATGAACTCGGGGATCAACCCGAACTTCAGCAGGTCCTCGGGCATCACCTCGCCGAACACGGCCGACGACTCCTCGAAGTCGGACTTGGAGCGGATCTGAGCGCCGAAGCCCATGCCCTGCTTGCCGACCCGGGACTCGACGATCTTCTCCAGGCCGGCGAACGCGCCGCCGCAGATGAACAGCACGTTCGTGGTGTCGATCTGGATGAACTCCTGGTGGGGGTGCTTGCGGCCGCCCTGCGGCGGGACGCTCGCGGTGGTGCCCTCGAGGATCTTCAGCAGAGCCTGCTGGACGCCCTCGCCCGAGACGTCCCGCGTGATCGAGGGGTTCTCGCTCTTACGGGCGATCTTGTCGACTTCGTCGATGTAGATGATCCCGGTCTCGGCCTTCTTGACGTCGTAGTCGGCCGCCTGGATCAGCTTGAGGAGGATGTTCTCGACGTCCTCCCCGACGTATCCGGCCTCCGTCAGCGCCGTGGCGTCCGCGATGGCGAACGGGACGTTGAGGAGTTTGGCGAGCGTCTGCGCGAGCAGCGTCTTGCCCGATCCGGTGGGGCCCAGCAGCAATATGTTGGACTTGCCCAGCTCGACCGGGTCGTCCCTGCCGGTGTCACCCGACTGGATCCGCTTGTAGTGGTTGTACACGGCGACGGACAGCGCCTTCTTCGCCGTGTCCTGCCCGATGACGTAGGAGTCCAGGAACTCGTAGATCTCCCGCGGTTTGGGCAGGTTGTCCCACTTGAGGTCGGAGGTCTCGGAGAGCTCCTCCTCGATGATCTCGTTACAGAGATCGATGCACTCGTCGCAGATGTACACGCCCGGACCCGCGATGAGCTTTTTGACCTGCTTCTGGCTCTTCCCGCAGAACGAGCATTTCAGCAGATCACCACCGTCGCCGATGCGTGCCACCCAACTGTCTCCTTTTCGTGGGGCCGCCCGCCCTGGAGGATGCGGCGCAGCTCGGTTGCGTCCCGAAGGCTCTCGACGTTGGACTCGACGTTACCGCCTCCAACGGACTTGGAAAGCCCCTCGCCCGGAAGTGTGGCGGCCGGGCTCGGGGACCTCCGCGTCCTCGTGTCGTCTCAGGACGACACTACCTCGGCCTTGCGCTTCCTGCTGGCGAAGACATCGTCGATGAGACCGTAGTCCTTCGCCTCGTCCGCCGTGAGGATCTTGTCGCGTTCGATGTCGCGGCGCACCTCGTCGATGCTCCTGCCGCTGTGCTCGGCCAGAATGCTCTCCAGCAGCTCGCGGATCCGCATGATCTCGCGCGCCTGGATCTCTATGTCGCTGGACTGGCCGTAGGTGCCCTCGGTCGCGGGCTGGTGGATCAGTATCCGCGAGTTGGGCAGCGCGGCCCGCTTGCCCGGCGTCCCCGCCGCGAGCAGCACCGCCGCGGCCGAGGCGGCCTGGCCGATGCAGACGGTCTGGATGTCGGGCTTGACGAACTGCATCGTGTCGTAGATCGCCGTCATGGCGGTGAACGAGCCGCCGGGCGAGTTGATGTAGATGCTGATGTCGCGGTCGGGGTCGATCGACTCCAGCGTGATCAGCTGGGCCATCACGTCGTTGGCCGACGCGTCGTCGATCTGCACGCCGAGGAAGATGATGCGCTCCTCGAACAGCTTGTTGTACGGGTTCATCTCCTTGACCCCGTACGTGGTGCGCTCGACGAACGACGGAATGATGTAGCGGCTCTGCGCCGGCGCCGGGGAGCCGCCCGCCTGGACGCCGGGCCGGACCGGATCGCTGAAGCCGGGTCGGATGTGGTCGCTCACTGTGTGCCTCCGATAAGTGAACAGGTCGTCAGGAGACGGTGCCTTCGGAGGGCACCTGGGTGGCGCTGAGAACCACGTGGTCCACCAGCCCGTAGTCCTTGGCCTCGTCGGCGGTGAACCAGCGGTCGCGGTCGGAGTCGCGCTCGATCTGCTCGAGCGACTGGCCGGTGTGTTCGGCGATCTTCTCGGCGAGCGTCTTCTTGACGTAGAGCATCTGCTCTGCCTGGATCTTGATGTCGGAGGCCGTGCCGCCGATGCCGCCGGACGGCTGGTGCATCATGATGCGCGCGTGCGGCAGGGCGTAGCGCTTGCCCGTGGTCCCGGCGCACAGCAGGAACTGGCCCATCGACGCGGCCAGGCCCATGCCCACCGTGACGATGTCGTTCGGGACGTACTTCATGATGTCGTAGATCGCCATGCCGGCGGTGACGGAGCCGCCGGGCGAGTTGATGTAGAGAGTGATGTCGCGGCGGCCGTCCTCGGCCGACAGCAGCAGGAGCTCGGCGCAGATGCGGTTGGCGATGTCGTCGTCGACCTGCTGGCCGAGGAAGACGATCCGCTCGCGCAGCAGCCGTTGGAACAGCTGGTCGCCCAGAGGCGACAGGGGCGCCTCGGCGACCCGCGCCTGGATCCGCGACGACTCGTCGAAAGTCGGAGGCATGCTCACCGGTGTTCCTCCGGTCCTTTTTAATCGGTTCGGATGATTGGACATTAACGCGCGTACGGGCTTGCTTAAGCCCGGGGGGCCGCCTTTTCGCCAGGGGCGTACCCGCGCGGCACCGGATGCCTCCCGACACTCCCGGCGATCTTCATGAAGGCGACATCCCCCCGGGGACGTCTCCCACACCCGTTTCACACCGCTCCGCCCCCTTGGCTCGCACTCCTCCGAGCAGCCGCCCCCAAAGCAGACGCCCCGCACCCGGTGACCGGATGCGGGGCGCGTGCCCGATGCTCAGAGAACGTCCAGGACGACCTAGGAGTCCTTGTCCTGCGCGTCCTTCGCGTCGGCGGCCGGGGCCTCCGCTGCGGAGTCCTCAGCCGTCTGCGCGGGCTCCTCCCCGGCGTCCCCGGCGGTCTCGGCGTCCTCGGTGCCGTCGGTGTCCTGGGCGCCGTCGGCGTCCTCGGCCTGGACGGTCTCGCCCGTCTCGCCGTTCAGCTCACGCTGCACGGCCTCGACGTCGATCTCGTTGCCGGACTCGTCCTTGACGGTGACGTGCTCGACGACGAGGTTCAGCGCCTTGCTGCGCAGCACCTCCGAGACGATGGCCGGGAGCTGGTTGTTCTGGGTGAGGTACTCGGCGAGCTGCTGCGGCTGCACGCCCATCTGCATCGCCTGCGTGACGACGTACTCGCTGAGCTCCTCGTTCTCGACGTTCAGCTCCTCCTGGACGGCGAGCTGGTCGAGCACGAACCCGCCCTTGACCGCGAGCCGGGCCGCGTCGGCGACCTCGGTGTCGAACTCCTCCGCGGTCTTCTCCTCGCCGGAGAGGTAGTCGTCCTTGGTCATGCCCGCCATCTGCAGCTGCTGCTCCAGCTGCTGGTTGCGGCGGCCGATCTCCTCCTCCACGACCTTGTCGGGGAGCGGGATCTCGACCTTCTCCAGCAGCGCTTCGAGGGCCTTGTCGCGCGCATCGGACAGCTGCTGCATCTTCACCTGCCGGCCGAGCCGCGAGCGGACGTCGTCGCGGAGCTCGCCGATGGTGTCGAACTCGCTGGCGAGCTGGGCGAACTCGTCGTCCAGGTCGGGCAGGTTCTTCACCTTGACGCCCTGCACGGTGACGGTGATCTCGGCCTCCTCGCCGGCGTGCTCACCGCCGGCCAGGGTGCCGGTGAACGTCTTGTCCTCGCCGGCGGCCAGGCCGATGAGCGCCTCGTCCAGGCCCTCGACGGCCGACTTGCTGCCGACCTCGTAGGAGTAGCCGCTGGTGGAGGCGTCCTCGATCTCCTCGCCGTCGATCCGCGCGACCAGGTCGACGGTGGCGAAGTCGCCCTCCTCGACGGCCCGCTCGGCGTTGGTGAGGGACGCGAACCGCTCGCGCAGGTTGTCGATCGTCTCGTCGACCTGCTCGTCGGTGACCTCGGCGTCGTCCACCACGACCTCGAGGCCGTCGTAGTCGGGCACCTCGAACTTCGGCCGGATGTCGACCTCGGCGGTGAACGCGAACTGGGTGCCGTCCTCCAGCTCGGTCACCTCGACCTCGGGCTGTCCGAGCACGAAGATCTCGGACTCCTCGACGGCGCGGCCGTACAGCTCGGGAAGCGCGTCGTTGACCGCCTCCTGCAGGACCGCACCCCGGCCGACGTACTTGTCGATCAGCGGGGCGGGAACCTTGCCGGGCCGGAAGCCCTTGATCCGCACCTGCTGCGAGATCTCCTTGTACGCCTTGTCGAGGTTCGGCTTGAGCTCGTCGAACGGAACCTCGACGGTGAGCTTGACCCGCGTGGGGGTCAGCTCCTCGACATCGGTCTTCACTGGGGTAGGTCTCCTTGATCGGGCGCTGTCTCGGCCGCGGCGTTCGACGCGTACTTCTTCTTGCCTTCGAGCTTGTTGCCTGCGAGCCCTCGGCCTGCACGCCTACGGGCCCGATACCCGGTCCGTCTGCGTCGTCACTCAGCCGGTCAGTCTCTCAGCGGCGCGGGCACGCCGAATACGGCTCCGCGCCTTCGCGCGGCCAAGTCTATGGGGTAGCGGCGCCGTGTGCGGACATCGGACGCCCACAAGACCGGCGAATCCGCGTCAACGATCCCGCACGGGCAGTGACATAACCCATCGGAACCCCCATACTCGTCCGGGATGAACGGGATAGCTGCGGCCTTCAGTGCGACCGGTCTCTACTACCTCGGGTTCGCCGTCTTCAAACTGGCGGCGGACCGGATGGCCCCGCTCCGGGGCAATCGCATCCTGCACATGATCTGGACGATCGTGAGCAACTGGATCTTCCTGATCGCGCTCGCGTTCGTGCTCGGCGGCCTCGGCCTGCAGATCCTCGCCCTGAGCATGCTGCCGCTGTCCACCGCCGTGCCGATCTTCATGTCCGGCATGGTCCCACTGCTGCTGATCGCGCTGGTGTTCTTCGGGGAGCGGCTCACCCCGCGCGAGTGGCTGAGCGTGGTGCTGATCGGCGCGGCGATCCTGCTGCTCACCGCGTCGCTCAGCGGGGACGAGCCGATCGGCTCGGCGGACGCGCCGCTGTGGAAGATCGCGGTGGTGGTCGCCCCGGCGGTGCTGGTGCCGGTGCTCATCCTGGTGCTCGGCGACTACCGGCCGGACGGCCGGCACGCCCGCCCGGTCACCGGGATCGCCTACGGGCTCAGCTCGGGCTTCCCGGTCGGCACCGCCGAGCTGGCGATCAAGGGCTGGAGCGACCACGCCGACGCCACCAGCCTGCGGATCGCGCTGACGCCGTGGCCGTATCTGACGGTGATCGCGGCGGCCATCGGGTTCGGGATCATGGTCATGGCGTTCCAGCGCTGCCGGGTGTCCATCGTGGCGACCGTGATGACGGTCAGCGCCAAGACCTACCTGCTGGCGATGGGCACGTTCATGTACGAGGAGCCGTGGCCGCGGGACGCGGCGTACTCCGCGATGCGGCTGGGCGCGCTGACATTGGGCGCGATCGCCGTCCTGCAGTTCCCCCGGCACAGGCCCGTCGCGGAGGAGCCCCGCGACTCCGGCGAGGCCGCCGCTTCCGCCAACGACCCGTTCGGCGGTTCCGCGGTGGGCGGGCCGGCGCTCGGGGGGCCGCAGTTCCGCCATGCGGACCAGCCGCTCCCCGGGGACGGGGAGTGGGCCGAGGACGGCACTCGGCACCCGCCGGTACCGCCGCAGCGTTCCCCGTACGCGCACGACCCGCTCGGCCAGGGCCCGTACAACCGGCCGGGGGCCGAGCCGCGGCCGCCGCGCCGGCCCGTCCGCCCGCAGAGCCCTACGGAGACGGGCAACGACGGACGCTGGCGCGGCTTCAGCGACTGACCGGTTCCCCCCACCCGCGCTCCCGCCCGCGCGTCCGCCCGCGCGCCCGCCCGCGCGTCCGTCCGATGTTCGTCGCGGCGTGTCGCCCTTGAGGCCGCGTTAAGGGCGACACGCCACAACTCAGCGGTTCTTGCGGTCCTTGGCGGGGAGGCCCTTGTCGAGGCCCGCGCGGCGGAGGGCGTCGGCCATGGCGCCGCCGCCGGGGGCGTCGCCGCCTCCCTGGCCGCCGCGTCCGCCACCGCGTTGCCCGCCGCGTGCGCCGCCTTGGCCTCCGCCCTGGCCTCCGCGTTGACCGGCGCCTTGGCCGCCCTGGCCGCCTCGTCCGCCGCCGCGGTTCTGGCGGCCGCCCCGGTCGCGCTGCTCACCGCGCCGGCCGCCGCCCTGCTGGTCACGGCCGCCCTGCCTGTCGCCGCCCTGCCCGTCACCGGCCTGCCTGTCGCGGCTCTGCCTGTCACCGCCCTGCTTGCCACCGCCCTGCCTGTCTCCACCTTGCTTGCCACCACCGGGCTCGTCGTCCAGCCGGAGCGTGAGGGAGATGCGCTTGCGCTGCAGGTCGACGTCCAGGACCTTGACGCGGACGATGTCGCCGGGCTTGGCGACATCACGCGGATCGGACACGAACTTGTCGGACATCGCGGAGATGTGGACGAGCCCGTCCTGGTGGACACCGACGTCCACGAAGGCGCCGAACGCGGCGACGTTGGTGACGACGCCCTCAAGGATCATGCCGGGTTCGAGGTCGGCGAGTTTGTCGACGCCCTCCTTGAACGTGGCGGTCTTGAACGCGGGGCGCGGGTCGCGGCCGGGCTTCTCCAGTTCGGCGAGGATGTCGGTGACGGTCGGCAGCCCGAACGTGTCGTCGACGAAGTCCGCGGGCCTGAGCGAGCGCAGCGCGGCCGTGTTGCCGACGAGCGCCTTGATGTCGTTGCCGGCCGCGTCCAGGATCCGGCGGACGACCGGGTACGCCTCCGGGTGCACGCTGGAGGCGTCGAGCGGGTCGTCCCCGCCGGGGATGCGCAGGAAGCCCGCGCACTGCTCGAACGCCTTCGGGCCGAGCCGCGGGACGTCCTTCAGCCCGCCGCGGGTCCGGAACGGGCCGTTGGCGTCGCGGTGGGCCACGATGTTCTCCGCGAGCCCGTCGCCGATGCCCGACACGCGGGTGAGCAGCGGCGCGGACGCGGTGTTGACGTCGACGCCGACGGCGTTCACGCAGTCCTCGACGACGGCGTCGAGCGACCGGGACAGCTTCACCTCGGAGATGTCGTGCTGGTACTGGCCGACGCCGATCGACTTCGGGTCGATCTTGACGAGTTCGGCGAGCGGGTCCTGGAGCCGGCGGGCGATGGAGACGGCGCCGCGCAGCGAGACGTCCATGCCCGGCAGTTCGCGTCCGGCGTACTCGGAGGCCGAGTACACCGACGCGCCGGCCTCCGACACCATGATCTTGGTGAGCTTGAGGTCGGGGTGCCGGGCCATCAGGTCGGCGGCGAGCTTGTCGGTCTCCCGGGAGGCCGTGCCGTTGCCGATGGAGACCAGGTCGACCTTGTGCTCGCGGGCGAGGCGGGCGAGCGTCTCGATCGACTCGTCCCACTTGCGGCGGGGTTCGTGGGGGTAGATCGTGTCGGTGGCGACGACCTTGCCCGTGGAGTCCACGACGGCGACCTTGACGCCGGTGCGCAGGCCGGGGTCCAGGCCCATCGTCGCCCGGGTCCCGGCCGGCGCGGCGAGCAGCAGGTCGCGCAGGTTCGCGGCGAACACGCGGGCCGCCTCGTCCTCCGCCTCCTGCCGGAGCCGGGTGCGCATGTCGATGCCGAGGTGGACGAGGATGCGGGTGCGCCACGCCCAGCGGACGGCGTCCGACAGCCACTTGTCGGCCGGACGGCCCTGGTCGGTGATCCGGAACCGGCGCGCGATCTCCACCTCGTACGAGCTGCGCGCGCCTTCCTCCGGTGCCTCTTCGGGCTCCAGGTCGAGGTCGAGGACCTCTTCCTTCTCGCCGCGGAACAGCGCGAGGACACGGTGCGAGGGCAGCCTCGTGAACGGCTCGGCGAACTCGAAGTAGTCGGAGAACTTCGCGCCCGCCTCCTGCTTGCCGTCCCGGACCCGCGAGACCACCCGGCCCCGGTTCCACATGCGTTCGCGGAGGGCGCCGATGAGGTCGGCGTCCTCGGCGAAGCGTTCGACGAGGATGGCCCGCGCGCCCTCCAGCGCGGCGGCCGCGTCGGCGACGCCCTTGTCCGCGTCCACGTAGTCGCCTGCGGCGGCCTGCGGATCGTGGGACGGGTCGTCCAGCAGCAGGGCGGCGAGCGGTTCGAGACCGGCCTCGCGGGCGATCTGCGCCTTGGTGCGCCGCTTCGGCTTGTACGGGAGGTAGATGTCCTCCAGCCGCGCCTTGGAGTCGGCCGCGATGATCTGGGCTTTGAGCGCGTCGTCGAGCTTGCCCTGCGACTCGATCGACTCCAGGATCGCGGCGCGGCGCTCGTCCAGCTCGCGCATGTAGCGCAGCCGCTCCTCCAGCGCGCGCAGCTGCGCGTCGTCGAGGGTGCCGGTCGCCTCCTTGCGGTAGCGGGCGATGAACGGGACGGTCGCCCCGCCGTCGAGCAGGTCCACCGCGACCCGCACCTGTCCCTCGCCGACACCGATCTCCTCGGCGATGCGCTGGGTGATGGGCCGGACCGCGGGCTCGGTGCCCTGCTGGCCGGTGGACGTCTGGCTGGTGGTCGCTGTCACAGCTTGAATTCGCTTTCTCCCCTGGATGTCAGCGTGCATTGTCCAGGGAACGGGCCTCGTTGTCTTGTCACCGCGGTGTCTTGTTACCGCTCGATCGCCGTCGAACACGTGGTTGCGCCAGGTGCGGGGTAGGTCTAGGCCCCCTGCTCGGGCCCGTAAGAGTGGGCTTAGCACCACCGAGCCCTGGACCGGGGCAGACCACAATGAGGGGATCGGAATCAACCGGATTGACCGGATGGAAACGCCCACGGAGGACCAGGTGAGCGAACGCCAGCGCGTCGTCGAGCTGCTCGCACAGTACGCACGGCGCGTCTACACGAGTTTCCTCCGCGGGGTCGTCCAGATCGTGCTGGCGTTCACGGTGAACCTGCCGCTGTTCATCCTCGCGGTGTTGTCGCTGGTGTTCATCCCGCTGGGCGTGGGGGTCGTGCTGACACCGGTCGTGTTCCAGGCGATCCGCACGATCGCCAACCAGCAGCGGGTGTGGGCGGCCGAGTGGTCGGGCGTGCAGATCGCCGTCCCCTACCGGCCGGAGCCGCCGGGCGGGCTCGGCCCGTTCGCGCGCCTGCGGTGGCTGCTGGCCGATCCGGCGTCGTGGCGGGACCTGCTGTGGACGTTCGTGAGCATCCCGGTCGCGCTCGTCCTCGGGATCCTGGCGGGCGGTCTGGCGGTGTACGGGTTGGAGGGCGTTCTCGTCGCGCCGTGGTTCGCGCTGTTCGGAACCTTCGGCTGGGGCCCGTTCTGGATGCTGGACGACTACGGGCTGCTCGGCTTGGTCGGCCCGATCGTCCTCGGGGCCGGGATGGTGGCGGCGTCCGTCCCGCTGGGGCCGGTGTTCCTGAAGGCGCTCGCGCTGTTCGGCCGGTCGCTGCTGGCGCCGACGCGGGGCGCCCTGACCGAGCGCGTCCAGCGGCTCACCGAGACGCGGTCGGAGACGGTCGACGCGTCCGCCGCCGAGCTGCGCCGCATCGAGCGGGACCTGCACGACGGCGCGCAGGCGCGGCTCGTCGCGCTGAGCATGAACATCGGGCTCGCCGAGGAGATGATGAAGCACGATCCTGAGACCGCGCGGCAGTTGCTCGCCGAGGCCCGCGCCGCCAGCGGGACGGCCCTGACCGAGCTGCGCGACCTGGTCCGGGGCATCCACCCGCCGGTCCTGGCCGAGCGGGGTCTGGACGGGGCCGTCCGGGCGCTGGCGCTGACCCTGCCGCTGCCCGTGGACGTCCATGTCGATCTCCCCGGGCGTCCGGACGCCCCCGTCGAGTCGGCGGCGTACTTCGCGGTGGCGGAGATGCTCGCCAACGTGGTGAAGCACTCGGGCGCACGGCGTGCGTGGCTCCAGATCGAGCACTCGGACGGCCGGCTGCTTATGATCATCGGGGACGACGGGACGGGCGGCGCCGACCCCGCGCGGGGCTCCGGCATGCGCGGCATCGAGCGCCGGCTCGCGGCCTTCGATGGGACGATGGCCGTGACGAGCCCGCCCGGCGGGCCGACCGTCGTGACCATGGAGCTGCCGTGCGCGTTGTCATCGCCGAAGATCTCGCCCTCCTCCGAGACGGGCTGATCCGCCTGCTCGGGGCGTTCGGGTTCGAGGTCGTCGAGGCCGTCGACAACGGCCCGTCGCTGTTGCGGGCGCTCACCACGCACCGTCCGGACGTGGCGGTCGTGGACGTGCGGCTCCCGCCGACGTTCACCGACGAGGGCCTGAAGGCGGCGCTGGAGGCGCGGCGGGAGATCCCCGGGCTGCCGTTGCTGGTGCTGTCGCAGCACGTGGAGCAGCTGTACGCGCGGGAGCTGCTGTCCGACAGCCGGGGCGGCATCGGCTACCTGCTGAAGGACCGGGTGTCGGACGTCAAGGTGTTCGTGGAGGCGGTGCGCCGGGTCGCGGACGGCGGCACCGCCCTCGACCCGGACGTGGTGGCGCAGCTGCTGACCCGGCACGCCCGCGAGGAGCCGCTGCAGCGGCTGACCCCCCGCGAGCGCGAGGTGCTCGGGCTGATGGCCGAGGGCCGCTCGAACGCGGCGATCGCCGGGAAGCTGTTCGTCACCGAGAAGGCGATCAGCAAGCACACCAACAGCATCTTCGGCAAGCTCGGGCTGCCGCAGTCCGAGGACGACAACCGGCGGGTCCTCGCCGTCCTCGCCTACCTGGGCGCCTGACGGCTCGACCGCGCCGGGGTCACCGCGCCCAGGGCGGGATGAGCCGCTCGTCGCCCTGGGGCGCGATCTCGCATTTCGTCTCGTCCACGACCGCGTCCGGGTCGAAGGCGAGGCAGCCCGCGTGGGCGGCGACGACGGCGGTGAATCCGGCGTCGGGACGCGAGGTCATCTGGCGCGGCGCGTCGGCGGGCAGGACGACGGTGTCGCCGGGGCCCGCCTCCAGCTTGCGTCCGTCCAGGTCGATGGTGGCGGCGCCTTCCAGGAACGTCCAGACCTGCTCGGTGTCGAAGGCGTGCAGCGGGCCGGTCTTGCCCGGCGCCATGTCGACGCGCCAGACGGCGAGGCCCCGCGTGCCGCCTTGGGTGGGCGTCGCGAAGGTGGTCATGGTGCCGTTGGGCGTCTCGGTGCGGCGGCTTTCGGCGTCGCGGATGAGCGTCATGAGCCCCGATCCCCTAAGTTAGACAATGTGGTTGTCCATATAGTCAATGAGGTTGTCTTCTATGTCAAGTGACGGCGACGCCCCGGGATTCGAGCTGCCGCTGCGGCTCTTCCTCGCCTTCCGGGTGATCATCGATGAGCTGCACGCCGAACTGGCCGACCAGGGGCATCCCGACCTGCGCCCGATGCACGGCTTCGTGTTCCAGGCGATCGGCCCGGACGGCACGACGGCCGTGGAGCTCGGCCGCCGGCTCGGGGTGTCCAAGCAGGCCGCGGGCAAGATGGTCGAGTCGCTGGAGCGGATCGGCTATGTCGAGCGCACCGCCGACCCGTCCGACGCCCGGCGCAAGATCGTCCGGCTGACGGCGCGGGGCGCGGACTCCCTGGACCGGTCCGCGCGGATCTTCGACCGGATCCGGGACGACTGGGTGCGGCGGCTGGGCGCCGGCCGCGTCCGCGCTCTGGAGCACGACCTCCGGCAGGTCACCCCCGCAGACATGTGGCGGCTGGACTTCCCCGGCTGGTTCGGGACGCCGTGAAGATTCTTTCCGGGAACGTCCGCCCGTATGTGCCCAGGCAGCCGCTTAGACCACCGATCGCGGGCGTTCACGGGCCGTCCCGGACCCCTTGAACGCACCGTTCCACCCGGTTACCATCTGGCCAATTCTTAGGAAACTTTCCTAAGAATTGAGCGGGGATTCCTGTTTGCTCGGGGGCCGAACGAACGGAGAATCATGTCAAGACCGGGCGGACGGCGGGCCATGGCGCTCGCCGGCGCGACATCACTGGCGGTGGCCACCGCCCTGCTCACGGCGCCACCGGCGTCGTCGGCGGGGACGGTCACCGCCACCTGTACCAAGACCCAGGACTGGGGCACGGGCTTCGGCGGCACGTGCACGATCACCAACGGGACGGACGCGTCCCTGAACGGCTGGACCCTCGAGGCCGACATGCCGTCCGGTACGGCCGTGACGTCGGTGTGGGACGCGACCAAGAGCGTCTCCGGCAACCACTACACGTTCACCAACGCCGGCTGGAACGGGACACTCGCTGCCGGCGCCAAGGCCAGCTTCGGGTTCAACGGGACCGGGCCCGGCTGGTTCACCGGCTGCACGGTCAACGGCGCGGCCTGCGACGGCTCCGGCGGGCCCGGCGGACCCGGCGACGACACCGAGGCGCCCGCCGCCCCGTCCGGTCTGCGGACCACCGGCAAGACCGCCACGAGCGTCTCGCTGGCGTGGAACGCGTCAACCGACAACGTCGGCGTCACCGGCTACGACGTCTACAACGGCAGCGCGAAGGCCGCCTCCGTGACCGGCACGAGCGCGACCGTCAGCGGGCTGTCGGCCGGCACCGCCTACTCCTTCACCGTCAGGGCCCACGACGCCGCCGGGAACAGCTCCCCCGCGTCCGCCTCCGTCTCGGTCACCACCGAGGAGGGCGGCGGCGGCCCCGGGAACGGCGGCGAGAAGGTCATCGGATACTTCGCCGAGTGGGGCGTCTACCAGCGCAACTACCACGTCAAGAACATCGAGACGAGCGGGTCCGCCGACAAGCTGACCCACATCAACTACGCCTTCGGCAACGTCCAGGGCGGCCAGTGCACCATCGGCGACGCCTACGCCGCCACCGACAAGGCCTACACCGCCGCCCAGAGCGTCGACGGCGTCGCCGACACCTGGGACCAGCCGCTGCGCGGCAACTTCAACCAACTCCGCAAGCTGAAGAAGCTGCACCCGGACCTGAAGGTGATCTGGTCGTTCGGCGGCTGGACGTGGTCGGGCGGCTTCGGCCAGGCCGCGCAGAACCCGGCCGCGTTCGCCGAGTCCTGCTACAACCTGGTCGAGGACCCGCGCTGGGCGGACGTGTTCGACGGCATCGACATCGACTGGGAGTACCCGAACGCCTGCGGCCTCACCTGCGACACCAGCGGCCCGGAGGCGCTGGAGAACCTGCTGTCGGCGCTGCGCTCCAAGTTCGGCTCGAACAACCTCGTGACGGCCGCGATCACCGCCGACGCCAGCGCCGGCGGAAAGATGGACGCGACCGACTACGCGGGCGCCGCCCAGTACGTCGACTGGTATATGCCCATGACCTACGACTACTTCGGCGCCTGGGCCGCCCAGGGACCGACGGCACCGCACTCGCCGCTGACGTCCTACCCGGGCATCCCGCAGCAGGGCTTCAACAGCGCCGACACCATCGCCAAGCTGAAGTCGAAGGGCATCCCGGCGAGCAAGCTGCTGCTGGGCATCGGCTTCTACGGCCGCGGCTGGACGGGCGTCACCCAGTCCGAGCCGGGCGGGACCGCGACGGGAGCCGCACCCGGCACCTACGAGGCCGGCATCGAGGACTACAAGGTCCTCAAGGGCCGGTGTCCCGCGACCGGCACCGTCGCCGGCACCGCGTACGCCAAGTGCGGCAGCCAGTGGTGGAGCTACGACACACCGTCCACCATCGGCGGGAAGATGACCTACGCCCAGAACGAGGGCCTGGCGGGCGCCTTCTTCTGGGAGCTCAGCGGCGACACCGCGAACGGTGAGCTGATCACCGCGATCAAGAACGGTCTCGGCTGAGCCGTTCGCCATAGGGGGACCTCCCAGCCCCCGCAGGCAGCCGAGACATCGGGCCCCTGACCACCTTGGACGCCGGTCAGGGGCCCGTTCCACGCGTTGCGGGCGAAGGCACGAGGATATGGAGAGGGTTGTTCGTCCGACGACGTTAGGAGCTTTCCCTTGCACGACTGGACGCTGGGCAAGACGTACCGGAGCAAGGCCGGTGAGGTCCGGTGGGACGTGCATGGGGACGAGCACGCGGACCCGGTCGTCCTCCTGCACGGCACTCCGTTCTCGTCCTACGTGTGGCGTGGTGTCGCGCGCGCTCTGGCGACGACCCACCGCGTGTACGTGTGGGACATGCCGGGGTACGGGACGTCCGAGATGAGCGCCGGGCAGGACGTCTCGCTGGCCGCGCAGGGCGAAGTCTTCACCGAACTGCTGGCGCATTGGGGTCTGCACGAGCCGTATGTCGTGGCGCATGACTTCGGCGGTGCCGTGGCCCTCCGGGCGCACCTCCTGCACGGCGCCCGCTATCGTGCCCTCGCGCTTGTCGATCCCGTGGCGCTCGCCCCGTGGGGGTCGCCGTTCTTCCGTCTGGTCGGGGCCAACGCGGAGGTTTTCGAGCAGCTCCCGCCAGCGCTGCACGGGGCGCTCGTCCGCGAATACGTGTCGTCCGCGAGCAACCGTGGCCTGCACCCAGCGGCCCTGGAGGCGCTGGTGGACCCTTGGCTGGGGGACGCCGGGCAGCCGGCGTTCTACCGGCAGATCGCCCAGGCGGACCAGCACTACACCGACGAGGTCCAAGGCCGCTACGGCGAGCTGACACTCCCGGTCCTGATCTGCTGGGGCGCCTCCGACACCTGGATCCCCGTCGCCAAGGGCCATGAGCTGGCCGCCCTCGTCCCCGGTTCGCGCCTCCACCTGATCGACGGGGCCGGGCATCTGGTGCAGGAGGACGCGCCCGCCGAGCTGACCGCCGCGCTCGCCGGCTTCCTCACATGATCGCGGCAGTGCTGTTCGACCTCGACGGGACGCTCCTCGACCATGAGGGCGCGGCGGCCGAGGCGATCATCCGCTCGTTCCCGGACGCGGACCCGGCGTGGCTCGTCCCCCGCTGGACGGAGCTGAGCGAGGCGGCGATCGACCGGTACCTCGCGGGCGAGCTGAGCCTCGCCGCGCAGCGCCGCGCCCGGATCGTCCCGCTGGCCCGGGAACTGGGGCTCGGGGACTGGGACGACGCCCGCGCCGATGCGCAGATCGCCCGGTTCCTGGCCCTGTACCAGGCGGCCTGGCGCCCGTTTCCCGAGGCGGGGCGGGTCCTGGACGACCTGGAGGTCTCGCGCATCACGTCACTGGACGCGCTCCCCCGCCTGGTCGGGTGATCCCCGCGGGCGGCGCCGACCGTGTCCCGGCGCCGCCCGGCGCGCATCCGGGTCAGGACGTCTGGAGGCTCGCCTGGATCTCCAGGATGATCTGGACTTTGTCGCTCAGCCCGAGCCCGTTGCCGCCCGGCACCTTCGTGGTGTCGCCGACACCGAACTCCAGCCTGCTGATCTCGCCGGTCGCGGTGAAACCGGCGCGTGCGCCCTTGAACGGGTCGTCCTGCCGGAACGGGTCCGGACCGAACCCGCCCAGTTCCAGATTGAGCGGGACCTGCTTGGTCAGGCCGCGCAGCGTCAGCTCGCCGTCCAGGACGAAATCGTCCCCGTCGGGACGCACGCCGGTGGAGCGGTACGTCATCGTCGGGTACGTCTCGACGTCGAGGAAGTCCGCGGACCTGACATGCGCGTCGCGCTGGGCGTTGCCGGTGTCGATCGAGGCCAGGTCGATCGTCGCGGTCACCGACGACCCGGTGGGGTCGTCGCCGGTCACGACCGTCCCCTCGAACGTCCCGAAGCGCCCGCGGACCTTGCTGACCATCAGGTGCCTGATGGTGAAGCCGACGTCGGAGTGGACGGGGTCGATGGTCCAGGTTCCGGCGATGTAGCCGGGGATCTCGACAAGCTCGGCGGTCATCGTGTCTCCTAGGGTTACGAGTAGTAAGGCGGTTCCGATGCGGAACCGCCTCCATGGTGCGGACACCCCGGGAGTCGGCACAAGAAGGCACTTTTTTCTGCCCTGGTCACTTGGAGATAACCATGGAGCACACGGCGGCGAACTGCCGGGCCCGCGAGATCCTCGACCGCGTCGGCGACAAGTGGTCGCTGCAGGTGATCTCACTGCTCGGCGAGCGCACCAAGCGCTTCACCGAACTCAAGCGCGAGATCGACGGCATCAGCCAGCGAATGCTCACCGTCACGCTGCGCGGCCTGGAACGCGACGGCATCGTCAGCCGCACCGTGTACCCGGTGATGCCGCCGCGCGTGGACTATTCGCTCACCCCGATGGGCGCGACGCTGATGGACGCGGCCAGCACCCTCGTGAGATGGGCGGAATCCCACCTCAACGACATCGACGCCGCCCGCGCCGACTACGACATCCGTACCGCGGAGGCGGAGGCCCTCAAGGCACCGTGAGATCCGCGCCGCAGAAGACGCACATCCAGGACTCCGAAGACGCAGGCGTGGTGCGACGCGAAATTCATGTGCCGTCGCTCGGCGCAGGGCGGTAGTTTCGAGGCGATGGACTTTCACGAGGTGGGACGGCGAGCTAGCCGCGCCGAGCTGGGGGACGAGCAGTCGTGCCCGGCCCGGCTCGGCGGTGTGGGCCGTCATCCCATCGACCTCGTGAGGCCGTCCCATGCGCTCGACTGACATACGTTCGACATTCCTGGACTTCTTCCAGAAGCGCGACCACCGCGTCGTGCCGTCCAGCCCGCTGATCCCGTCCGATCCCACACTTCTGCTGGCGAACGCGGGCATGAACCAGTTCAAGCCCTACTTCCTCGGCGAGACCACACCCGAACACCCTCGCGCGGTGTCCGTGCAGAAGTGCGCACGTACGTCCGACATTGAGAACGTGGGCCGCACGACCCGGCACGCGACGTTCTTCGAAATGCTCGGCAACTTCTCCTTCGGCGACTACTTCAAGGCGGAGGCGATCTCCTGGGCGTGGGAGCTTTTCACCCGCCACTACAACCTCGACCCAGAGCGTCTATGGGTCACCGTGTACCTGGACGACGAAGAGGCCGTACGCCTGTGGCGGCGCGTCGGCGTCCCCCAGGAGCGGATCCAGCGACTCGGCATGGAGGACAACTACTGGTCGATGGGCATACCCGGCCCTTGCGGACCGTCCTCCGAACTGCACTACGACCGGGGGCCGTCCTTCGGCCGTGAAGGCGGACCGGCCGTGGACGGCGAGCGCTACCAGGAACTGTGGAATCTGGTCTTCATGCAGAACCTCCGTGGGGAGGGCTCCGGCAAGGACGAATATCCGATTCTCGGTGAACTGCCTGCAAGGAACATCGACACAGGGCTCGGTCTCGACCGACTCGCCGCGATCCTGCAGGACGTGGACACGGTGTGCGAAACCGACCTGCTGGCGCCGACGTTCCGCCTCGTCCAGGAAATGGCGGGCCGCGAATACCCGGGACGCGCCGGCGAAGACTCCACGTCCATCCGCGTGGTCACCGAGCACGCGCGGTCGATCGCGTTCCTCATCGCCGACGGCGTCATGCCCGCGCGCGACGGCCGGGGCTACGTGCTGCGGCGCCTGATGCGCCGCACCGTCCGGCACGCGCGCAGGCTCGGCATCGACGACCTCGCCCTGCCGGCGCTGACGTCCAGCGTCATCGGCACCCTCGGCCGGGCATGGCCGGAGCTGGCACGGCAGTCCGAACTGATCCGCCAGGTCGTCACGGCCGAGGAAGAGGGCTTCGAGCGGACGCTGCGCCAAGGCTCCCGCCTCCTGGAATCGGCGATCGGCCGCGCGACCACCACCATCTCCGGGCGCACCGCGTTCGACCTGCACGACACCTACGGCTTCCCGATCGACCTGACCATCGACGCCGCACGTTCGGCAGGCCTCACCGTCGACGAAGACGAGTTCGCCGCGCTCCTCGAAGAACAGCGCCACAAGGCGCACCGGGCCGGCCAGGACAAGAAGGGCGACGCGGTGGCGCGCCAGGACACCTACCGGCGCATCACCGCCGAACACGGGCCGACGCATTTCGTCGGCCACGCGTCGACAACGGCGGAAACACGCGTCCAAGCGCTGCTCGGCCCGCACGGGACACTGAACACAGCGGGCAAAGGCGACGAAATCGAGGTGATCCTGACGCGCAGCCCGTTCTATGCGGAATCGGGCGGCCAGGTCGGTGACACGGGCACGGTGCGCACCTCCGGAGCGACCCTGCGAGTTCTGGACACCCGCCTCGGCCTCGACGATCTGCACGTGCACACCGTCCGCATACTGGACGGCGAACTGCGTCCCGGCGACGAGGCCGAGGCGGTCGTCGACGCGGACCGCCGGGCGGCCACCGCACGGTCGCACAGCGCCACCCACGTCCTGCACGCGATGCTGCGCCGGCTCCTCGGCGACCACGCGGCGCAACGCGGCTCCCGCGTCGAGCCCGGACGCCTGCGTTTCGACTTCGCGCACTTCTCCCCCGTCGACACCGGCCCCGTCCAGACCCTCGTCAATGACTACCTCCTCGACGACCCCGAAGTCCGGGTCTGGGAGGCGACCCGCGCCGAAGCCGAGGCGGCGGGCGCGCTCGCGCTGTTCGGCGAGAAGTACGGCCAGGACGTCCGCATCGTGGACATCGGCGACGCGTCCCGCGAACTGTGCGGAGGGACGCACGTCGGGCACGGATCCCAGGCGGGTCCCGTCCACATCGTCGGGGAATCGTCGATCGGCACGGGGCTGCGGCGCGTCGAGGCGCTCACCGGAGCCGATGCACTACGCCACCACGACCATCAGCGCGACATCCTCAACGAACTCGCGGCGATGCTGAACGTCCGTCCCGACCAGGCGCCCGACCGCTTGCGGCAACGCCTGGAAACCCTCGCGGAGACCCAGCGACACCTGGAAACCCTCCGCCAGGCGGGCCTGGACACTCAGGCGGAACACCTGGCGTCCCTCGCCGAGCCCGTACCCGGCGGATGGCTGGTCGCCCAGATGGTCCCGAGCAAGACCGGCGCAGACCTCCGCACCCTCACCACCAAGATCCTCACCCACCACAAGGGCCGCGGCATCGTCGTCCTGGGCACCGAAACAGAAGGCAAGGCGGCGCTCGTGGCAGCCGTCGCCGCGGACACCGGGATCCGCGCACGCGACCTGCTGACGGACGCGGCCCGCGAGGTCGGCGGCGGCGCCGGAGGCAAGGGCCCCATCGCGAACGCGGGCGGCCGCAACCCCGGCAACCTGCCGAAGGCGATCACCACCGCGGCACGGCAGGCCCGGGCACTCCTCGCCCTTGATTAGCCCAAAACTCCACGTATCGTACGAAACAGGACAGCGAGGGGAGCCTGAAAGTGCTGCGCATGTTCTGTTTCCACACCCTCGGAATCACCGTCGAAGACCTCTGCCTGGCCGACCCCGACCCCCGCGGCGGACACGAACGCGGCGTCCGCGTCGAACTGCGGCTGCTCGGCACACCGCCCTGGCGCGGCTCCCCCAACGCGTCCCAGCAGATCATCGCGGACCGGGCCGTCTGGCGGGCCGACTTCCTGGAGTCGGCCGCCGGCGGCCCGGGCTCCAAGGACCGCATGCACCACCACCCGGCCATGATCGACAGCGAGCCCGGCCCGCGCGTCTTCGCCCCCGGCCTCACCGCCGACCCCATGGGCTGGCTCAAACACCAGCTCTCCGACGTCCTCCCCCTCCTCGAAGCCGCCCACGTGGACGCCCACGCCCACCACGCCTCCGCCGAGGCCCTCCGCGAAGCGGTCCCCGAAGTCGTCGGCACCGTCGCGACCGTCCTCGGCGAGGTCCGCGCCGGCACCCTCGCCACCACGCCTATACGCCCCTCTTGACCTGCCCCGCCCCTTTCCCACGCTTCAGAAAAGCGTCAACAAACGGCGATCGCCAGGTATGAGGTGTTACGCGCCAGCCCTTCCGGGAACGGCCCGACACCGACTGGATCCGCCACTCATTACTGAAGGAAATGGGGAAGAGCATGCGCAAGTTCCTCGGAGCGGTGAGCCTGGCCGCCCTGGTCGCGTTCGGTCCCGCGGCACCCGCGTTCGCGGAACAGGCCGAGAAGCCGACCGTCCAGCAGGTGAAGCAGGCGCAGAACGAGGACGACGGCGGCAGCAAGGCGGGCCTGTGGGGCCTCCTCGGCCTCCTCGGCCTCCTCGGCGCGATGGGCATGAGGAAGTCCAAGCCGAAGGTCGGAACCGCGGAGAGCCGCACCGGCACCGGCCGTCGCGAAGGCCCGGGAATGTAGGACATGTCCCAGCATCCGGCCGCCGCCCGAGCGCGCCTCACGGCGTCGACCGAGCGGCGGCCCGGGACGTCACGTCGGGCTGGCGGGATTTGAACCCACGACCCCCGGCACCCAAAGCCGGTGCGCTACCAAACTGCGCTACAGCCCGCACACGATGACGCGAGAAGTCTAGACCCGATCGACCCCCGCCGCCGCTCCTTACCCCGCGCCCGCACCACCCCCGGAACCCTGTACGCTACGGGTTGGCGATCGAGGGCCCAGCCCTCCCGCTCGCGGGCGTAGCTCAATGGTAGAGCCCCAGTCTTCCAAACTGGCTACGCGGGTTCGATTCCCGTCGCCCGCTCTCTTGTTTCCCCAGGTCAGAGCCTTGTGGGGCGATCTTGATCGACCCTCTGAAGATCATTTGTCACCCATTTGTCACTGGGATCTGGCACGTCTGAGCGGCATCCTGGTTCAACTGCGAACCTTGGTGATCATGGTTTGAGCGTCTCTGGCGAAGATCGACACGGCGCAGGAGCAGGCAGCCTCAACGCCGAAGGCCCGGCTCCCGTCGGGGGGAACCGGACCTTCAGCCAGCGGACGTCTTTCTAGCTCGCTTCTCCCCCGAGCAGCCGACGCAGGTCGGCGGTGATGACGCGGTAGCTGGCCCCCACGCGGATCACCTTGCAGGGGAACTCTCCCGTCCGAGCGAGTTCGTAAGCGCGGGTGCGTCCGAGCCCGATGGCACGCGCGGCAGTCTCGATGTTCGTGGTGGTGGGCAGCGCGAGGAGTTCCTCGCGGCTCATCAACTCCATCTTCAGGCCCCCTTCCCCCGGCTCCTGGCCCATCGCGGACGTGGAGGCTGTCTACGTGGTGGCGCTTCGACGTTCGGTCCCGGGTCGTCCAGTTCAGGACGCGCTGAGGGTGTTGCGCTCCTCACGGGCGACCGGTGATCGTCCAGACGAGGAAGGCCGTTGACGGACTTGATCGCGCTCTGCGCGTGTCCGGCGGCGTCGCCGAGCCCGGTGGTGAGATGACGTGCGTGGAGGATGGCGCGGCTGTAGGCGTCCAGGACCTCGTCCAGGTCCGCTCCGTGATCGTGGCCGAGGCGGTGCTCTCGGTGCTCCCGCAGTAGGAACTCGTCCAACTGCCGCATGGTCTGGTCGAGCCCGTAGGCGGCCGACGCGAGAGCTCCCAGCACCGCATAGGCGGTCGCCGGCATCGTCAGACCCGGTGGTCCTGCGGTGGCACGGTTGAGGTCTCGGACGCGCTCGCGAAGGTCATGGACGATCTGCTCGGTCGCCCCGTCATCTTCGGAGGTGGCTCCGAGGTCGTAACGGTCATGGGTCATGCACATGCTCCTTGCTGCGTTGTCTTCCTGCGTCTCGTGCAGGGGTAAGCGCGGTCATGGCTCGTCCTTCCTCGCGGGAGTGACAGGTAGGTTCACCTGGCACGCTTTGGTGTTCTTTACGCTCCGTAATTGTGCATGCGCGATGATCTTTACTCCACGATCTGCGTGCACGCGGCGTGTTCCGTCTGCCCCAGGTCAGCGCTTGGGGCCGCGACGGCGGGGCTGGTGGTCCCGGTCAGGGCGCGGGAGTCCCGCCGACTCCCGCCGCAAGCCATCACTCAGCGGTATGGGGAAGGACTCCGCCGCCAGTCGTCCGGCGTCCTGTACTTCGGCAACTCGGGGCGGCGTCGGTCGGACGAGCAAGGACGCTTGTCGCTGGACGGTACGAAGTCGTCCGGCGGCTTGCCGCGCTGCCCCAGCCTGCGCGGAACGTTGCTGCGACTCCCGATGGGCAGCGACCGCATCCATGATCTCCACCAGGTTGGCGATCAGGAACAGTAGCTCGACCGTGAGATCCCGACTCCGATCACGTTGGTCTCCCCTACCGATGTTGGTGACGGCCATGATCCGCGCGGCTACCCTCAGCCCGTTGCCGGACGAGGAAGTCGGAGAAGGGCGTCCGAACGGTTCCCGCGCAGCACGGTCGTAGACATCGGCGACCTTCGCAAGCTCCCTGTTCCCGGTGATATCCGCTGTCACGTGCAAGACGTCGGAGGCCGCAGATGCGACGTCCGCGCACACTCCCGGATCACTGGTATGTCGCATGTGCCAGGCCGCCGTAGCCGCCGCATGTGCGGCCTCCTGGTAGGCCGCGGTTCGCGCCTCATGGCCGAGAACCGGTTGCCGAGTCCTGGTCACCCGCCGCGCGGTCGGGGCGGTCAACCCCACACCCCACCGATACCGCAGCTTCGGCAATGTGAGGTCAGCGGCAAGCTTGCCTCCAGAGAAGTAGATCGGGGCGTTCGCGCTGTTCGTGTATCCCGGAACCGCTACCGCGTATCCGGTGATCTGGCCCGGTGTCTGGACACTGAATCTCAACCGGACCAGGAGACCGCGCTCACGCAGACCCACGAAGAACGCGTCTTCGCTCTCGGCGACCGCAGCCACTGTCGCCACCTGGCGGCGCAGACTGACGCGAGGCGGTTCCTCCAGGCCAGCGCGCTCTGCTCGTTCCCGTTCAGCGCGCGATGGACGCGGTGCCGCCGTCCCGTCCGCAGGCGCAGTGCGGAACAAGCCGTACCGCCGCTCGACGATCTGACACGCCGTCCGCGCCTTGAGGTAGTCCCGGGTGACGTTCGGTCTACGACCGTCCTCACGTGCAAGCGTTGCCACGACATGGATGTGATCGTCCGCGTGACGCACGGCGACCCACCGGCACGCCTCTGCATCGCCGCGTGGCGCAATGCCGGTCTGGTGCATCAGCTCCTCGGCGACGTCGGCCCACTCCTCATCCGTCAAGGCGCGGTCCGTGGGGGCCGTCCGGAGCGAGCACTGCCAGACCGGCTCGGCTGGCCGACTTCGCCTCATCGTCTCCAGCGGCGAGCGCAGCGCCTCGGCAACCGGACGGAGATCGCGCTTCCCGCTCGCGCGTCTTACTGGTTCCAGTGCAGCCGGGTGCCGGTACCCGGCAACGATGTGCGGGTCGGCGTGCTCGTTCCGCTTACCCGGCCCGTACAGGTAGCGCAACAGGTTCCCGACATCGGAGCCGCGAGTGACCTTCGCGATCACGGCAGACGCCTGCCGAGTTCCACGATGACGGCCTCCGCCCGCCGCACCACCTGGAAGCAGTACGCCGCCAACCACGACACCGATTCCGGGACCCCGTTGTAGGCGTTGGCATGGCGCACAAGCTGGTTGAGGTTGACCCCGACCGCGTTGACCTGACGGCTGGCATTCCGCAGCTCGGCATGCATCGCCACAAGCGCCCCGTCCAGGGGCCGCTGTTCATGGAGCCTTTTCCATCCTGATCGTGCTGGTCACGGGCTGGTTGCGGTAGGCGGATCCGGCCGGTGATGCGGCGAGGCCCCTGGTAGATGCGGAGTCG
>NZ_JBEZGN010000044.1:0-74489 GCF_040650055.1 Spirillospora sp. NPDC048819 | reverse complement strand
GTCGACGCCTCCCAGGCGCCCGAGCAGTACTCGAACACTCCCGGGGTGCGCAGCCTCGGGGACCCGTACATGCAGGTCGGCAAGGACAGGTGAGCGGACCCGCTCGCCGAGCCACAGGGGCGGCCGCCAGGGGACGGGCCTCACCGCTGTCCCTTCCGTGTCGTCCCGGGCGATCACGGGCCCGGAGGGGGGTTTTCCCGGATGTGCGGGGGTGGCGGCACCGGGAGCATGGCGTAGGCCGGGCGCGGCCCCGGGGTCCGGGGCCCGATGAGGGCGGCGGTGGCGTGCGGGGGCCGCCACCGGGTCACCTGACGCGACCCGACCGATCCGGTCAGTGTTCCCCACCGGACGCGCCGTACGCGAGGGCCCGTTACCCGATTGATGCGCGGTGCCGGGCGGAGCGGGCTCCGGCGCGCCTCGGCGGCCCCCGGCGGACTTCAGCGGGTCTCGGCGGCGCGCAGCCAGGTGAGGACGGCGAGGACGCGCTTGTTGCTGTCCTGCGGCCCCGGCGGCCCTCCCGATGAGGTGATCTTGAGCTTGGTGAAGATCGCCCGCACATGGTCCTCGACGGTCCGGGCGGACAGGTGGAGCCGCTTGCCGATCCCCGCGTTGGAGTGGCCCTCGGCCATCAGCGCCAGCACCTCCCGCTCGCGCCCCGACAGCCGGGCCAGCTCGTGCTCCCGGTGCCGGGCCTCGACGAGCCTGCTCACCACGTCCGGGTCGATGACGACCTCGCCGCGCATGACCCGCTCCAGCGCGGACCGCAGGTTCTCCACGTCCGTGACGTGGTCCTTCAGCAGGTAGCCGACGCCGCGCGGCTGGTCGCGGAACAGCTCCATCGCCTGCGGCGTCTCGTTGTAGGCCGACAGGACGAGCACGCCGATGCCGGGGTGGCGCTCCAGGAGGCGGCGTGCGGCGACCACGCCTTCGTTGCTGAAGGTCGGGGGCATGTGCAGGTCGACGATCGCCACGTCGGGCGGGTCGCCGGCGACCCGGGCGAGCAGCTCCTCGCCGGAGCCGGCGGACACGGCGACCTCGATGCCGACCGTGGTGAGCAGGGTGACCAGCGCCTGCCGGAAGATCCCGCTGTCCTCCGCGACGGCTACCCGCATTGAAGGGCTACTCGCATTGAAGGGCTACTCGCATTGAAGGGCTACTCGCATGGCAGGTCCATCCTCACCGTCGTGCCCCGGCCGGGGCCGCCGTCGACTTCCACGTGGCCGCGCAGTGCCCTGATCCGGCCCGACAGCCCGGCCAGATCGGCGGCGGGATCGGCGGGCGGGTCGCCGGGGCCGCCGTCGTCGCTCACCTCCGCGACGAGCCGGCCGTCCTCGGCGCCGACCCGCACGGACACCTGGGTCGCACGCGCGCGTTCAACAGCGTACGACAACGTCTCGCAAAGCGCGGAGTAAAGCGTGGACTCGATCTCGCGGGAGAACCGCCGCGGGGTGACGTCGAGTTTGACGCGGGTGCCGAGCCGCTCGGCGACGACCTCCAGCGCCGGCCCGAGGCCGTCCTGGACCAGCAGCGCCGGCTGGACCTCGCGCGCGAGAGCCCGCAGTTCGGCGAGGGCCTCCATGAGCTCGGCGCGGCACGTCCGGGCGTGCTCCTTCACCACGGGGTCGCCGGTCACCGCCTCCAGCGTCCCGAGCATCGCGCCGAGCGCCAGCAGCCGCTGCTGGGCGCCGTCGTGCAGGTCGCGGGCGAGGCGCTCGCGTTCGACGGTCTCGGCCCGGACGAGACGGCGGTAGGCGGAGCGGACCTGTTCGAGACCCGCGTGCACGCTGGCCTGCAGCCGCGCGGTCTCCAGCGCCCGGCCGCCCGCGGTCAGCGCGGCCTCGACCAGCGAGCCGTGGTCGCGGAGCGCCCCGCCGAGCTCCACGACGGCGAGCGGGCCGCCGGACGCGCTGAGGACCCGGTGCCGCCACCGCCCCTCGTCCCCGGCCCGCTCCCCCGCGCCGTGTTCCTCCCCGTGTTCCCCGCCGGCGTCCGCGCCGGGATCGATGCCGACGGGACGTCCGCCGGTGTCGACGTAGGTCTCCTCCGCCGGCGCCCAGAACCACAGCTCCAGGGTCGGGTCGTGCAGGACGTCGCGCAGGGCGTCGCGGACCCGCTCCACCGACACCGGCGCGGTGAGCCTGAGCATCCGGCCCGCGACGGCCAGCTCGCTGATGCGGATCCGCAGCCCGGACGCCAGCAGCGTCAGCGGCACGAGGACGACGACCGCGCCCTGGACGACGTACACCTCCAGCAGGTCGTCCAGCGGGATCGAGGGCTCCATGATCGGCTTCTGGGTCAGCGCGGCGGAGATCGCGACGAAGGCCAGCGCCGCGGTCACCGGGAGGGTGAGCAGCCGCCGCAGCCGGTCCATCCGCGGCAGCCGGAGCATCAGGACGACCGCGAACGACAGGGCCAGCAAGAGGTACAGCGCCGCGGAGACCCGCAGGACGGCCTGGAACGTGCCGAGGTCGGGGAACGGCGCCGGCCACCAGACCGACTCGCCGCGGAACGCGGCCCACTCCGGCTCGGAGGTCGCCCACAGCGCCGTCGGGCAGCCCAGCAGGACGACGCACGCCATGACCGTCCAGATCCGGTCGGCCAGGTACTCCAGCCGCCCGCTCGGATACAGCAGGACGCCCACGGCGAGCGCGAGGTAGAACTCGGCCTGCGCGTACGGCGACATGATCGGCCCGATGCCGGCGTCCCAGCTCGCGGCCCAGTTGGCCGCCCAGCACACCGACGCGGTCACGAACAGCAGCCCGGTGCGCCGCGTCCGCCCGCCGGTCGCCAGCAGGACGCCCACCACCGCGATCGCGGCGCAGCTCGCCAGCGTGACCGCGGCCGCGGCCGGGTGGTCCCGCCAGTACGGCCAGCCCGCGAGCAGCGCCAGCCCCGCGACCGCGAGCCCGGCGGCGAGGGCGCGCCTCGTCTCCGCGCCGAACCACGGCGGCGACCTGCGCCGGCGCGGGGCGGAAATCACCACGACCACCCTCTCCATGCTCGGACCCGCGGACACGTCCTGCCACCGGAAACCCACGGGGCGGCGGTCCGTGCTTTCCCGGACACGGCGCCGCGGGCCGGCCGGCGGCGCCGGGGCGCACGGGCAGTTTCCCGGACCGCGCCGCGGACCTGAAGTGGCGTTATCCGATCGATGCGGGCGCCTCTCGGGCGTTTCCGTCCCGATCTCGCGGGACGGGCGCCCCGCGCGGCCGGGCTCATCCGGGACGCGTTCCCCTTGACACGGGATCCGAATCCGTGTGCGGCTCCATTCAAGCCCCTATCGGCGTCCATTGAAAGGAATTCACATTTACCGGGGAAACCCGGGCCCGCACCCGGGAACACCTGGATTGCCGAGCCGACCCCGCACTGCAAGAATCGCGGCGAAGGGACTACGGGAAAGGGGCACGGGGGAAATGAACCGAGAGACGGCCGCGCGGACGGGACCGCGGCCGGGCGCCGAGCCGGGCGCGGCGCCGGGGGCGCGGGCGGGGGCGGGCGGGACGCGGGCGGCGGCCCGGCGGCCCGTGCTCGTCGACGCGTCCGGCCCGCGGCTACCGGTCGTCCGGCGGGCCCGGCTCCGGCCGCGCTACCGCACCATCCTGGCGGTGGACATCGAGGGCTCCACCACCCGCGCCGACGCGGTGAAGGCCGAGCTGCGGCAGGTGCTCTACCGGCTGCTGGAAGAGGCGTTCAACCGGGCCGGAATCGAGGAGCGCTACCGCGAGGCGTATGTCGACCGGGGCGACGGGATGCTCGTTCTCGTCCGTCCTTTCGACGAGGTCCCCAAAACACTGCTGCTGTACCCGGTCGTGCCGATCCTGTCCGCCCTGCTGACCGAATACAATTCGGAGCCGGTGATCGCTCCGGGCGGCGACCGGCGAATTCGCATTCGCGTCGTCGTGCACGCCGGAGAGGTGCACAATGACGGCCGCGGCAATTTCGGCGAGGCCCTCGACGTCGCCTTCCGGCTGCTGGACTCGCCGGCGACGAAGAACGCGCTGCGGCGCACCGTCGCGCCGCTGGTGCTGGTCGTGTCCGACGACATCTACCACTCCATCGTGCGGCACGGCTACGAGGGCATCCGGGCGGGCTCCTACGCCCCGCTCGTGCACCTGCGGGTCACCGGCCGCACCCACCAGGGCTGGGTCCACGACGCCACCGCCGACCTCGCGGGGCCGGAGGCCTCCCCCGGGCTGGCCGCCCGGACGAGACGGCTGCTGACCAGGCGCGCCGTGTGAGCGCGCCCCTCAGCGGCGGCGGCCGACGCCCGCCAGGGTGAAGGTGCGCTCTGGGTGCGCGGCCGCCGGGCGGGACGGGTCGGGCCGCCACTGCGAGGTGTAGGCGAGGCCCGGCTCGACGAGGTCGAAGCACCCGACGATGTCGAGGATCTCGGCGCGGCTCCGGCCCCAGAAGTGACCGCTGGTCGGTTTGAACACCTCGCCGACGTCGCCGCCCGACTCGGGTTCCGGGTCCTGGGTGATGTGCGTGAACACCAGGTGGCTGCCCGGCGGCAGCGCCTCGTGCAGGCGCCCGACGGCGGCGGCCGCCTCGGCGGTGTCGCCGATGAAGTGCAGGACCCGGTCCAGCACGCACGCCACCGGCTGCTCGAAGTCGATGAGCTCGCGGACCTCCGGGTCCGCGGCGACGGCCTCGGGACGGTCCGGGTCGCAGCGGACGGCGGCGGTGCGCGGCGTCCCGGCGAGCAGCGCCCGGGCGTGCGCCAGGACGACGGGGTCGCCGTCGGCGAACACGACCGTCGCGTCCGGCGCGACCTCGGCGGCGACCTCGTGGACGTTCCCCCGCGCGGGCAGCTTGGTGCCGATGTCGATGAACTGGCGGACGCCCTCACCGGCGAGGAAGCGGACCGCGCGCCCGATGAAGGCGTGGTTCTCCCGCGCCGCCATCCGCGCCTCCGGGATGACCTCGATCAGCTGTTCGGCCACCTCGCGGTCGGCGGCGTAGTTGTCCTTGCCGCCGAGAAGGTAGTCGTAGATCCGCGCCGTGTTGGGCGTCGTCAGATCGACGCCGGCGGGCGACCACTCCTCATCGGCCATCGCAGACTCCACTCGTCCCCGGGGACACGATCGTCTCATGAAGCGCGGACCGGTCCGGCCGGGCCCCGGCGGATCACTTGTGCGACGCGACCCGGGCGCCGTCCGCGGCGCCGGCGGTGGCGTTCTTGTGGGCGAAGGCCGCGCGCTCGATCTCGTCCGGGGCGGCGTGCCCGGCGATGAGGTCGAGGATCCGCCCGTGCTCGGCCACCGAGCGGCGGGCCCGGCCCGGGGCGTAGCCGGACGCGGGGCGGCGCATGTGGTCCAGGCGCGTCCACTCGGCCTCCAGCAGGGACCGCAGATGCGCGTCAGGGCAGTGCTCGTAGATCGAGAAGTGGAACTCGCGGTTGAGCGCGGTGAACGCGGTGGGGTCGAACGCCTCCAGCGCCTCGGTCATGCGGTCGTTGATCGCGCGGGAGCGGCCGACCGCCGCGGCCGTCATGCGCGGGGCGGAGATCGCGGTGGCGTAGCCCTCCAGCCGGGCCAGGATCTGCAGGGTGTGCTCCACCTGCGCCGCGTCGAACACCGCGACCCGGGCGCCGACGTTGCGCACCAGTTCCACGAGCCCGTCGGACTGCAGGCGGCGCAGCGCCTCGCGCAGCGGGATCGTGCTGACCCCGGTCTCCTGGGCGAGCTGATTGATGACCAGGCGGTACCCGGGCACGTAGGTGCCCTCCAGGATGCGCGACCGCAGCAGTCCGTAGCAGAACTCGACCTTGCTCTCCCTGGTCCGGTCCTGCTTCCTCGCGGAACTCACCCGGTTCTCCTCATCCTTCGGCCGAACCCCCGGTCGTTCGCGATCCCCCGTACCGGCCCATCATTCTCGCCGACCGCGGCCACGGGAGGAAACGGAAGGAATCAGGAGAGGAGCAGGGCGGACGGCGCTCAGTCGGGGAGCATCGGGACGGACGTCCCCTGGTCGCGGCCGAGCAGCACGGCGCGGGTGATCGCGGCCGAGCCGAAGCGGCCCCGGACGCCGTCGACCGCCGCGTCGACGGCGCCGCCCTGCTCGGCGAAGGGCGACCGCTCGAACGGGAGCGCGAGCTGGACGGCCCGGTCGTCGTGCAGGTTGCCGAGCGAGACGCCGATCAGGGTCAGGCCGCGGCTCTCGATCAGCGGTGCGGCGGCGGCGAGCAGGGCCCTCGCCGCGGCCAGGATCTGCGGGGTCTCGGCGGTGGCCTGGGGCAGCGTGTGCGAGCGCGTGGCGCGGGCGAAGTCGCCGAACCGGAGCCGGAGGGTGACCGTCCGGCACACCCGCCGGGCGGCCCGCAGCCTGCCCGCGAGGCGGTCGGCGAGGCCGACGAGCATCGCGTCCAGTTCCTGCGGGGACCGGCGGCGGCGTCCCAGCGCCCGCTGCGCGCCCATTGAGCGGCGCCGGACGCCGGTGCGCACCGGGCGCGGGTCGCGGTTGCGCGCCAGCGCGTGCAGGTGGCGGCCGGCGCCGGGGCCGAGCAGCGACACCAGCGCGGCCTCCGGCATGTCCGCCACGTCGCCGACCGTCGTGACGCCGTACCCGGCGAGCTTGGCGGCGGTGGCCCGGCCGACCCCCCACAGCCGCCGGACCGGGAGGGGGCGCAGGAACTCCGCCTCGGCGTCCGGCGGCACCACCAGCAGCCCGTCGGGTTTGGCGACGCCGCTGGCGACCTTGGCGAGGAACTTGGTGCGCGCCACCCCGACCGTGATCGGCAGCCCGACCTCCTCGGCGATCTCCCGGCGCAGCCGCGCGGCGACGTCGGCGGGCGGCCGGCGCAGCCCGTCCACGTCGAGGAACGCCTCGTCGATCGACAGGCCCTCCACCAGCGGCGTCGTGGCGCGGAAGACGGCGAACACCGCCTTGCTCGCCTCGGTGTAGGCGCCCATGCGGGGCCGGACGACGATCGCCCGCGGGCAGAGCCGCCGGGCCTGCCCGCCGCTCATCGCGGTGCGGACCCCGTGCGCCTTGGCCTCGTAGCTGGCCGCCAGCACCACGCCCGCCCCGACGATCACCGGCCGCCCCCGGAGCCCGGGATCGTCGCGCTGCTCGACCGACGCGTAGAACGCGTCCAGGTCGGCATGGAGAATCGTGGCACTACCGGACACGAACATATGTTCGCATAGTCGGTGCCGCGTGTCGCCGCCCTGAGGGGCCCGCGGCGGGGGGTGCCCGCCGCGGGCCTCGGGATCACTCGTTGAAGAGGCGGCCGTAGTCCGCCATCGCGAGTGCGATGTCGGCCTGCGCCCAGAACCGGTGGTAGGTGAACACCGGCGGGGTGGAGCTGGTGCCGTTGGCGTAGGCCCAGACCCGCTCGAAGTCGGGGTCGTCTTCGTAGAAGGAACGGATGGACATGAACGTCGACTCGGAGTTGATCGGGTCGCCGTTCGGCATGGTCCCGGTCCAGCCGGGCGGGATGTAGACCGGGTCGTTGACGCGGTCGTAGTCGCCCTTGGTCTCCTCGACCGCGACGCCCTTGCCGTCGGTGTGCCGCCAGAGCGCGTCGAGGAGGTCCTTGGCGGTCTGCCTGGCGTCCTCGTCACCGGACCTGGCCGCGTAGTACGTCAGGGTCTTGGCGTACGCGGCGGTGACGCCGACGTCGTTGGTGTAGTTCTCCACCGAGACGTGCAGCCCGGTGTTGGCGGGCGGCATGCCCGTCGCCGACGACCAGTTCGCGTCCGGCGTCCCCGACCACGTCATCGTGGACGGGATCTGGATGCTGCCCGTGGACGGGTCGACCGTCGTCTCCGACAGCGCCCAGTCGACCCACTTGTCGAGGATCGCCTTGGCGTCGGCGTTGCCGGTGACCTGGTACAGCTCGGCGACACGTTCCATCGACCACGCCTGGAACCCGAACCACTGGTTGCTCGGCGGGTCGTGGTAGACGGGCTGCCAGTCGTAGGCCATGCCGAAGAACTTCGTCAGATCGGAGGGCGGCGCGCTGTAGCTGCCCTCCCAGCTGTTGGTGACCCCGCCCGCGATCGCGCCCTCGGCGGACTGCAGCCACTTGTAGAGCTGCAGCTGCCGCGTGAGGCTCGTCTCCCAGTCGGCCTTGGCCGTCGCGCCCTCCGGTGCGAGGGCCGGGTCGTTCACCAGCGCCCACGCGGCGAGGGGGTTCTGGTAGCCGAAGTGCGAGGCGCCGTCGCCGATGCGCCAGGCCCAGCCGGCGTTGGAGTCCAGGGCGCCGCCCCACGCGTAGTACCAGGACAGCAGGTAGTGCGCGCTGCCCTTGCCCGACGCGCCGGGGCAGGACGAGGCCGGGTAGCAGTTGCCTATCTGCTTGAAGTACTTGTCGAAGAAGGCGTAGCGCAGATAGTCGCCCATCTTGCCCGCCTTCGCGACGGTGGCCGAGACGTCGCCGGCCTTGCCCTGCTCCCCGGCCCACACGTTCGCCCAGTACGCGGCCTGGATGGCGCGCGCGTCGGCGTCCGGGGCGTTGGTGAACTTCCACTGCTCGGCGTAGGAGTCGTCGCCGATGAACAGGTCGAGGAACCCGTTCGTGCCGCCGTAGGCGAACCTGTCGCACGTCGGCTGCGGGACGGTCTCGAACACCGACTCCTGGGAGCCGCGCTGGTAGGTGTTGATGTACGAGGGGCCGTCGGCGCCGGGGCCCTCCTCACAGCCGCCGCCCGGCGTGTTGCCGTAGCCGTAGACGTTGTCCACGTCCTGCAGCCAGTGCATGCCGTAGATGTCGTCGGTCCCGTAGGCGGACTCCAGTTCGGCCGCGATCGGGTCCTGCCCGGTGGGGACGCCGTCGTCGATCGCCGACGGGTAGTCGCTCGGCTCGGGGTGCTCGGCGGCGTAGGTGGCGGGTGAGGACGGGTCGTAGAAGGAGTTCGTCGGCTGGTCCGCGCTGGTGGGGATCATGTACCTCTCCATCAGCGCCCAGGAGTCGTTGAACGGCTCCCAGTTCTGCGTGACCTTGCCGTACATGGCCTCCAGCCAGATGAGGTAGCTGTAGGCCTCCGACGTGGTCTCGTGCCCGTGGTCCGGCGCCTCGATCATGAACGTCTCGACCGAGTGGTACGGGATGCCCTCGGGGCTGAAGTACCCGTTGGCCGGGTCCTTGATCTTGTTGTACTGGTCGAGGAACCGCTGGGTGTAGGTGCCGCCTCCGGCCTCCACCTGCGTCGCGGTCACCTCGGCGTCCGCGTAGCCGGGCGCGGTCGAGGTGAACGTCGCCGTGCCGGTGCCGGTGTCGTTCGCGGTGATCTCCACGTTCTGCGCGGTGGACCAGTTCTGCGGCGTGAACGTGAGCGTCCCGCCGCCGGTGACCGACAGGCCGCTGTTGCCCGCGGTGCGGGTGGTCGTCACGGTCACGTTCGCGGACGGCGCCTCGGTGAGCTTCACGCCGTAGGCGGCGGTGGCGCCCTGCGCGACGGTCAGCGCCGCCGGGCTCGCCACGACGCTCGCCTCCGCCGTCACGGTGATGCCGACCGGCGTGGACTCGGCGGTCGCGCCGTTGCTGTCGGTCGCCCTGGCGTAGACCGAGTAGTCGCCCGCCTCGGAGGGCGTCCAGTCCAGGCTGTAGGGGGCGGTGGTGTCGCCCTCCGCGAGCAGCCCGTCCTGGTTGTAGAACTCGACCTTGGCGATGGACGCGCCGTCCGCGGCCTCGGCGGTCGCCGCCAGCGGCACCGAGGCGCCCACCGAGTACGTGGCCCCGGCGGACGGGCTGGTCAGCGCCACCGTCGGGGCGGGGGCGCTCTCGTTGCAGGGCGTGCCGTTGAGGGTGAAGGAGGTGGGGTCGGCGTTCGTCCCGCTGTAGGTGAACTGCGCGCCCACGCTGACCGTCGCGCCCGTGGCCAGGGACCCGTTCCAGCTCTCGTTCCGGACGGTGACCTCGGAGCCGGACTGCGACCACCGGCCCGACCAGCCGTTGGTCAGCCGCTGGTTCCCGGAGTAGGAGTAGACCAGTTCCCAGCCGTCGACCGGGTCGCCCTGGTTGGTGATGCCGATGTTCGCCGTGAAGCCGCTGCCCCAGTCGTTCTTCTCGTAGACGACCTTGCAGGACGCCGCGGCGGCCTGCGCGGGCACCATGGCGCCCAGGCCGCCGGAGAGCAGGGTCAGCGCGGCGCTCACGGCGGTGAACGCGCGCCATCGTTGCCGTCTTCTCACACCTTCGTTCCTTCCTAGCGTGCCCGAGTCCGGGCATACCGGGCTCCACCACCGGCGGAGTCCGGCGATGGCGTTCGGGTGGTCGCGCCCGGGGGGCGCACTCGTCCGGGTGTCAGCCGGACTCTCGGATGATCAACTTGGTGCGGAGCACGACGGCGCGCTCGCCGGCGGGCCGGCCGCCGGTGCAGGCCCGCAGTTCGCGGGCCAGCCGGGCGCCGAGGTCCTCGGCCGGCTGCTGGACGGTCGTCAGCCGGGGGCGGACCTGCCGGGCGACCGGCGCGTCGTCGAACCCGACGACGGCGACGTCGTCGGGGACGCGCCGCCCGGCGCGGCGCAGCGCGCTGAGGGCGCCGACCGCCATCTGGTCGGACGCGGCGAGGACGGCGTCGAGGTCCGGGCGGCGTTCCAGCAGCCGGCGCATCGCCCGCTCACCGGACAGCCGCCCGAAGTCGCCCTGGCAGACGAGCCCGTTGACGCCCATCCCGGCCTCCTGCACGGCGAGCCGGTAGCCGGCCAGCCGGTCGACGCCGGCGCCCATGTCGGCCGGGCCGGCGATGGTCCCGATGCGGCGGCGGCCGGAGGCGAGCAGATGCCGGACGGCGGCCTGCGCCCCGCCGAGGTTGTCGACGTCGACGTACGGCAGCGCCACCTCCTCGAGGGGGCGTCCGGCCAGCACGACCGGGGCTCCGGCGGCCGCCTGCACCAGCGGCGCGAGGTGGGCGCGGCGGGCGCCGAGGAGCAGGACGCCCTCGGCCTGCCCGCCGCGCAGGTAGCCGGTGGTGGCCCGCCACTCCTCCGCGCGGCCGGCCATGAGGACGACGAGCGGCGCGCGGCCGGCGAGTTCCCGCCGCACGCCCCACAGCAGGCGCGCGAAGTACGGGTCGCCGATGACGCGGCAGCCGTCCTCGCACACGACGGCGGCGATCGTCCCGGACGAGACGCGGTCGGGGGAGCCGGTCCGGCGGCGGACGTAGCCGAGCCGTTCGACGGCGGCCTCGACCTGGAGCCGTGCGGTCCGGCTGACCCGGGCTGAGCCGTTGAGCACGCGGGACGCGGTCGCCGGAGAGACTCCGGCGAGCTGCGCGACGTGGGCGAGGGTCGGGGGGCGGCGGTTGGGGAGGACGGGGGGTTCGGAGAGGACGGGGGTTTCGGTGAGGACGGGGGGTTCGGTGAGGACGGGGTCTTCTGGGGGGTGGGTGACGGTCACGCTAGGCACTCCCTTCGGGGGGTCCCGGCCGTGCAGGGGGGTGGGGCCGGGTCGGGGAGTAGTGGGAGCGCTCCCAAGAATCCGTTCGGACGCGGGCCGTGTCAAGGCCCGCCGGGCGACGGATTCGGCCCCGGGTCCCGAGTCCCTCACCGCGCGCGCGAGGCGCGGTGAAAATTCGTGAAAGTCATGAAACAAGGCTTCTCCCTCCACGCCGGGGCGTTCTACGTTCACCGTCAGTCCAGGAGTGGGAGCGCTCCCAAGCCGAACGCACCGAAGTGAAAGCGGAGATCAGTGAAAGCGGAGATCGCATGAGGGAGATCGCATGAGGTCGCCCACCCCGCGCACCGCCGCGGTTGCCGCGCTGACCGGAGCGCTCTGCGCGGCGGGCTCGCTGGTCACGGCCGGCGACGCACTCGGCACGCCCGCCGCCGGCGCCGCCGTCGCCTGCCAGGTCGGCTACTCCACCAACGACTGGGGCACGGGCTTCACGGCCGCCGTCACCATCACCAACCGGGGATCGGCGATGGACGGCTGGACGCTGACGTACTCCTACGCCGGGAACCAGCGGCTCACGAACGGATGGAACGGGCGCTGGTCGCAGTCCGGAAACACGATCACGGTCGTCAACGAGAGCTGGAACGGGTCCCTGGCCACAGGTGCGACGGTCGGCGCGGGCGCGCAGTTCGCCTACAGCGGCGCAAACACGGCCCCGGCCGACTTCGCCGTGAACGGGACGGCCTGCAACGGCGACGAACCGACCGACCCGCCGACGACACCGCCCACCACTCCCCCGCCCGGCGGGCCGGCTCCCGAGCTGAGCGTCTCGGGCAACACGCTCGTGGACGCGGCCGGCGGCACCGTCCGGCTGAGCGGGGTGAACAGGTCGGGAGGGGAGTTCGCCTGCGTCCAGGGCAACGGGATCTGGGACGGCCCGATGGACGCCGCGTCCGTCGCGGCCATCAGGAGCTGGAACGTCAACGCCGTCCGGGTGCCGCTCAACTCCGACTGCTGGCTGGGCCTGGACAACGTCGAACCCGCCTACCGCGGCACCGCGTACCAGAACGCGGTCAAGGACTACGTCGCCCTGCTCGAAGGGAACGGCATCACGCCGATCCTGGAGCTGCACTGGAGCCACGGCCTGTGGACCGGGTACGACAGCCACTGCGACGCGGCCGAGGCCGAATGCCTGAAGCCCATGCCGGACGCCGAGTACGCGCCCGAGTTCTGGAGGCAGGTGGCCGACACGTTCAAGGGCGACACGGCCGTCGTCTTCGATCTGTTCAACGAGCCGTACCCGAACAACCTCCAGGTCATGGACTACGACCAGTCCTGGCGGTGCTGGCGTGACGGCGGCGCGGCCTGCACGGGCCTCACCTACGAGGCGGCCGGGATGCAGGACCTCCTCGACGCCGTCCGCGCGACCGGCGCCGCGAACGTCGTCATGGCCGGCGGCAACAGCTACTCCAACGACCTCAGCCGGTGGCTCGCGAACAAGCCGTCCGACCCGGCCGGGAACCTCGCGGCGTCCTGGCACTCCTACAACTTCAACTACTGCAGCGACGCCGCCTGCTGGGACGAGCAGATCGCCCCCGTCGCCGCGCAGGTGCCGCTCGTCGCCGGCGAGTTCGGCGAGGACACCTGCTCCCACGGCTACACCGACACCCTGATGGCGTGGCTCGACGCGCACGGCGCGTCCTACCTCGGCTGGACGTGGAACACCTGGGACTGCGCCGCCGGCCCCTCGCTCATCAGCTCCTACGACGGCACCCCGACCCCGTACGGCGCCGGGCTCCGCGACCACCTGCTGTCCGCTCCCTGACCCCACCGGAAAGACATCCGCCCCAACCAGAGGAGGAACACCGGATGAAACACCCCCCAGTGCGCAGGAGACGCGGCGCCCGCCGCGGCATCGCGGCCGCGTCGGCCGCGCTCCTGCTCGCCTCAGGCACGGTCGCGCTGGCTCAGACCCAGGCCAGCGCGGCCGCCGGCTGCAAGGTCGACTACACCGCCAACTCGTGGGACAGCGGCTTCACCGCCACCGTCTCGGTCACCAACCTCGGCGACCCGATCACCGGCGGCTGGACGCTGGAGTGGGACTTCGCCGGCAACCAGCAGGTGACCTCGGGCTGGAGCGGGACGTTCTCGCAGTCCGGCAGCCACGTCACCGTGACGAACCCGAGCTGGAGCAGCGCGCTCGGCACGGGCGCGACGGCCAGCCCGGGCTTCCAGGCCACCTACTCGGGCACCAACGCCGCTCCCGCGGAGTTCACCCTGAACGGGGTCCTCTGCACCGGGTCGACGGAACCGACCGACCCGCCGACCACCGACCCGCCGACCGACCCGCCCGGTGACCGGGCCGACAACCCGTACGCCGGGGCAGAGGTGTACGTGAACCCCGAGTGGGCGGCCAACGCCGCCGCCGAGCCCGGCGGCGACGCGGTCGCCGACGAGCCGACCGGTGTGTGGATGGACCGGATCGCCGCCATCGAGGGCGCGAACGGCAAAATGGGCCTGCGCGACCATCTCGACACCGCCCTCGCACAGGGCGACGACCTGATCCAGGTCGTCGTCTACAACCTGCCCGGACGCGACTGCGCGGCGCTCGCGTCCAACGGCGAGCTCGGCCCGGACGAGATCGGCAGGTACAAGACCGAGTTCATCGACCCGATCGCGGACATCCTCGACGACGAGAAGTACGCCGGCCTGCGGGTCGTCACGGTCGTGGAGATCGACTCGCTGCCGAACCTCATCACCAACGTCGGCGACGGGGACGTGGCCACCGAGAACTGCAACGAGATGCTGGCGAACGGCAACTACCAGGAGGGAATCGCCTACGCGCTGCAGAAGCTCGGCGCCATCCCGAACGTCTACAACTACATCGACATCGGCCACCACGGCTGGCTCGGCTGGGACGACAACTTCTCCTCGTCCGCCGACCTGCTCACGGAGGTCGCCCAGATGTCCGGCTCGCTCGACAACGTCACGGGCTTCATCACCAACACCGCCAACTACGGGGCGCTGACGGAGCCGTACTTCTCCATCAACGACTCCGTCAACGGCACGTCCGTCCGCCAGTCCTCGTGGGTCGACTGGAACCGCTACGTCGACGAGCTGTCGTACGCGCAGGCGTACCGGCAGGAGCTCGTCGGCAACGGTTTCGACGACGGCATCGGCATGCTCATCGACACCAGCCGCAACGGCTGGGGCGGCGCCGACCGCCCGACCGGCCCCGGCCCGACGACGGACGTGGACGCCTACGTCGACGGCGGCCGCACCGACCGGCGCATCCACCTCGGCAACTGGTGCAACCAGTCGGGCGCGGGTCTCGGCGAGCGGCCGACGGCCGCCCCCGAGCCGGGCATCGACGCCTATGTCTGGATCAAGCCTCCGGGCGAGTCGGACGGGGCCAGCGAAGAGATCCCGAACGACGAGGGCAAGGGCTTCGACGAGATGTGCGACCCCGCCTACGGCGGCAACCCGCGCAACGGCAACAACCCGAGCGGTGCCCTGCCGGACGCGCCGCTCTCCGGCCACTGGTTCTCCGCGCAGTTCCAGGAGCTGCTCCGCAACGCCAACCCGCCCGTCCAGTAACCGGTAACCCGTAACCGGCCACCAAGGAAAAGGCCCCGTGATCCGCTCCGGTCACGGGGCCTCTCCCTGTCCGGGGAGACCCGGCGCCGAGGAGGGATTCGCGGGAAGCGAAGCGGCCCGCGGCGTCCCCTGTCCGGACGCCGCGGGCCACGTTCTGTTGTCGGGTTCCTTCGGTCGGGATGTCGTTCCGGGAGCCGTGCCGTGTCAGGCGGTCATGAGGTCATGCCGTCTGAGGTCATGCCGTCTGAGGTCATGCGGTCATGAGGTCATGCAGTGCGGGTCGAGGTCGGTCGCCGCGCCGGACGTGTTCACCGTGAACCCGAACGTGGCCGTGTCGCCCACGTCCAGCGCGCCGTTCCAGGCGGCGTTGCTGACGGTGACGTCGGGGCCGGACTGGGTGTAGGTGCCGTTCCAGAGGCTCGCGATCGTCTCGCCGTTGGCGAAGGTGAGGTGGGCCATCCAGCCGTTGATCGGGAGCGTTCCGGTGTTGGTGACGGTGATCTCGCCCTGGTAGCCGCCGTTCCAGCTGTTGACGGACCGGTAGGCTGCGGTGCAGACCATGCCCGGGTCGCCGGGGGGATCGGTGGGCGGGTCGGTCGGTTCCCCGTCTCCGTCGCCGACCCCGGTGACCTCGCCGTTGCCGCCGTCGAAGACGACGTCGGAGCAGCCGTAGAAGGTCTCGGCGCTGTCAGAGCGCTCCCACACGGTGTAGATGATGTGGCGGCCGCTCTTGCCGGACGGGAGCCGGGCGTTCCAGTGGTAGTAGGCGTCCTCGTTGCCGGGCGATCCGACGCTCGGCGGGTCGGTGGCGCTGTAGAACGGCTCCGCCTCCAGGTCGTCCCAGGACAGCGGGCTCGTCGGGCTCCAGGAGTCCTTGGTGATGTAGGTGCGGAACGTTCCCGGGTGGGCCGCCCACTTGTTGAACCTGAACTCCAGGTCCGCGCCGGACGTGAGGTGCGTGACCGGCCAGTCGTCGCGGGGCAGGTCGTAGCCGCTGAAGTCGTAGACGACCGCGCCGCCGCTGCACAGCTCGCCGTCCGGGATGAAGCCGCGGGTGCGGCCTGCGCCGTCCGAGCGCAGCACCGCGAACCAGTTGTAGAGGGAGCTGGTGCCGCTCTGCGCGACCGCCGCCGCGCAGGCCGGGTTGTTCGGGATGATCTGCCCGGTCGGGGTCAGGCCATCCTTCCAGCACAGGTAGGTGCGGCTGCCGGGCACCATCATCGCGCCGTGCGCGGACGCCGGCGCCGCCGTCAGCAGGGAGCCGGCCAGCATCGCCGGGCCGAGCACGGCGCCCGCCACCAGGGCCTTGCGTCTTCGGGTGGCTCGTGGTCGGCCGGCTCGTGGCCGGCCGGCTCGCGGCGGGCCCGCTCGTCCTCGGGTGGCTCGTCTCGGGGTGGTCATCGTCCTCCGTTCACGGGGTCGGGAGACATCTGTCCCAACCGGACGCTAACTCCGGCCGGTCAGGCCCGTGAACGGCCCTTTCACCCTTTCACCGCGGTGCCCCGCGGGCGGCCGCCGGGCCGGGACGCGAGGACGGGTCACCGGCCCGGACCGGACCCCGGCGGGCCCGGCCGCGCGGCTCAGCCCTTGGTCGCGCCCGCGGTGAGACCTCCGATCAGCTGGCGTTCGGCCACCGCGTAGAAGAGGAGGGCGGGGATCATCGCCAGCACGATGTAGGCCAGGACGAGGGCGTAGTCCGTCGAGTACTGCCCCTGGTACTGCTGGATGCCGACGGGGATCGTGTGCCACTTCTCGTCGGCCAGCACCAGCAGCGGCAGGAAGAAGTTGTTCCAGCTCGTCACGATGGCGAGGACCGACACGGTGCCGAGGGCGGGGCGCGCCATCGGCAGCAGGATGCGCCAGAAGAAGCCGAACCGGGTGCAGCCGTCCATGATCGCCGCCTCCTCCAGCTCCGCCGGGATCGTCCGGAAGAAGGAGCGCAGGATGATGATGGTGATCGGCAGCGCGAAGGCGGCCTGCGGCAGGATCACGCCGAGCGGGTTGTCCAGCAGGCCGAGCGAGCGCAGCAGGACGAACAGCGGCAGCACCGCCACCGCCGGCGGGAACATCAGGCCCGCCGCGAACGCCGTGAAGAAGATCTCGCGTCCCCGGAAGGCGTAGCGGGCGAACGCGAACGCCGCCATCGACGACACCGCGACGGTGATCAGCGTGGTGCCGACCGCGATCATCACGCTGTTGCCGATCTGCTGCCAGAAGGCGCCGGACGACAGGATTCCGGTGTAGTTCGAGAACTTCCACTCGTCCGGGAGCCCGATGGGGTTGGCGGTGAGGGCACCGGTGGACTTGAGGCCCGAGAGCACCGCGTACAGGAGCGGGACGACGATGAACGAGCCGAGCACCCACACCAGCGTGTGCCGCGACAGACTCCGCGCGATCGCCTGGCGGCTCATCGGCGGCCTCCCGCGGAGGTGACCGCGCCCTGCAGGTCGCGGCGGAGCGCGAAGCGCTGGTACAGCAGGGAGAAGACCATGCTGATGAGGAACATGGCCACGCTGATCGCGCTGGCGTAGCCCATCTGGTACCGCTTGAAGCCGAACTCGTACATGGTGACGGCCATCGTCTCCGTTGAGTGCGTCGGCCCGCCCGTCGTGGTGACCCACACGAGGTCGAAGAGCTGGATCGAGCCGATGACGGACAGGAACACGCTGATCCGCAGGGTCGGTGCCAGCAGCGGCAGCGTGACGCTGCGGAACCGCCGCCACGCCCCCGCTCCGTCGATCGAGGCGGCCTCCAGGATCTCCTTCGGGATCCCCTGCAGCCCGGCGAGGTAGATCATCATGTGGAAGCCGAAGTACTTCCACGTCATGACGGCGATCAGGGTGGGCAGCGCGGTGTCGGGGTCGGAGAACCACTTGCCGGCCAGCCCGCCGAGCAGCGGGAGGTCTTCGATGAGGGTGTCGGCGAGGCCGCTTCCCGGCAGGAGGATGATGCCGAAGAGCACACCGGCGATCACCTCCGACAGGATGTAGGGCGCGAAGAAGATCGCCCGGTAGACCGCCCGGCCGCGCATCCGCTGGTTCAGCAGCACGGCCGTGCCGAGCGCCAGCGGCAACTGGACGACGAGGGACAGCACGACCAGCAGGAAGCCGCGCCACAGGTCGCCGCGGAAGACCTCGTCCCCGGCCAGGTTCCGGAAGTTGTCGAGGCCGATGAAGTCGTCGGGGAAGCCGAAGCCGCCCCACTTGTAGAAGCTGGTGAAGAAGGCGAGGAGGATCGGGATCAGGACGAAGCAGGAGAACAGCAGCAGGGCCGGCACGAGGAACCAGGTGCTCGCCAGCCAGCCGCGCAGCCGCGTCCCCGCCGACGCCTCGGGGCCCCGCTTGCGCGGGGCCCGTGCGGCGTGCCGCGGCCGATCGTCGGTCGTGGCGGAAAGCGTCATTGGTCCTTGGCCACCTCGGTGACCGACTGCGCGACCTGCTGCGGCGACTTCTTGCCCGCGATGAGCGACGCGACGCTGTCATTGACCTCCTGGCCGACGGCCGGCGGGAACTGCTGGTCCAGGTAGAGCTGGAACCCGGTGGAGGCGCCCAGCGCCTCGGCGACCATCTTGCGGTTCTTGTCGGTCAGCGCGCCCTCGGCGCCCTTGACGACCGGCATGACCGCGCCCGAGGACACGAGCTCCTGCTCGTTCTGCTCGTTCAGGAAGAAGGCCAGGAAGTCGACGGCCTCCGGGGGCGCGTCCTTGCTGACCGCGAAGCCGTTGCCGCCGCCGAACACGTCGGTCAGGCGGCCCTGGCCGCCGTCGACGGTCGGGAAGGGGAACCAGCCCAGATCGTCGCCCAGGCTCTTGCCGGAGGTGTCCTCCTGGACGGCGGGCGCCCACTGGCCCATCAGCGACATGCCGGTCTTGCCGGAGCCCATGGACGCGGCCTGCCCGCCGGGCGTGTCGAAGCCGGCGTTCTGGTAGCCCTTCTGGAACGGCTGGAGGTCGGCGAGTTCCTTCAGCTTCTCACCGGCCTGGACGAACGCGGGGCCGCTGAAGTCGCTGCTCTTGGCCGCCTGCTCCATCGCGGCCGTGCCGCCGATGCGCATCGAGAGGTAGGCCCAGTAGAAGTGGCCGGGCCACTTGTCCTTGCCGCCGAGCGCGAGGGGGGCGATGCCGGCGTCCTTGAGCTTGCGGACGGCGTCGATGAACTCGGCCCAGGTCTTCGGGGGGCCGCTGATCCCGGCCTTCTCGAAGTGCTTCTTGTTGTACCAGAAGCCGACCATGCCCATGTCGTAGGGGACGGCGTAGGTCTTCCCGTCGAACTGGTAGCTCTTCTTCGCGACGTCGGTCACGGTGCCGAGCAGCTCGGACCCGTCGGAGGTGAGGTCCTTGACCAGCCCGGCGTCGATCTGCTGCTTGAGCACGCCGCCGCCCCAGGTCACGTAGATGTCGGGCAGGTCGCCGGAGGCGACGAGCGCCGTCATCTTGGACTTGAAGGCGTCGTTCTCCAGGCTGGTGGCCTTGATGCGGACGTTCGGGTGCTGCGCCTCGTACGCCTTGGCGATCTTCGGGAAGAGGCTCTGCGACGGCTCGGCGGTCGCGATGTTCATCCATTCGATCGTGACCTTGCCGTCCGATCCGGAGCCGTCCCCGCCGCACGCGGCGAGCATGGGCGCGGCCGTGACCAGCACGGCTCCCGCGGAGACTGCGGTGAGGAAGGAACGGCGCGGTAGGTGTGGGATGCCCATGCTGGTCTCCTGGGTCCGGGGGTGGTGGGCGATGGCCTGGAACGGTGGAACGAGGTGGATCTCGCTCGAAACATTTCGAAAGTCTTCGGGCTCCGTTGCCGTGGAACTCTAAGAAGGCGACCCCCTACGGTCAAGACCTGAGCGCTGGTTGACCGCAATTATGTGCGGAACGGTTATCGACCGGGGGGCTAGGAGACGGCGAAACATTGCGATACTGTTCGCAATCGTTTCCTCGGGGAGGAGAGAAGCGTGCCCGTGCGCACCACCGACGAGATGCCAGATCCGCCGTCCCGGCCGACGCTGGCGCTCATCGCGTCCGAGGCGGGGGTATCCCCCGCCACGGTGTCCAAGGTCCTCAACGGCCGGACCGACGTCGCCGCCGCGACCCGCGAGCGGGTGGAGGCGCTGCTGCGCACCCACAACTACCCCGGACCCGGCGGCTCGCGGCGCGCCCGCCGGTCCGGCCTGATCGATCTCGTCCTTGCGGGGCTGGACAGCCCGTGGGCGGTGGAGATCCTGCGCGGCGTGGAGGCCGAATGCGCCGAGCAGGGCACCGGCGTCGTCGTCTCCCTGGTCCGCGAGGACGACGCCCGCCCGCCGAGCTGGCAGAACCTGCCCGCGCTGCACCACAGCGACGGGGTGATCCTGGTGACGTCCCGGATGACGCGCCGCCAGCGCGACCAGCTGGCGCGCGCCGGCGTGGGACTCGTCCTGGTCGATCCGGTGAACCTGCCGGACAACGACATCGCCAGCGTCGGCGCCACCAACTGGGCCGGCGGGATGTCGGCCTCCGAGCATCTGCTCGGGCTCGGTCACCGCCGCATCGGGATGATCGGCGGCCCGGCGGACATGCTGTGCACCCAGGCCCGGGTGGACGGCTACCGGACGGCCCTGGAGCGCGCCGGGATCGAGATCGACAGGGACCTCATCCGGTACGGCGACTTCCGCCACCAGGGCGGTTTCGCCCGCACGCGCGAGCTGCTGGAGCTCCCCGATCCGCCGACGGCGATCTTCGCCGGCAGCGACGAGCAGGCGATGGGCGCCTACCAGGCCGCCCGGCTCGCCGGCCTGCGCATCCCCGAGGACCTGAGCGTCGTCGGTTTCGACGACCTGCCGACCTGCGAGTGGCTGTCGCCGCCGCTGACGACCGTCCGGCAGCCGCTGGAGGAGATGGGCCGTGTCGCGGCCCGCACCCTGCTCCAGCTGCTGGACGGGCGGCCGCCCCTGACCCCCCGCGTGGAGCTGGCCACCGATCTGCGTGTCCGCGCCTCCACCGCACCACCACCATCGGAGGAGCGATGACCGAAGCCGTCCCGGCCGCGAGCGCGAACGCGACCCGTGAGCCCTGGCGTGATCGCGGGCTGCCGGTCGCCGAGCGGGTCGCCGACCTGCTGGCCCGGATGACGCCGGAGGAGAAGGCGGGCCAGCTCGCCGGATACTGGGCGATGCCCGCCGGGCCCGGTGCGCCCGTGGCCCCGATGGAGGACGACTCCCACGAGACCGCCCCGTCCCTGGACGAGATCCTGGACCGGGGCCTCGGCCAGCTCACCCGCGTGTTCGGGACCGCTCCCGTCCCGGCCGCCGAGGGCGCCGCCCGGCTCCGCGAACTGCAGCGGCGCGTCGCCGCCGGGAACCGTTTCGGCATCCCGGCGATCGCGCACGAGGAATGCCTCAACGGCTTCATGACGTGGGGCGCGACCGTCTTCCCCAGCCCGCCCGCGTGGGGCGCGACGTTCGACCCCGACCTCGTCGGCGCCATGGCCGCGGCGATCGGCGGGACCCTGCGGGCGGCCGGCGTCCACCAGGGCCTCGCGCCCGTGCTGGACGTCGTCCGCGACGCGCGCTGGGGCCGGACGGAGGAGTGCATCGCAGAGGACCCGTACCTCGTCGGCGTTCTGGGCACCGCGTACGTCCAGGGCCTGGAACGATCCGGGGTGGTCTCGACCCTCAAGCACTTCGCCGGCTACTCCGCCTCCCGCGCCGGCCGGAACATGGCCCCCACGCCGATCGGGCCGCGCGAGTTCGCCGACGTCCTGGTCGAGCCCTTCGTCATGGCCCTGCGCGACGGCGGCGCCCGTTCGGTGATGCACTCCTACACCGACGTGGACGGCATGCCCGCCGCCGCCGACGAGCGGCTGCTGACCGGGCTGCTGCGCGACCAGCTGGGCCTGGAGGGCATCGTCGTCGCCGACTACTTCGCCATCTCGTTCCTGGAGACGCGCCACCGCGTGGCAGGCTCCCGGGGCGAGGCCGCGGCGCTCGCCCTGCGCGCCGGCATCGACATGGAGCTCCCGACCGTGCGCTGCTACGGCACTCCCCTGATCGAGCAGCTGCGGGAGGGCGCCGTCCCCGAAGAGCTGCTGGACCGGGCGGCCGCCCGCGTCCTGACCCTCAAGGCCGAGCTCGGCCTGCTGGACGGGGTGCCGGGCGACGGCGACGGCGCGGCGCCGGACTTCGATCCGCCCGAGCACCGGGCCCTGGCGCTGCGGCTGGCCGAGGAGTCGGTGGTGCTGCTGGCCAACGACGGCACCCTGCCGCTGCGCTCCGGCGCCGGGGTCGTGCTGGCGGGGCCGCTCGCCGACGATCCGTTCGCGATGATGGGCTGCTACACGTTCCCGAGCCACGTCGGCCGGCAGCATCCGGAACTGCCGCTCGGGGTGGAGATCCCGACGATCGCGGAGGCGCTGCACGGCGAACTGCCCGACCTGCGGGTCGCGGGGTCCAAGGACGTGCTCGTGACCGACGACGCCGACATCGAGGCGGCCGTGGCGGCGGCCCGGGACGCCGAGCTGTGCGTGCTGGCGCTCGGCGACCGGTCCGGGCTCTTCGGCCGCGGCACGTCCGGGGAGGGCTGCGACGCCGAGACGCTGGCACTGCCGGGGCGGCAGGCCGAGCTGGCCGCCGCGGTGATCGACACCGGCACGCCCACGGTCATCGTGCTGCTCACCGGCCGGCCGTACGCGCTGGAGGGCATCGCCGACCGCGCCGCGGCCGTCGTGCAGGCGTTCTTCCCCGGCGAGGAGGGCGGCCGGGCGGTCGCCGGAGTCCTGTCGGGGCGGGTCGAGCCGTCCGGGCGGATGCCGATCAGCGTGCCGCGCCGCGCGTCCGGCCCGCCCGTCACCTACCTGCGGTCGAAGATGGACGGCGGGCACGACTGGAGCGAGGTCGATCCCGTCCCGCTGTACCCGTTCGGCCACGGCCTGACCTGGACGACGTTCGAGTACGGCGCCCTGCGGGTCGGCGAGTCGGCCGCCACGGACGGGTCGGTCACGGTCAGCGCCGTCGTCCGCAACACCGGGGACCGCGCCGGGACGGAGGTCGTCCAGCTGTACCTGTCGGACCCGGTGGCGTCGGTGGTGCGGCCGGGGCGCTGGCTCGCCGGGTGGGCCCGGGTCCGGCTGGAGCCCGGCGACGCGGCGCGGATCGAGTTCGACGTCCACGCCGACCGCACCTCGTTCACCGGAACCGATCTGCGGCGCATCGTCGAGCCGGGCGAGATCGAGGTCTCCGTCGGGCCGTCGAGCGCCGTTCTCCCCCTGCGCGGCTCGTTCGCGCTGGAGGGTCCCGTCCGCGTCCTCGACGCGGACCGGGTGCTGACCGTCCCCGCCGAGGTGACGCTGCTATGACCGTGTTCCGGAATCCGGTGCTGCCGGGCTGCCATCCCGACCCGTCGATCTGCCGGGTGGGCGACGACTTCTACCTGGTGACGTCGACGTTCGAGTGGTTCCCCGGCATGCCGGTGTTCCACAGCCGCGACCTGGTGCACTGGCGGCACGCCGGGCACGCCCTGGACCGGCCGGAGCAGCTCCCGCTGGACGGCGTCCCCGCGTCCGGGGGCCTGTACGCGCCGACATTGCGCTACCACGCGCCCCCGAACCAGGCGGGCCGCTTCTACCTGGTCTGCACGCTCGTGGACGGCACCGAGTGGTCGGGGCACTTCGTGATGACCGCGTCCGATCCCGCCGGCCCGTGGTCGGACGCGCACCGGCTGGACGGCGAGGGCATCGACCCGTCCCTGTTCTTCGACGACGACGGCCGCGCCTGGTGCACCGGCACCCGCCTGACCGGGCGGTACGAGGGGCACACGGAGATCTGGCTGCGCGAGTTCGACCCGTCGGCCCTGGCGCTGACGGGCGAGGAGCACGTGCTCTGGGACGGGGCCCTGAAGGGCTCGATCTGGTCGGAGGGCTCCCACCTCTACAAGATCGGCGGGCGGTACTACCTGCTCACGGCCGAGGGCGGCACCGCGCTGGAGCACGCCGTGATCGTCGCGCGGGCCGACGCCGTCACCGGCCCGTACGAGGGGAACCCGCGCAACCCGGTGCTGACCCACCGCAACCTCGGGGCCGGACATCCCATCGTCGGGACCGGCCACGCCGACCTGGTGGAGACGCCGGACGGCGAATGGTGGATGGTTCTCCTCGGGATGCGCCCGCACCACGGCGACCGGTGCGTCCTCGGCCGGGAGACGTTCCTGACGCCCGTCGCCTGGGAGGACGACTGGCCGGTCACCGGCGGCCGGGTCGAGCCGAGCCATCCGGTTCCGTCGCTGCCGCCGCATCCCTGGCCCGCCGTCCCGCTCTGCGACCAGTTCGACGGGCCGGAGCTGGCCCCGGCCTGGAACATGCTGCGGCCGCCGCGGGAACGCTGGTGGAGCCTGGACGAGCGCCCCGGGCACCTGCGGCTGCGCGTCCGGCCGGAGAGCCTCGCCGACGTCGCCAACCCCTCGTTCGTCGGGCGGCGCCAGCAGCACCCGGACTTCGCCGCCTTCACCGAGCTCGACTTCGTCCCCGCCAACGAGGAGTGGGCGGGCCTCGCCCTCGTCCAGAACAACGACTTCCACGTCCTGCTCGTGTCGACCGGCCAAGGGCTGCATCTCGTCAAGCGCGAGCAGGGCCTCGAAACCGTGCTGGCCGAAGCGCCGGCCGCTCCCGGGCCGGTCCGGCTCGGTTTCGAGGCCCACGGCCGCTGGTACCAGGCGTCCTACTCCGTGGACGCGGGCAACGCCGTGGAGCCGGGGAGCTGGACACCGCTCGGCGATCCCGTGGACGGCGACATCCTGAGCAGCCAGGTCGCGGGCGGCTTCACCGGCGCCTACATCGGCGTCTACGCCACCGCGAACGGCCGGGCGAGCACCAACCACGCCGACTTCGCCTGGTTCGAGTACGTCCCGCTCTAGAGAAGCCCCGGTCTACCGAAGCCCCGGGTCTACAAAAGCAGGGCGGGGTCGGCGATGACGCGTTCGACGACGAGGCCGGCGGCGCCGAGGACCGCCGCGCCCTCGGCGAGGCCGGAGACCTCCACCGGCGGCACGCCCCTGCGGAGCGAGCCGGAGCCCTCCGACAGGACCGCCTGGAGCGGGGGGCGGACCCATTCGGCCAGCGGGGAGAAGACCCCGCCGAGCACGATGGTGTCCGGGTCGATCAGGTTGACGACGGAGGCGAGCGCCCCGCCGAGCGCGCGGCCGGCCCGGTCCACCGCGTGCAGGGCGGGCCCGTCACCGGAGTTCAGCCGGTCGACGAGCGTGCCCACCGGGCTCCCGGGCCCGGCCGCCGGCCGCGTCACGGGCAGCCCGGCCGCGCGCAGGATCGCCTCCTGACCGGCGATCTGCTCCAGGCAGCCGCGGCCGCCGCAGGAGCAGGGCGGGCCCGCGGGCTCGGCGACCAGGTGACCGAGCTCGCCGGCAAAGCCGTGCGCCCCGCGGAACACCCGGCGGTCCACGACGATGCCGGCGCCGATCCCGATCTCGCCCGAGACGTGCACGAAGTCGCCGAGCCTGGTCCCGCCGCCGAACCACAGTTCGCCGAGTGCGGCGAGGTTGGCCTCGTTGTCGTACTCGGCGGGCAGCGCGGCGTCCAGGCCGGGCGCGCCGGTGACGGGGACGTCGGTCCAGCCGAGGTTCGGGGCGTGGCGCACCACGCCGTCCTCGCGGTCGAGCAGGCCGGGGAGGGCGACGGCCGCGCCGGCGACGGTGAGGCCCTGCCCGGCGACAGCGGAGACGGCCTCCGCGGCCAGGGCCGAGAGGGCGTCCAGGACGGCGCCGGGTTCGCGTCCGCGGTTGTCGGAGCTGACCACGTGCCGGTAGCGGACCTGCTTGCCGAGGTCGATCACGCAGGCGGCGAGGTAGTCGACGTTGACCTCCAGGCCGAGCCCGGCGGCGCCGTCGCCGTGGACGGACACCCCGACGCCCGGACGCCCGCGCTCTCCCTCGTGGACGGGTGCACCGCCCCGGACCAGGCCCGCGCTCTCCAGGAGGGCGACGAGGTTCGAGACGGTCGTCTTGGTGAAGCCCGTCAGCTCGGCCAGGCGCGCCCTGGTGACGGGCTGGTGCCGGGCGATGTGCTCCAGCACGACGGCGAGGTTCCGCTCGCGCATCGTCGCGTGCCGGACGGGGGCGTTCGCGGACTTCGTCATGAATGAACCCTAAATGAATCACGTGTATAGGCAGGACGTTACCCCTCTGCTACGTTAATTAGTCCACGCTCTTTACGAAAGGTGGGACGGATGGCCGAGAGCCTGGTCGCGGGCGTCGACTCCTCGACGCAGTCGACGAAGGTCGTCCTGTGCCGCGCCGCGGACGGCACCGTGGTCGCCGAGGCGTCGGCCCCGCACCCCGACGGCACCGAATGCCATCCCGGCCACTGGTGGAACGCGCTCTCGCAGATGCGGGACCTGCTGGAACGCGCCGACGCGGTCGCCGTCGCCGCGCAGCAGCACGGCATGGTCGCCCTCGACGGCGCGGGCGAGGTCGTCCGGCCCGCGCTGCTGTGGAACGACACGCGCTCGGCGCCGCAGGCCCGCGCCCTCGTCGAGGAGTTCGGCGGCGCGAAGGCGTGGGCGGAGCGGACCGGCAGCGTGCCGCCCGCCTCGTTCACCGTGACCAAGCTGCGCTGGATGGCCGAGCACGAGCCGGGCAACGCGCGGCGCACCGAGCGGGTGATGCTGCCGCACGACTGGCTGACGCTGCGGCTCGGCGCGCCCGAACCGGTCACCGACCGCGGCGACGCGTCCGGCACCGGCTACTGGTCCCCCGCGGCCGGCGGCTACCTGCCCGACCTGCTGCGCGCCGCGCTCGGCCACGACGCCGAGACGCCGCGCGTCGCCGCCCCCGGCGAACGCGTCGGCGAGACGGCATGGGGCGCCGCGCTCGGCCCCGGCACCGGCGACAACATGGGCGCCGCGCTCGGCCTCGGGCTGCGGCCCGGCGACGTCGTGGTGTCGATCGGCACGTCGGGCACGGCCTTCGCGGTCGCGGACGAGCCGGCCGCCGACCCGTCGGGACTGGTCGCGGGGTTCGCCGACGCCACCGGCCGGTTCCTGCCCCTCGTCGCCACGCTGAACGCCGCCCGGATCCTGTCGGCCGCCGCCGCCATGACGGGGGTCGCCTTGTACGAACTGTCCGCGCTCGCCCTCGCCGCCGAACCCGGCGCCGGCGGGGTGACGCTGCTCCCCTACCTCGACGGCGAGCGCACCCCCGACCGGCCGGACGCGACCGGCGTCCTCGCGGGGCTCACCACGTCCAACGCGACGCGGGAGAACGTGGCGCGGGCCGCGGTGGAGGCGCTGCTGTGCTCCCTCGCCGACGCGGTGGACCATCTCGCCGCGCAGGGCATCCGGCCCCGCCGCACCCTGCTGATCGGCGGCGGCGCCCGCTCCGAGGCCGTCCGGGCCCTCGCCCCGGCGATCTTCGGGACTCCCGTCACCGTCCCCGAACCCGCCGAGTACGTCGCGCTCGGCGCCGCCCGGCAGGCCGCGTGGGCCCTCGCCGGGACACCCGAGCCACCCGGATGGCCGGCTCCGCCGGCGACCGAACGACCGGCTCCGCCGGAGGCCGGGCACACCCGCGAGCACACCGGGCAGGAGATCCGCGAACGCTACGCCGCGCTGCGCGACTCCGCCCCGCAGATCTGAGGAGGTCTCCCATGAGCGACTACACGCCCGTACCCGAGGACCGGTTCTCGTTCGGCATCTGGACGGTCGGCTGGCAGGGCGTCGACGTGTTCGGCCCCGGCACCCGGCCGCCGATGCCCGCCGACCGCGCCGTCCGCAAGCTCGCCGAGATCGGCGCCTACGGCGTGAACTTCCACGACAACGACGTGTTCGACTTCGACGCCTCGCCCGCCGAGCGGCAGGGCAGGATCGACGCGTTCCGCAAGGCGCTGGACGAGACCGGCCTGGTCGTCACCACCGCCACTACGAACCTGTTCTCCCACCCGGTCTTCAAGGACGGCGCGTTCACCGCCAACGACCGCGACGTGCGCCGGTTCGCGCTGCGCAAGGTCATGGACAACCTTGACCTGGCCGCCGAGCTGGGCGCCGCCGTGTACGTGTGCTGGGGCGGCCGGGAGGGCGCCGAGTCCGGGGCGGCCAAGGACGTCCGGGCGGCGCTGGACCGCTACAAGGAGGCGTTCGACGTCCTCGGCGCCTACGTCGCCGACCAGGGCTACGACCTGCGGTTCGCGATCGAGCCGAAGCCGAACGAGCCGCGCGGCGACATCCTGCTGCCCACCATCGGCCACGCCCTCGCCTTCATCCAGACCCTGGAGCATTCCGACAACGTCGGCCTGAACCCCGAGGTCGGGCACGAGGAGATGGCCGGGCTGAACTACGCGCACGGGCTGGCGCAGGCGCTCTGGCAGGGCAAGCTGTTCCACATCGACCTGAACGGGCAGCACGGCCCCCGCTATGACCAGGACCTGCGGTTCGGCGCCGGCAACGCGCGCGGCGCGTTCTGGGTGGTCGACCTGATCGAGCAGAGCGACTACGACGGCCCGGTCCACTTCGACTTCAAGCCTCCGCGCACCGAGGACGACGAGGGCGTGTGGGAGTCGGCGGCGGCGTGCATGCGCAACTGGCTGATCCTGCGGGAGAAGGCCCGCGCCTTCCGCGCCGACCCGGAGGTCCAGAGCGCTCTGCGCGAGGCCAAGCTGGAGGAACTCGCGCAGCCGACCCTCGCCGCCGGCGAGGACTGGCGGTCCGTCCGCGACGCCTCCCCCGACATCGAGGCCCTCGCCGCCCGCCGCACCGCGTTCGAGCACCTCGACCAGCTCGCCCTCGAACACCTCTACGGCGTCCGCTCCTAGACGCCCTTCCCCGCGGAAGCCCGCCCTCTCCTCCCGGGGGCGGGCTTCCGCACGTCAGGACGGACCGAGCGTCCCCATCACCATGGCGCGGACGAGCGTCCGGGCGGCGTCGAGGGTCACCGCCCCGCGCGGCCGGGTCGCGAGCGCGAACACCGCCGCGCCGAACAGCGCGATGAGCGTCCGGACCTCGTCGCGGGTCGTGCCGAGCCCGAGGTCGCGGTGCATCCGGAGCGTGAAGTCGACCATGGGCTCCTCGATCTGCGACAGCGCCTCGCTCAACTCGGGACGCCGCGTCGCCTCCAGCGTCAGCTCGTAGATCGCCAGGTACCGGATCCGGTGCCGCGTCGCCGACTCGTGCAGCGACACGGCGATCAGCTCGATGAGCGTCTCGCGATCGACGGGCGCGGCCGCCGCCCCGGTCGCGGCCGTCATCTCCCCGAGGTGCAGCTCGACCACACGCCGCGCGGCGGCCTGGAGGAGCGCGTCCCGGCTGCGGAAGTAGTTGGACGCGGTCCCCGGCGGCAGCCCGGACCGCTCGTCCACCGCGCGGTGGCTCAGGCCGTGGATTCCAGCCCGCCTCACCGGCGGCCCAGCCGTCGAGGCCGACCTGGTGATCGGGGCGGACGGGCGCCGCTCGGCCGTCCGCGGCCATCTGTGGGACCGCGATCCCGCCGAGCCGAGCGGCTGGGGCACCTGGCAGGGCCTCACCCCGGTCCCCATCGACGTCACGGCCTCGCGCCGCGGGCTGATGATCAGCGGACGGGCCGGGAGCTGCGGCCTGATGCCCGCCGGGGAGGGGCTCCTGCAGTGGTGGTTCGACATGCCGTGGAACCCGGACGAGCCGCCGCCCGCCTCACCGCTCGGCGAGATCCGCCGGCGATTCGGGCACTGGTGCCCGCCCGTCCCAGCCGTCCTGAAGGCGGCCCACGAGCAGGACGTGGAGTTCTTTCCGCACTACGGCCACCGCGTCCCCCGCAGGTGGGGAACCGGCCGGGTCACGCTCGCCGGGGACTCCGCGCACACGTTCCCGCCGGCCCGGGCGCAGGGTGCCAACCAGGCGCTGGAGGACGCGTGGACGCTCGCCACCGTCCTGCGCACCTCGTCGGACATGCCCGCGGACGTGCCCGGGGCCTTGCGCGAGTACGAGCGGAGGCGCTCGCGCAAAGGCCGGCATCGTCGCCCGGCATTCGGGCACCGAGGACGTCAACAAGTACCGCCCGCTCTTCTCCCGCCTCATCCCCGACGGCCTGGCCGCCCTGTACTACACCCGCTGGCTCGCCCGGATCAGCGACTTCCTCCGCTAGGACAGCGCCTCCGTGGGGGCCAGGCGGGCGGCGCGGACGGCCGGGTACAGGCCGGCGACGCCGCCGATGACGAGGGTCGCGAGGATGCCGCCGGCCATCGCCCAGACCGGGACGACGGTCGGCCAGTCCTGCGTCACCGCGAAGCCCGCGGTGACGACGATGCCGAGGACCACGCCGCCGACGCCGCCGAGCGCGGCCAGCAGCTGCGACTCGGTGAGGAACTGCAGCCTGATCTGGCCGCGGGTCGCGCCCAGGGAGCGGCGAAGGCCGATCTCGGCGCGGCGCTCCAGGACCGAGATGACCATCGTGTTGGCGACGCCGACGCCGCCGACCAGCAGCGCGACACCCCCGAGGCCGAGGAGCAGGCCGGTGAACGCCCGGTCGGCGGCGTTCTCGGCGGCGAGCGCGTCCGACGGGCGGCTGACCTCGACCTCGTTCGGCGCCTGCGGGTTGGCGGTCGCGGCGAGCAGCTCCCGCACCTTCGTGACCGCGTCGTCGCGGGCGCGGGTGTAGACGGTGGTCGGGTGGCCGTCGAAGCCGAGATGGGCCGCGGCGGCGTCCCAGCCGACCAGCGCGGCGGCGTCCAGTTCGGGCGCCAGCTCGTTCGGGTTCAGGATGCCGACGACGGTGAACCACTGGGAGCCCAGCCACACCTGGACGTTGGGCGCCGCGACGCCGAGCCGTTCGGCGGCCGCCGACCCGAGCACCACGGCCGGGTACCGCGCGGTGCCCGTGTTGAGCCAGGTTCCGGCGGCCGTGGTGAGGCCGACGGTGCGGGGCAGGTCGAGGCGGGCCGCGAGGACGCTGATCCCGCCGCTCTGCCCCTCCGGAATGTGGTCGTTGCGGTAGACCTTGGCGTCCTCCAGCTTCGCCGTGGCCGACGCCGACTCGACGCCGGGCATCCGCGCCACCATGCCGACCGACTCCTCGGGAAGCTTCGAGGCGTCACCGAAGAAGTCCTCGCCCGGCCCGGCGGTGAGCAGGTTGGTGCCGAGCCGGTCGAGGGTGACCTGGAGCTGCGCGCGGCTGGACGTCGAGATGCCGACCACGCCGATCATCGCGGCGATGCCGATCGCGATGCCGAGGGCGGACAGGAACACCCGCGCCGGGCGGGACCGCAGGCCGGCGGCGCCGACCCGCAGCACGTCCCCGGGGCCGAGCCGGGCCGGCGCGTCCCCGGGCGGGGTCTTCGCGTTCATCGTGCGGCCTCCAGCCGTGCGCCGTCGTGGACGATCCGGCCGTCGCGCATCCGCACCTGCCGTGGCATGAGCGCCGCGATGTCCCGGTCGTGGGTGATGAGGACGACGGTCGTCCCGGCGCCGGACAGCTCGCGCAGCAGGTCCAGGACGCCCGCGCCCGACGCGGAGTCCAGCGCGCCGGTCGGCTCGTCGGCCAGCAGCAGCGGAGGCTCCCCCACCACCGCGCGGGCGATCGCGACCCGCTGCTTCTCCCCGCCGGACAGCTGGTGCGGCCGGTGGCCGAGGCGATGCCCGAGCCCCACGCGTTCCAGGGCGCGGCGGGCCCGGCGCCGCCTCTGCGCCGGCGGCACGCCCCCGTACAGCAGCCCGTCGGCGACGTTGCCGAGCGCGCTCACGCCGGCGGCGAGGTGGAACTGCTGGAACACGAAGCCGATCCGGCGGGCGCGCAGCGCCGACAGGCGCCGGTCCGGCAGCCGCGACACGTCCCCGCCCTCGATGAGGACGGTGCCGCCGCTCGGCCGGTCCAGCGTGCCGATCATGTGCAGCATCGTCGACTTCCCTGATCCGGACGGGCCGACGATCGCGACGGACTCGCCCGCCTCGACCACCAGCGACACCGCGTCCAGCGCGACGACCTCGCCCGGGTAGGTCTTGGTGACCTCCCGGAGCTCCACGACCGGGCTCATGAGGGGACCCCGACCTTCATGCCCTCGGCGAGGCCGGACCCGGAGATCTCGACCTGGCCCTCGGTGAACACGCCGGTCTCCACCGGCACCGTGCGGACGCGCCCGTCCTGGACGACCTGCACCGCGTAGCCGCCGTCACCCTGCGCGAGCAGCGCTCCGATCGGCACCGCGAGGACGTCGCGGTGCCGGTTCGCGGTGAGGCGCACCCCGACGGGCGCCTTGTCGTAGGAGCCGAGCGACTTCTGGCCGCCCACCGCGATCGTCACCTCGACCGTGGCCGGCCGGTCCTGCTCGCCCTGCTCGGCGACCTTCCCGACCGAGGTGATCTTCCCCTTGGCGGTGTCGCCGGACGGCAGCTCGATCTCCACCTCCGCGCCCTTCTTCGCAAGCCGCTGGTACCGGACGTCGAGGTCGACGCTCACGACGCGGGTCGTGCCGGTGTAGGTGAGGACGGGGCCGCCGAGTTCGTCGCCGACATGGGCCTTGCGCTCGGCCACCCGGATCCGCCCGGACGCGATCGCGGCCGCTCCGCGCTCCACCCTGCCGGTCTCCTCGACGCCGAGGTCGTCCTGCCAGCGCTTCACGGCCGCCGCGGTCGCGGCGCTGTAGGCGTCGTCGACGGTGAATCCGGTGTAGCCGAGGGCCCGCAGGTTCTGTTCGAGCTGCCTGACGTCCGCGCCCTCCTTCCCGGTGAAGAGCGTCCGGTACAGGGGCAGCTTGCCGTACAGAAGCGGCACCGGCTTGTTGTCGACCCGGTACACCGGCCGCCCCCTGGAGATCACGGAACCGGCGCCGGGCAGCCAGGTGAGGGTGCCGCGGCCCGCACCGGTGACCGTGCGGGCGGCGCCGTACCCGAGCGCGCCCTCCACGTCCTGGGTCTCGACCAGCGTCGTCCGCTCGATCGGCGCCGTCGCGGGCGGCAGGGAACCGTGCGCGGCGGCCGAGCCGCCGTCACCGCCGCCGAGGCCGGCGGTCGCGAGGCCCGCGCCGCCGACGACGACCAGTCCCGCCGCGCCCAGGACGGCGGTGCGCGTCCTGGACACTAGTCGCCGACCTTGCTGCTGAAGCGCGGGCCCTTGTCGCCGGGCATGTGCTTGTCGCACGCTTTCTGCGCTGCCTGGAACTTCTGGCTCTCCGGGTCGATTCCGGTGCCGGGCCCGGCCTTCAGCAGCATGCGGCCGTCGGCGTCGGGGTCGGGGTATTCGCTGATGCCGTTGTCGCGCATGCACTTGGAGAAGGCGCGCAGCTTCGCCACCTCCTCCGGCTTCAGCTCCGGCGGCTTGCCGCCGTTCGGCATCAGGTGCCGGCACTTCTTCTGCGCCGCCATCATCTCGTCGTCCTCGCCGGGGCCGCCGCCGCCCTGCGAAGGGCCTCGGCTCTTGCGGACGGTCACCCTGCCGTCGCCCGACGGATCCGGCATGTCGATCCCGTTGTCGCGCATGCACTGCGCGAACTTGCGCATCTTCTCCTGGTCGCTGGCCGCCTTGGCGGTGCTCCCGCCTGAGCCGCCGCCGTCGCCCCCGCAGCCCTGCAGGCCGAGGGCCAGAGCCGGGACCAGGGCCAGTGCCGCGAACGTCCGTCGTCGCATCGGTCGGTCTCCTCGTCGTCTCCGCCGGACGGTGCGCCGACGGCGTCCGCAAGTTCAGCCGCGGGCCGATAACCCCGGCGTAACCAGATCGCGTTATGCCGGCGTTACGCCCGGTGCCCGAAGCTTGCCGGGGACAGGACGGCAGGGGAGGACGACCGTGCGGGTACTGATCGCCGAGGACGAGCGGATGCTCGCGGACTCGATCGCCGAGGGACTCAGGGCCGAGGCCCTCGCCGTGGACGTCGTCTACGACGGGGACGCGGCGCTCGAAAGGCTAGGCGTGCACGACTACGACATCCTCGTCCTGGACCGGGATCTGCCGGTCGTGCACGGCGACGACGTGTGCCGCGCGGTGGTGGAGTCCGGCGCGCTGGTCCGGGTGCTGATGCTCACCGCCGCCGTGACCGTCCCGGCGAGGGTCGATGGGCTCCGGATCGGCGCCGACGACTATCTGACCAAGCCGTTCGCGTTCGAGGAGCTGGTGGCGCGGGTCCAGGCGCTCGGCCGCCGCGCCCGTGCGGCGGCTCCGCCGACCCTGGAACGCGCCGGCATCCGGCTCGACCCGTCCCGCCGGGAGGTGTACCGGGACGGGCGCTACGTGCATCTGGCGCGCAAGGAGTTCGGGCTTCTGGCCGAACTGCTGCGCGCGGACGGGACGATCGTGTCCGCCGAGCGGCTGCTGGAGAAGGTCTGGGACGAGCACGCCGACCCGTTCACCAACACCGTCCGGGTGACGCTGATGAAGCTGCGCCGCAAACTCGGCGATCCCCCGGTCATCGAGACCGTCCCTGGAGTGGGGTACCGGATTCCATGACGAAGCTCACCGATTCGACAGGGCTCACCGGGGCGACGGGGTTCACCGGCTCAACGGGGTTCGCCAGGCGTCTGCGGCCCACGATCCGGATGCGGCTCACGCTGCTGTACACCGGCCTGTTCCTGTGCACGGGCGTGGTCCTGCTGGGCCTGACCTACATCCTGGTGCAGAGCAGTCTTCAGCGGCAGAGCGAACCGGCCGTCAACGCGGACCGGGTGCTCATGGCCCGGGGTCAGGCGAACGAGTTCGCCGCCCCGCCCCCGATGAACAACGAGGCCACGATCCGGACGGTCGAGGGCTTCCTGGTCCAGGGGCGCGAGGACTACCAGCGGGAGACGCTGAGCGCGCTCCTGACCCAGGGCGGCATCGCCCTCGGGGTCGTGGGCGCGGCGGGGCTCGGTTTCGGATGGCTGCTCGCCGACCGTGCGCTGCGTCCCGTCCACAAGATCACCGAGACGGCGGGCCGGGTGGCGCGCAGCCACGACCTCAGCGAGCGGATCTCCTACGAGGGCCCGCGCGACGACGTCAAGGAGCTGGCGGACGCCTTCGACACCATGCTCGGCCGGCTGGCCGGGGCGTTCGACGGCCAGCGCCGCTTCGTCGCGAACGCCTCCCACGAGCTGCGCACCCCGCTCGCCATCAACCGGACGCTCGTGGACGTGGCGGTGCGCCGCCCCGACGCCACCGACGACGTCAAGCGGCTCGGCGAGTCGCTGCTGGTCGTCAACGGGCGGCACGAGCGGCTCATCGACGGGCTCCTCACCCTCGCGGGCACCGAGAACGCCGTGACCGGCGCCGGGCCGCTGGACCTGGCGGACGTGGCGGGCCACGTCCTCGACCAGGCGGCCGCCGAGGCCGAGGCCAGGGGCGTGGTCGCCGTGCGCGGCCTCGGCCCGGCGCCCGCCTCGGGCGATCCCGTCCTCGTCGAGCGGCTCGTGCAGAACCTGGTCGAGAACGCGATCCGGCACAACCACGACGGCGGTGACCTGGCGGTCGCCACCGGGGAGAAGGACGGCTGGGCGGAGGTCGTCGTCACCAACACCGGGCCGGTCGTGCCCGCCTACGAGATCGAGACGATCTTCGAGCCGTTCCGCCGGCTCGGCAACGACCGGGTGCGCTCCGACCGCGGCTCCGGGCTGGGCCTGTCGATCGTCCGCGCGACGGCGACCGCGCACGGCGGCACCGTGACCGCCGCGCCGCGTCCCGGCGGCGGACTCGTCGTCACCGTCCGGCTGCCCGCCCGCGAGCCCGCCGGGCGGCCGGGCGTCGGCGGCGGGGACGCGGACCACGCCGGTCTCGCCTCACCCGTCCAGCGGTGATCCGCCGTGGTGCGTTTCGGCGGAGCGCAGGTTCGGGGTGTGCAGCCGGATCGTGGTGCCGTCGGGTGCGGGCCGCACGTCGAGGTGGTCGCAGATCTGCCGGGCGAGCCAGAACCCGTCGCCCGGCCTCGGGTCCAGCGTCGGCGGGTGCAGCCCGATGAACGGGTCGAGGGACGTGGTGGCGGGCAGGCGGATGTCGCACACGACCTCGCCGGGCCGCACCCACAGCGCGACGCTCGGCCGTTCCGCCCCGGCGCCGGGCGCTCCGGTGAGCAGTTCGCCGACCGCGGCGGAGAAGATCATCAGGCGTTCGCCGGCCAGCCCGAGCATCGCGCTCTCCATCACGACGGCGTGCCGCATCCGGCTGAGGTCCCCGCCGAACGTCAGCGTGACGGCGTCGTCCGGGCGGCGGGGCAGCGGCGCGGCCCGCGCGCGGACGAACGAGACGGGCTCGGTGTAGCGGGGGCTCGCGGCCACGTCGGCGCCGTCCACCATGTGCGGATGGGTGCGCAGCGCGTTGCCGACGATCTCCGGTTCGACGGTGCGCGCGTCATAGGGGCAGATCATGTGGATGCCGGTGCCGGCCAGTACGGCGTTGAGCGCGGACTCCATGCACTCCCAGGCCTCGACCTGCCGGGCGGACCGCCCCGCCCAGACGGGTTCGGCGATGATCCGGACCCGGCCGGCGCGGGGATGCCGGTGCCGGTAGCCGGTGAAGGCGGCGACGCGCTGCGGCGGGCGGCGGCCGAAGAACGCGGTCTCGGCGTAGTCGACCTTCCGCGCGTGCCGCCCGAGGGCGGTCTGCACCAGATCGAGGTTGACCGGCGTGGTGGCGACCAGCACCGGCTCGTCCCGCCGCAGGCCCTCGTCGATGAACGGCACGGCCATCCGCAGGAACTCGTCGTCGTCGGCGTACAGGCAGCCCTGATGGACGAACGCAGAACCTCTCACCCCCGGTCCCCCTCTTCCACCACGATCCGGCGATCCCACGCGTAGAGGCGCAGGACGGCCCTGATCACCGGACCGGGCGCGTGCAGGACGAGCCGGTGGCCGTCCGGCATCGCCTCGGCCGCGTGTGCCAGCAGCCGCACCGCCCGCACATCGGCGAACCGCAGGCCCCGGACGTACAGCCGCAGGTCCCGTCCGTCCAGCGGCGCCGTCTCCAGCGCCCTCGTCAGCAGGCCGATGTTCGAGTCGTCGATCTCCCCCTCCAGGCACAGCCCGGCCGGGTCGCGCACGGGCCGGACACACAGCAGCGGGTGCCGTGCCAGGGCCGTCGCCGCGTCCAGTGTCAGCGGGTGCCGCTCCGCTAGGGCGGGCAGGACCGCCTCGGGCAGCCGGAGCCGATCGCCGTGGCAGATCACGGCCGGGGGGCGGGGCCGGTCCCGCAGGACGGTCAGCGGGCAGCGGCCCGGCCGGCCGACGTCGGCGGCCGCGGCCTCCGGCGCGCCCGCCAGGACCCCGGCCACGTCCACGCACATCCTCAGCCCCCGCAGGCCCAGCCGGGCGGCGTCGGCGGCCTGCGCGTCCAGCACCCGGATCAGCCGCGGGACGTCCAGCCGCCCGCCGGCGAACCCCGCCTCACCGGGAGTCAGGACGATCACCTGCCCGCCGCCGGGCAGAGCGCGGGCGTCGTGGCCGTCGCGGGCGACGGCGTCGACGAAGACGGCCCGCTCACCGCGGACGGCGGCGGCGGTCACGTGCGCGGCCCGCAGCCGGCGGCGCTCGTCCTCGCCGGCGTACCGGACGTACGCGTGGTCGCCCGGCTCGATGCCGAACACCGAGGTCAAGGCGTCGGACATGATCCGCCCGACACCCCTGGCGGGACGCACGCCACCGGCATCCGCACCCCTCCCCGAGCATCCGAGTCGTCCCGCCCGGTGAGCCGCCCTCACCGATCACGCTAAGGATCGTACGCATCACGTTGAGTATCAAGCGGAATGCCGGAACCCGCCGCGCCGCGGCGGGGCGAGGTCCTGAACGCGCGGGCCCGTTCGGGTAGCGTCAGGGCAATGACCAGCGCGCAACTGCTCACCGACGCGTTCGGCCGGATCCGGGAGGCGGTCCACGACGCGGCCGGCGGGCTCACCCCGCGGCAGCTCGCCTACCGCGCCGGTGAGGGGGCCAACCCGATCGGCTGGCTCGTCTGGCACCTCACCCGCGTCCAGGACGATCACATCGCCGGCGCCGCCGGCACCGCCCAGGTGTGGACGCGGGACGGCTGGGCCGGCCGGTTCGGGCTCCCGCTCGACCCGTCCGACACCGGCTACGGCCACACGGCGGACGAGGTCGCGGCGGTCCAGGTCGACTCGGCGGAGCTGCTGACCGGCTATCACGACGCCGTGCACGACCGGACCGTCGAGTACGTGGGTTCGCTCACCGACGACGATCTGGACCGCGTCGTGGACCGCGCATGGGACCCGCCGGTCACGCTGGCCGTGCGGCTGATCAGCGTGATCTCCGATGACCTGCAGCATGCCGGCCAGGCGGCCTTCGTCCGCGGCCTCCTGCGGCGCGGCTGAGCCGCCGCCGGCGCCGCCGGCCTCCGGTGGGGACGCTCAGGCCGGGATGCGCCGCGACTTCTCGGGCTTGCCGGTGAAGTCGTGCGGCGGGAACGGGCGGAGCCCGGAGATGAGGCGTGACCAGCGCGCGCCGATGTGCTCCAGGTCGTAGGCGCGCGCGGACCGCCGGGCCTGCTCGCCGAGCCGGTCGCGGAGGCCGGGGTCGGCGATCAGCTCGCGGAGCGCGGCGGTGAGCGCGTCCACGTCCCCGGTCGGGACCAGCAGCCCGTCGTGCCCGTGCGTGATCAGCTCCGGCGGGCCGAAGGGGCAGTCGAACGACACGACCGGCAGTCCCATCCCCATGGCCTCGATGATGACCATCGGCATGCCCTCGCGGCGGGACGACAGGACGTAGATCGACGCGCGCGCCATCTCGCCGTGCAGGTCGCGGGTGAAACCGCTCAGCTCGACCCGTCCGGTCAGGCCGAGTTCGGCGATCAGCGCGGCGAGCCGTTCCCGGCGCAGCCCGGAGCCGAAGATGCGCAGCGTCCAGCCGGGATGCTCGGCGGCGATCGGCGCGTAGGCGCGGATCAGCAGGTCGAAGCCCTTGTTGGCGACGAGGCGGCCGGCGGCCAGCACGACCTCGTGCTCGCGCCGGGACGGCCGGCCCGGCAGCGGCGGCGAGGCGTTGGGGATCCGGACGATGCGGACGCCGGATCCGGCGAGGGCCGCCTCGTAGCCGGCGCGGGCCGGCGCGGTGAGGACGCTGAGCACGGTGAGCCGGCGGTAGGCGCGCACGACCTGCCGCCGGAGGGGCGGCTGGTAGGACTCCAGGCTCATGTGGTCCTGCCCGATCGTCGCGGTGCCGCGCGGCGTGAGCTCGGCGGCCAGCAGGATGAGCGACGGCCGGGTCGCGATGAGCACGTCGCACGGCGTGCGGTGGAGGGCGCGCAGGAGGCACACGTCCGTCCAGAGGCTCATGTAGCGGAAGGACGACTCCTCCGCCGGGATCAGCAGGCTCGGGAACCGGCCCAGGAGGCGGGCCGTCCTGCCCTTGGGGGCGAAGCGGTCGTCGGCGTAGGTGACCGCGGCGCCGGCGGGCAGCGGGAAGAACGGTTTCGGGTTCCCCTTCAGGGCGCTGACGATCTCGATGTCGTGGTCGCGCGTCAGGGGCCCGCAGAGGTTCAGGACGGTGCGGATCGTGCCGCCCGTCCCGTGCGCGTTCTGCAGGAGGACGCGGACGTGGAGCCGCTCACCCGGCGGCGGTACGCGCCTCCATCGGAGCGGACGTAAGGTCCATAGCGCCGCCCGGCGCAGAACACGGTGTGCCCTGCGCCGGACGCGGCGCCGCAGTCTCGGCTTGCGGTCTGGTTCGTTCACCGGGTCCCCCGTCGAAGGCGGCCGTGTCCGGCTCCTTCCCGGCGGCGGGCCCGGTTAACGTCAGCCGGTCGTCACCGTGCGGTCGAGCGCGCTGCCCTCGACCCAGCGCTTCCAGGACATCTCGTAGTAGCTCCAGCCGTTGAACGGGTCAAGGCCGCGCTTGCTGCCGGTGATGATCACCGGGTCGCCCCGGTAGGACCACTTGTAGAACCAGCGGGCGTCCTTGGGCGGCGAGTTGATGCAGCCGTGGCTGACGTTCTGGCGGCCCTGCGCCCACACGGTCGCGGCCATCTCGTGGACGTACTCGCCGGTGGCGGAGATCCTCACCGCCCACGGGATGACCTCCTTGTAGCCGCCGTTCTTCTTGTCCTTCGGATCGACGCCCATCCACTCCGACGTCATGATCGCCGGATTCTCCTTGCCCATGGTCAGGTGGATGCCGCTGGCGGTGAGGTAGGTGTCGACGCCGTTGACCACGCGCCCGCCCCGGCCGGCGCTGATCGGCCAGGTCCGGACCGTCTTGCCGTTCTCCTTGGCGACGGCCTTCTTGCTCTTGGCGCTGATGTGGGTGATGTGCGAGTCGCCGATGCGGAACGCGCGCTTGAAGTCGGACATGCCGTAGGTGTTCTTGGCCGACTTCACCCCGGACAGCTTGGCCCGGAACTGGATCTCCTGGTTGGGCTTCCAGTACTGGCCGTTCTTGGTGCGGAAGATCGCCGTGGTGTCGTTCGCCCAGTGCCACGCCCCGGTGGCGGGCTTGGTGGACTTGACCTCCAGGGCCTTCTCCACGGCCTTCTTGTCGGCCACCTCGCGGTTGAAGACGACCCGGATCGGCATGCCGACCCCGACCTTCTCGTCCTTGCCGGGCGTGACGTCGGCGATGTCGAGCACCCGCGCCGCCCGCTGCGTGGCGAACGTGGCGTTGACCGTGGTCGACTTGCCCTGCGGGCTCGTGGCGACCGCCGTGACCTGGAACTTGGAGCCGGGACGCAGCGTGCGCGACTTCCAGGTGGTCTTGTCGGCGGCCATCTCGCCGTCGACCGGCTTCCCCTTGTACGTGACGGTGACCTTGTCGAGGGTCCCGCCCGCCGCCGTGACCGTGACACCGTCCTCCGGCTCGGCCTTGACATTCCCGTTGCCCGGGTCGATCGTCACCTGTGGAACGTTCGCGTCGGCTTTCTCACCGACGGTGACACCGTTGTCCTTCTCACCCCCGCTGCAGGCCGTGACCAGGAGCAACACGACACCCGCCATCGCCGTGCCCGCCCGAACTCCTGCGGAAAGCCTCCGCTGCACCTCGAACCTCCAGTACCCCGCCGTCTACCAGAGAGACATTAGCGACAAAAGTCCTCGATCATGCCACGTCACAGGGTTTTTGCAGGTCTCCGAGATCAAAGCGTTGCAGAGCGGCGCGCCGCCCGGTGCGGACCGGGCGGCGCGCCGCCGATCGTGGCAGGTCAGCCCAGCGCGCTGCCCTGCCGCCACTTGTCGAAGGACAGCTGCCAGTAGCCCCAGCCGTTGTCCCACTCGACCTCGCGGTCGGTGCCGGTCAGCTTGATGACGTCGCCGCGCTGCATGATGTCGTAGTACCAGCGCGCGTTGGCGGGGCTGACGTTGATGCAGCCGTGGCTGACGTTCGCCGAGCCCTGCGATCCGACCGACCAGGGCGCCGAGTGCACGAACTCGCCGCTGTTGGAGAAGCGGACCGCGTGGTCGACGACCGTCTTGTAGTACCCGGGGTCGCCCGGCTTGCGGCCGGGAGCCGTCATCGTGACGGGGTTGCCCTTGCCCATCAGCAGGTGGACGCCGCTGGTCGTGGTGTACTCCCGCGTCTGGCCGTTGCCCGCGCTGAACGGGATGGTCCGCAGCTTCTCGCCGTCCCGGGTCACGGTCATGTGGTGCTTGCGCATGTCGCCGGTGGTGATCTGCGCGGCGCCGATGTGGAGGGTCGCCTGCGCGTCCTTCGCGCCGTAGACGCCGCCGCCCGCGTTGACCCCGGCCAGGGTCGCGTGGAAGGCGACCTTCTGGTGCGGCTGCCAGTACGTCTTCGTCCGGTAGATCACCTGGTCTGGGGCGACCCACCGCCACGCGCCCTCCACCGGCTTGTCCGGCTTGACCCGCAGGGCCCGCTCGACGGCGGCCTTGTCGGTGACCGGGCGGTCGAACCGGACGATGATCGGCATGCCGACGCCGACCTTCTCCCCCTCGACGTTCGGGGTCACATCGACGATCGAGAGCGTCTGGGCCGCCTTGAGCGTGGTGAAGGAACTGGTCACGGTGCGGGTCTTGCCGTCGTCGCGAGCCTGCGCGGTGACGGTGTAGGACGTTCCGGGCGTCATCGTCCGGGTGGAGCTCCAGGTCTTGCGGTCGTCACCGAACTTCCCGGTGATCGTGGCGCCCTCGCCCTGGACGGTGACCTTCTGCAGCTTGCCGTCGGCGGCCTTCACCTGGATCGTGCCGTCCGGCTTGACCTGTGCGGTCCCGTTGGCCGGCGTGATCGTCATGGGCTCGCCCGAGTTCCCGGCGGCCAGCTTGCCCCCGCCGCCGACCGTGCAGCCGGCCGTGCCGCCGACCATGAGCATCGCCACCATGCCCGTGCCGCCGGTCAGCACCAGCCTGAAACGGCCCCTAGTCGCCACAACTCCCCCAAACTCAAAAATTCGCCCGTGTCGGACTATCTGAGAATGGAGACGCCGCGGACGGGCCGGAAGTTCGGCCCGCGGGGCGGCCGATCACTGCTCAGGCCGGATGAGGCCGCTCAGGCGGCGGGCACGCTCTCGGCGGGCTCGCGGTTGATGTGGCGCACGAGGCGCTTGAAGCCCCACACGGACACGGCGATGCCGATCGCGCCGAGCCCGGCGACGATGCCGGTGCGGATCCACAGGTACATGCTGATCGATTGGCTGAACAGCATCCAGAGGCTGACGCCCACGTTCGCGAGCAGGACCGCCGACCACAGCAGCGAGATGCGCAGGAAGAACCGGTGGACCCTGGCGTGCTTGTAGAACGCGTCGGGGATCGGCGCCATGTCCCTGGCGAGCTTCATCGCCAGCGGCTTGCCGAGCGGCACCGAGGCGAGGAAGGCCATGCTCACGCACAGCGTCCCGAGCGTCGGCTGCAGGAAGTACACGACCGCGCTGCCCGTCGCGGCGGCCAGCCCCGCGCGGACGGTCACGCCGACCGCCGCCAGCAGCAGCATCCCCGACACCGGATGCCCGCGCACGTACCGGTAGACGATGCCGCCGTACACCCAGGCGACGGCGGCGACGAGCGCCCCGGTCAGGCCCAGGAGCATGAGGGCGACGTAGAACACCACGACGGGGGCGATGACCCCCTCGACGAATCGAGGAAGCGCGTGCATGAGCAGCGCCGGCACCCGCGGCAGCTCGAACACGAGGTGCCCCGCGCCGTGCGGTTCCTCGGACCCGGCCGCACGCGTGAGCCCCGACGGGGCCTCGGCACGCGTGAGCCCCGATGGGGTCTCGGCACGTGGGGCCTCAGCGGCGGAGCCCTCCGCGGGCGCGGTCACCGCCGCGGCGCTCTCCGCGGGACGGCTCTCCACAGCGCGAGGCTCCTCCGCGGGGGTGTCCGCCGCGAGTGTGGGAGGTTCCACCGCCCCGAGAGGCGGTGCGGGCATGGTCGCCGGTCGATCCATCGAGCGATGTGCTCCCCGATCGGTGTGCATGAACTCGGATGTGCTCACGATTCGCCCCACCGTACGTGATGATCCGCACCCGTATGTCCGTTTTGAAAGATGACCCGGGTTCCGCGGCCGTTCCCTCTTAGTTCGGCTCCGCGTCCCTTCGGTGCGGGTGGCGTCCGGAAACGGCCAGAGTCGAACCGGCATGACCCCGGCCCTGATTCCGACTTTAGCGGCCCCCTCGCTCAGCTCTCCGGCGGGGCGGGCTGAGCGTCGCGAGCCGCCGCGTAGATGGCTCTGAGCGTGACCGCCACCGACGGCCTGCGCACGCTCGCGGTCCGGGTGACGGCGTAGACCTCGCGGGCCAGCGTGCATTCGGGGATGCGCCGCACCGCCACGCCCTGGTCGCCGGCGGCGAGGGCCAGCGCGGGCACCGCGGTGATGCCGATCCCCCGCGCCACCAGGCTGAGGATCGTGTGCAGGCCCTCGAACTCCCACGGGACGGGACGGGCCCCGCCGACGGTGTCCAGGAGCCGCTCGACGGCCTGCCGGGACAGTTCCCCGGGCGGCGCGGCCATCCACGGCTCCTCCCGCAGCCGCTGCAGGTCCACGGGCAGCGCGGGGTCCGACATGGGGTGCGTGGCCGGGACGACGAGGACCAGCGGATCCCGGCGCAGGTGGAAGAACTCCAGGGCGGCGGGCGACTGGTCGGGGACCTTGCCCGTCCAGTCGTCGATGAGCGCGATGTCCACCTCGCCGTTCTGCACCTGCCGGATGCCGTCGCCGCGGCGGGTCTGGCGCAGGACGAACGTCAGCCCGGGATGCTCGCCGAGGCTCTGCGCGAGCGCGGGCGCGAAGGCGACGGCGGCGGTGGGGAACGCGGTGACGACGACGCGCCCCATGGGGGTCTCCGAATGCGCCGACAGCTCCGCCTCGGCGGTCTCGACCAGGCCGAGGATCTCCTCGGCGCGCTCGGCCAGGCGGCGCCCGGCGTCGGTCAGCTCCGCGCTGCGGGCGGTCCGGTCCAGCAGCGGGACGCGGGCCTCCCGCTCCAGCGCGGACAGCTGCTGGGAGACCGCCGACGGCGTGTAGCCGAGGGCGGCGGCGGTCGCGGCGATGCTGCCGCGGCGGGCGAATTCGGCGAGCAGCCGGAGGCGGCGCAGCTCTAGCATCATTCCATCTTACGGTCACCATCGATGAGACTCGCTTGTGATGATGCTAGAAGCGGGCAAGTATGAGATCGAGCCCGGCCGGGTCGCACAGGGGGATTGCGCAGTCACCCACCGCTGTTTCGTCATCCCTATTTCGCCATGCCCTTTGGAGCATAGATGCCTGCCCAGAAAGAGCCTGCCCGGAAACTGTCCGCACCCGTCCGGCCGGTGCCCTTCACCCCGCGTCCGGTCCCGCTGTCGGCGACGCTCGCGGTGAACGAGGCGATCGCGCGCAAGCGCAGGGAGGGCCGGCGCGTCCTCCCCCTGGGCTTCGGGGAGGCCGGGATACCGATCCACCCCGCCCTGACCCGCGAGCTCGGCGCCGCCGCGGGCCGCGGCGGCTATGGCCCGGTGGCCGGGTCCGCCGCGCTGCGCGCCGCCGCCGCCGGCTACTGGGCGCGGCGCGGGCTGCCCACCGACCCGTCCGCCGTCGTCGCCGGTCCCGGCAGCAAGCCGCTGCTGTACGCCCTGCTCACCGCGCTCGGCGGCGATGTCGTCGTGCCGGCGCCGAGCTGGGTGACCTACGCCGCGCAGACGTCGCTGGTGGGCGCCGAGCCGATCCGCGTCGCCACCCCGCCCGGCGAAGGCGGTGTGCCGAGCCCGGCGCTGCTGGCCGACGCCGTCGTGCGGGCCCGCGCGCGGGGCAGGGACGTGCGGGCCGTGGTGGTGACGCTGCCCGACAACCCGACGGGGACGATCGCCTCCGCGGACACCGTGCGGCGGCTGTGCGCGGTGGCGCGCGAGCACGACCTTGTGATCATCTCGGACGAGATCTACCGCGACCTGGTGCACGTGCCGGGCCGCGAGGTACCGAGCCCGGCCCGGCACGCGCCGGAGCGGACCGTCGTGACGACCGCCCTGAGCAAGAGCCTGGCCGCGGGCGGCTGGCGGATCGGCGTCGCGCGGCTGCCGGACGGCCCGTTCGGCCGGGCGCTGCGCGACAGCCTGCTCGGCGTGGCGAGCGAGATCTGGTCCAGCGCCCCGGCCCCGATGCAGCACGCCGCCGCGTACGCGTTCGCCGAGCCGCCCGAGCTGGTCGAGCACATCGACCGCAGCCGGCGGCTGCACGCCGCGATCACCGGCGCGGTCGCCGACCGGTTCGCCGCCGCGGGCGCGCGGGTCACGCGGCCGGAGGCGGCCTTCTACGTTTACCCCGACTTCGGTCCGGTCCGGGAGGTGCTGCGGGTCAACCACGGCATCCGGACGGCCGGGGACCTGACGCATCTGCTGCTGGAGCGTTACGGGGTCGGCGTCCTGCCCGGCAGCTCGTTCGGGGACGCCCCGGCGGCCCTGCGGATGCGGGTGGCGCCGAGCCTGCTCTACGGGGAGACCGACGAGCAGCGGCTCGCGGCCCTGGCCTCCCCCGCCCCGGCGGCGCTGCCCTGGATCGCGGGCGCCCTGGACCGCCTCGGCGACGTCCTCGCCGACCTTTCCGAGTCGGTCACCGCGGGCGAGCCGGTGCCGGCCTGACCGGAAAAGGCCGGAATGGCGGAGGGTAAGGGAGTCGAACCCCTTCGAGTGTCACCTCGACGTCAGTTTTCGAAACTGCTGCCTTACCGTTCGGCCAACCCTCCGGGCGAAAGCGCGGGCCGTCCGGGCGCCCGGACGGCCCGCCGCGTGAACCGCCGGTGGACCAGCAGGGAGTCGAACCCTGATCGCTTCCTTGCAAGGGAAGTGTGCTGCCGTTACACCACAAGCCCGTGATCCGCGCTCAGCTGGGGCGGTAGGAGTCGAACCCACTTTCCGCCGGTTTTGGAGACCGGCCGCCTATCCGGTGGCTCACCCCATCGTGCTTTCGCGTCCTGTTCGATGTGTCCAATGATGCTGAGGTTCCCGGCATGGCACAAAGTGTTTTCTGCGTGAAGGGCCGGATGCGCACCGTCATCGGCGCCGTGATCGGCCGTGCGGAGGATCACGGCCTGGCCCGACCGGCACGTATAAGCGTGGTGTAAGGTCCAACGACGCACGGGGCGAACGTCACGAATCGACCAACGGCCAGCCAAGCGGCATCCGGTCCGCCTTGCCCGTGATAAACCCAAGATGAGCACGAAGTCACGCAAGTGATGAAAGAAGGCGAGGGGGCCCGCCATGAGGCATGCACGGGACGGGGCTGCCGCGGCGATGAGCGCCGCCTCCAGGATTCTGGTCGCGCGGGGCAAGAACGAGCCCCAGGAGATGGAGAATCCGGAAGTCGCCTGGGGTCAGCGCGCCCGTGACGGCGTGTGGGTGCCGACCAGGGACGGGCAGCGGATCCACCTCGGGATCGACGTGGCGGCGGCGGACACCGTCGCCCAGGTGCTGCGCCCCAGCCTGCGGGTGTTCGTGGGCGTCGACGTCGACACCGACATCGTCGCGCAGACGACGGCCGGCGGCGTGCGGCTGCTGACGGTGATCCACGGACCCGACGCCCCCTCGGAGTTCCGTTTCACCGTCTCCCTCGCCGACGGCCTCACGCTGGAGTCGATGCCGTCCGGCGGCTACGACGTCGTCCATCTGCGTTACGGCGCGACCGTGGGCCGGCTCTACAACCCGTGGGCGAGCGACTCGATGTTCCGTCAGGTGAAGGCCGACTACACGCTGGAGGGCGCGGCCGTCACGATGCGGATCCAGCACACGGACGCCTACTACCCGGTCGTCGCCGACCCCCACTACGAGCGCTGACGGGCGCCGATCCCCCGCCGCGGGCGCGCCCGCGGCCCTCGCCGCGCATGGAACGTTCCGGCCGGATCAGGCCGCGTGGCGCACCGGCACGTCCTGGCGGGGTGCGCGTGGACGTGGGCGACCGGCGTCATATGGTTGGGGGCCACGGGCCGCGTTCCGGCCCCGGCGGCGCCGCCGGGCACACGACCGCCCCGGTCCCGGAGACTGGAGTCATTGTGATCTTCACTCATGACACCGAGCACGCGCTCGCCGTCGTCGTCGACCTGATCAACACGGGTGCGGCGGCGTCCGGCGCCGAGCGCCTCGGCGGGCTGCCCGGCCTGCGCTCGTTCGTGGAGCGCAACACGTTCAGCGACGTGGGCGAGCTCACCGACGCCGACCTGCTGCGGGTCCTGGACCTGCGCGCCCGGTTCCACGCGGTGTTCCGCGCTGGCGACGTCCCGTCCGCCGTGCGGCAGATCAACGAGATCGTCGGCGCGGTCGGCGCCACCCCCCACCTGACCGATCACGACGGCTACGACTGGCACGTGCACTTCTTCGCGCCCGGCGCCCCGCTGGGCGAGCACCTGGCCGCCGACTGCGGCATGGCGCTGGCGTACGTGGTGGCGGCGGGCGAACTGGACCGGCTGCGCACCTGCGAGGCGCCCGACTGCTCACGGGTCCTGGTGGACCTGTCGCGCAACCGCTGCCGCCGCTACTGCGACAGCCGCACCTGCGGCAACCGCATGCACGTGGCCGCCTACCGGGCCAGGCAGCGGGAAGCCGGCGCCGACTCGCCCCAGAAGGAGACCGCCGCGCACTGACGGCCGTTCAGGAGCACGGCCGTTCAGGAGCACGGGCGTTCAGGAACGCAGGCGTTCAGGAGCGCAGGGCGGCGACCGCGTCGAGGGCGCGGCGCGCGCCGGCGACGTCGTGGACGCGGAAGGCGCGGGCGCCGAGGAGGGCGGAGACGCCGAGGACGGCCATCGTGCCGACGCCGCGTGCGCCGACCGGGCGGCCGAGGGTCTCCCCGATGAAGTCCTTGTTGGACACCGCGACCAGTACCGGCCACCCGGTGGCGGTCAGCTCGCCGAGCCGCCGGGTGATCTCCAGGGAGTGCCGGGTGTTCTTACCGAAGTCGTGGGCGGGGTCGATGAGGATCGCGTCCCGGCGCACCCCGAGGGCGGCGGCCCGCTCGGCCTCGGCGGTGATGTGCGCGATCACGTCGGCGACGACGTCGGCGTAGCCGATCCGGTGCGGGCGGGTGCGGGGGGCGAGGGCGCCCGCGTGCGAGCAGACCAGGCCGATGCCGTGCGCCGCGGCGACCTCGGCGAGCCGGGGGTCGGGGCCGCCCCAGGTGTCGTTGAGCAGGTCGGCGCCCGCCCGCGCCACCGCCTCGCCGACCTCGGGGCGCCAGGTGTCGACGCTGATCACCACGCCGGGATGGCGGTCGCGGACGGCGGCGACCAGGTCGACGACCCGGCGCAGTTCCTCGTCGACGCCGACGTCCTCGCCGGGGCCGGCCTTCACGCCGCCGATGTCGACGATGTCGGCGCCGGCGGCGACGGCCCGGCCGGCGGCGTCGAGGGCCGCGTCGAAGCCGTAGGTGGCGCCCCGGTCGAAGAACGAGTCGGGTGTGCGGTTCACCACGGCCATGATCGCGTGCGGGCCGATCTCGCGGCCGTTCAGCCGCAGCGGCGGCACCAGCGCAGAGCTCATGATGCCCTCACCGTGGCACACCGGCGGCCCGGCGGGCGAACCAGAAGTGAATTCGGTTCAAACGGTGCCCTCCCTCGTCATCGACGCGGCGTGGTCGGTAATCTCATATTTCACGCTCGTTGCGGGTCCCACCCGTGGTGGGCCCGGTCGGACCTATTACAGCCATGGAGGATCCGCTGTCCAGGCGAGCACTCATCACCGGCATCACCGGACAGGACGGCTCGTATCTGGCCGAGCATCTGCTTGGGCTGGGGTACGAGGTCTGGGGCCTGGTGCGGGGGCAGGCGAACCCCCATGTGTCGCGGCTGCGCAAGCACATCGGCGACGTTCAGATCACCACCGGAGACCTCCTGGACCAGGGCAGCCTGATCTCGGCGGTGGAGCGGGTACAGCCCGACGAGGTCTACAACCTGGGCGCGATCTCCTACGTGCCGATGTCGTGGCAGCAGGCCGAGCTCACCGCCGAGGTGACCGGCATGGGCGTGCTGCGGATGCTGGAGGCGATCCGCGTGGTGTCGGGCATCAGCCCGTCCCGGACGCCGGGCCGCGAGCAGATCCGGTTCTACCAGGCGTCGTCGTCGGAGATGTTCGGGATGGTGCGGGAGACGCCGCAGAACGAGAGGACGCCGTTCCACCCGCGCAGCCCGTACGGGGTGGCCAAGAGCTACGGGCACTACATCACGCAGAACTACCGCGAGTCCTACGGGATGTTCGCCGTCAGCGGGATCCTGTTCAACCACGAGTCCCCGCGCCGGGGCGCCGAGTTCGTGACCCGGAAGGTGACGCTCGGCGCGGCGCGCATCAAGCTGGGCCTGGCGACCGAGCTTCGGCTCGGCAACCTGGACGCGCGGCGCGACTGGGGCTACGCGGGCGACTACGCCCGCGCGATGCGGCTGATGCTGGTGCAGGACGCCCCCGAGGACTACGTCATCGGAACGGGCCAGACGCAGTCGGTGCGGGAGCTGGTGGAGTTCGCGTTCCGCACGGCGGGCCTGAACTGGGAGGACCACGTCGTCCTGGACGCCCGCTACACGCGTCCCGCCGAGGTCGACCTGCTGTGCGCCGACCCGAAGAGGGCCCGCGAGCAGCTCGGCTGGGAGCCGGCGGTGACGTTCGAGGAGCTGGTGACGATGATGGTCGAGTCGGACCTGCGGCTTTTGTCGCGGTCCGCGCGTCCTGAGGACGAGCCGTTCAGCCCCGACCACTGGTGATCAGGCCCGACCACTGGTGATTCGTCGCGCCGGGGAGGCGTGACCCGGGCGGATCGTGGCACCATGCAGGCATGGTCGCCGAAGAACCGGTCGTCTGATGCCGGACGTCAGGCTGGGCACCGGGCCCGGGCGCTGGATCCTGCTGGCGACCGTGCTCGGGTCGGGCGTGGCGATGCTCGACGCCACGGTCGTGAACGTGGCGCTGCCGGCGCTGGCGCGTGACCTGGGCGCCGACATGGCCGGGCTGCAGTGGACGGTGAACGCCTACACGCTCACGCTCGCCGGGTTCATCCTGCTCGGCGGCTCGCTCGGGGACCGGTTCGGACGGCGGCGGATCTTCCTCATCGGCGTCGTGTGGTTCGCGGTCGCCTCGGCGCTGTGCGGTCTCGCCCTGAACATCGAGATGCTGATCGTGTCGCGGGCGCTGCAGGGCGTGGGCGGCGCGCTGCTCACCCCCGGGTCGCTGGCGATCATCCAGTCGTCGTTCGCCCCCGACGACCGTCCCCGCGCGGTGGGCGCCTGGTCGGGCCTCGGCGGCGTCGCGGCCGCGGTCGGGCCGTTCGCGGGCGGCTGGCTGGTGGAGGCGGCCGGCTGGCGGTGGGTGTTCCTGCTGAACGTGCCGCTGACCGCCGTGGTGGTGCTGGTGGCGGCCCGGCACGTCCCCGAGAGCGCCGACCCGCAGGCCCGCGGGCGCTTCGACGTGCTCGGCGCGGCGCTGGCGGCGCTCGCCCTGGCGGGGACGACCTACGCGCTCACCGAGGCGCCCGGCGGCGACGTGAACGCCACGGTCATCGGGGCCGCCGCCGTCGCGGGCCTGGCGGCCGCGGTCGGGTTCGTGGCGGTCGAGCGCATCCGCGGCCGGGGGCGGCCGCTGCCCGGCCGGCGCGTGAGGGGCGGGACCGGGCGGGAGGCGCCGCAGCCGATGCTGCCGCTGGACGTGTTCGCGTCCCGGCAGTTCTCCGCCGTCAACGTCGTCACGTTCATCATGTACGGCGGGATGGCCGTGCTGTTCTTCCTGTTCGTGCTGCACCTGCAGGTCGTCGGCGAGTTCTCGCCGATCGCCGCGGGGTCGGCGCTGCTGCCGGTCACCGTGCTGATGCTGCTGTTGTCGGCGCGGGCGGGCGCGCTCGCGCAGCGGATCGGCCCGCGGCTGCCGATGACGGGCGGGCTGCTGGTGGCGGCCGCCGGGATGCTGATGGTCTCCCGGATCGGCGCGGACGCCTCGTACGCGCGCGACGTCCTGCCCCCCGTGATCGTGTTCGGGCTGGGCCTGTCGGCGGTGGTCGCACCGCTCACCGCAACCGTGCTCGCCACCGCGGAAGTCCGCCACGCGGGCGTGGCCAGCGGGGTCAACAACGCGGTGGCGCGGGCCGCCGGGCTGCTGGCGGTGGCGGCGATCCCGCCGCTGGCGGGGCTGACCGGCGACGCCTACGAGAACCCCGCCGACTTCTCCCGGGGATTCGGGATCGCGATGGCCACGTGCGCCGCGATCCTCGTCTGCGGGGCGGTGCTGAGCTTCCTGACCATCGGCGACGACGCGCTGCGGACCCCGTCCGGGGAGCAGGTCGAACCGGAGTGCAAGAGCCACTGCGGCGTCGGCGCCCCGCAGCTGCAGCCCGAGCCGGAGACCGTCCCGCCCGGCCCGCCCGGGGGCCTGCGCAAGGCCCCGTGACCGGGGCCGCAACCTTGATCACCTGGCCGGACGCGGTCCGCCGCCGCTGATTCTCGGTCCGATTCCGGCTATGTCCGGGACCGGATCGGTTCGTTGTCATACGGTCAAGGCATGAATCTGCGGCAGCTGCGCTATGTCGTGGCGACCGCCGACCACGGCACGATGACGTCGGCGGCCCAGGCTCTCTACGTGGCCCAGCCCGCGCTCTCGCGGGCCGTCCGCGAACTGGAGCGCGAGCTCGGCGTCGAACTGTTCGCGCGTTCCGGCCGCGGCGTCGTCCTCACCCCCACCGGCGAGCAGGTGGTCCGGCAGGCCCGCGTCGCGCTGGGCGCCGTCGAGGCGATCGAGGCCCTGTCGGTCGCCCGCGCCAACGGGCGGGGCGCGGAGCTGCGCATCGCCGTCACCGCGTCCCTGGAGCCGGAGCTGACCGGCCGGCTCATCCCCCGCTTCGCCCGCGACCAGCCGGCCGTCCGGATCCGGGTGGTCCGCTGCGCGGACCGCGACCAGGTCGCCGCGGCGCTGCGGGCGGGCCGCGCCGACCTGGCGCTGACCGACCTGCCCGTCCCGGGCGACATGTCCGCGCACCCGTTCGAGCAGCGGGAGGTCGTGCTGATCTCGCCGCCCGCGCTGAAGGTCCGCGAGCCGGTGTCCCCGGCGGCGCTGAACGGGATGCGGCTCGTGCTGCCCGCCCGCGGCAGCGCCCGCCGCGCCGAGATCGACACGATGCTGCGGCGCATCGGCGCCACCCCGGTCGCCGCCGTCGAGTCCGACGAGCGCGGCGCCTGGCTCGGCTGGGTCCGCGCGGGGATGGGGTCCCTGCTGTGGTACCGGAACCAGATCGACGACACCGAGGGGGTGACCGTCCGGTCGTTCATGCCGCCGATCACCCGCATGATCGGGCTGGTCCACGCGCACCGCAGGCTCCCGCCCGCCGCGCGCGACTTCCTGGCGTTCGCCAAGGAGACGGGCCGCGACGACCACTGACGCCGGACGGACCGGTTCCCGGCCGCCCCGGCCCCGCCCCGGCCGCGGTTCGCGCCGCGGCCGGGGCGGGGCCGGTCAGGACGCCCCGTTGAGGGGGTGCTCGGGGAGTTCGACGGCGTAGGACTCCTTCACCACGTCCAGGTGGTGCCAGGACTCCCGGACCGTCACCCCGGGCACCGACCGGATCGCGTCCAGCACGGCGACCAGCTCGCTGCGGGAGGTCGCCTCGGCCTGCCCGACGATGTCGTAGCGGCCGAAGCCCGTCGCCAGGTAGCGGACGCCGTCCTGGGACGCGACCGCCTCGGCGACCTTGCGCAGCCCTCCGGTCACCATCAGCCCGAACCCGCCGAGTTCGGCGGCGCCGAGGGCCAGCGGGTCGGCCAGGCCGGTGACCTGGATGACGCCCGTGCGCATGAGCCTGACCACCCGGGCCCGGGTGGCGGCCTGCGACAGGCCGATGATGTGCGCGAGCCGGGTGTAGGGGGCGCGCCCGTCGCGCTGCAGCTCCTGCAGGAGCCGCCAGTCGATGTCGTCGAGGCTGACCTCGCCGAGCTCGCGCACCACCGCGTGCGTGTCGCGCACGGTGGACACCGACCGGAACACCTCCGCCGCGCGCACGCCGGGGACGGACCGGATGTGGTCCACCTCGGCCGCGAGCGCGGCGTCGTCGCGGGTGCGCACCTGCGCGACCAGGTCGTGCGGGCCGGCGGTCAGCGCGGTGAAGCTGACGGCGGGGCGTTCGGCGATGGCCGCGGCCACCTCCCTGGCCGAGCCGTCCACGGTGACCGAGAGGTGCCCGATCGCCTCCGCGCCGACGACGGCGGCGTGCACGATGCCGACGACGCGGACGACCTTGGTCTCGAGAAGGTGCTGTACCCGTGCCCGCACTGCCGTGCGGGAAAGCCCGACGCGGTCGGCGAGCGCCTGGAACGTCGCCCTGCCATCCCGCTGGAGCTCGCGGACGAGCACGGCGTCGACCGCATCCAGCACGGCTCTCCTCCTCGACGTGTAATGAATCGTTCTGCCAGCAACTGCAAGATCATTCCATTTCAGGACGGTATGACGTCAAATATTGATCTTGCTCGTGTTCGTCATGCCCGGCGGCCGTCGATGCGTCTGCGCCGGGTTCCGCGCGGCGCCGTTTCCGACGCCGGGTCAACCGCTGCAAGAGCGCAACGCTGCCGGGCTCGCGCCGCCCACCCGGCGCGGCGCCGCGCCGGCGGCGGCCGCGCGGAATGACAATGATCACCGCGGCGATCGCCGCCCCGGCGGGGCGGCCCGCGGCGCGGGCGAGCGCGGCTGACCGGGCCCAAGTGCGTGACCTGCATGCGCTTCTCCCGGTGTTCTGCTGTCACGCCCCCACGGCGGGTCTCGCCGTCCGCATGAGGCACATGTAAGAAAAGTGCATCCGGGGCGCAGTTACGTCAAGAGGTAACTTTACAGAGAGCCAAGCCCCACGTTGCACCGTTTTGCACCACAGTCATGGTGTTCACTCGCGTCACACGCGGAAGGGGACGGGGGAACCACCGGAGATCACCCGGCCACGCCGCGGGGACACAGAGTCATCACCCCTGGGTACGGCCCCGCGGACCCGCCGCGGGCGCTGCGGCGGCCCCCGGGCCCGGCTTGGCGGGAGCATCGGCGGGTATGGCCGACAATGAACGGTGGCCAGGCCACCCGGATCCCGTGATTGGTGTGTAGAACCGCCGTGCATCTGCTGAACGGTGAGCGTTCCGCTCACGACCTCACCTACAACGACGTCTTCATGGTCCCGCGCCGCTCCTCGGTCGGGTCGCGCCTGGACGTCGACCTTTCGACCTCGGACGGCAGCGGGACGACCGTGCCGCTCGTCGTGGCCAACATGACGGCCGTCTCCGGACGCCGGATGGCCGAGACCGTCGCCCGGCGCGGCGGCATCGCGGTGCTTCCCCAGGACATCCCGGCCGACGTGGTCGCCGAGGTCATCGGCTGGGTCAAGGGACGCGACCTGATCGTGGACACCCCGATCCGGCTGGACCCGTCGAGCACGGCCGGCGACGCGCTCGCGCTGCTGCCGAAGCGGGCGCACGGCGCGGTGATCGTCGTCGAGGACGACCGGCCGGTGGGCGTCGTCACCGAGGCCGACTGCCAGGGCGTCGACCGGTTCGCCCAGCTCCGCGACATCATGTCCCGCGACCTGGTCACGGTGCCGGCCGGCGTGGACCCGCGCGAGGCGTTCGACCGGCTGCACGAGCGCGGCCACCGGCTCGCCCCCGTCGTCGACGCCGCCGGCCGGCTGGCGGGCATCCTGACCCGCACCGGGGCGCTGCGCGCCACCCTCTACAAGCCCGCTGTGGACGGCGCCGGGCGGCTGCGCATCGCCGCGGCGGTCGGCGTGAACGGCGACATCGCCGGCAAGGCCAAGGCGCTGCTGGACGCGGGCGCCGACCTGCTCGTCGTCGACACCGCGCACGGCCACCAGGACAAGATGCTGAGCGCGCTCGCCGCCGTCCGGGGCCTGGACCCCGGCGTCCCGGTCGCGGCCGGGAACGTGGTGACGGCCGAGGGCACCCGCGACCTGATCGAGGCCGGCGCCGACATCGTCAAGGTCGGCGTGGGACCCGGCGCGATGTGCACGACCCGGATGATGACCGGAGTCGGCCGCCCGCAGTTCTCCGCCGTCCTGGAGTGCGCCGCCGAGGCCCGCCGCCTCGGCCAGCACGTGTGGGCCGACGGCGGGGTCCGGCACCCCCGCGACGTGGCCCTGGCGCTGGCGGCCGGCGCCGCGAACGTGATGGTCGGCTCCTGGTTCGCCGGCACCTACGAGTCGCCCGGCGACCTGCAGCGCGCCGCCGACGGCCGGCTCTACAAGGAGAGCTTCGGGATGGCGTCCGCGCGGGCCGTGCGGCTGCGCACCGCCGACGACTCCCCGTTCGACCGGGCCCGCAAGGCGCTGTTCGAGGAGGGCATCTCCACGTCCCGGATGTTCCTGGACCCGCGGCGGCCCGGCGTGGAGGACCTGATCGACTCGATCGTCGCCGGGCTGCGCAGCTCGTGCACCTACGCGGGCGCCCGCACGCTGGAGGAGTTCCACGAGCGGGCGACCGTCGGGATCCAGGGTTCGTCCGGGTACGCCGAGGGCATGCCGCTGTCCAGCAGCTGGTAAACCTTCTGATTCTGCCTTCTCGACCGCCATCTCATTTCGCGACACGCCGTAGCCGACACGCCATATTTTGTGTTGTGACATGCACGCTCTGTAGTAGGGGACGGAGCGGGGGCTGCCGTCCCTGAAGGGGGCGGACATGTTCGACTCGGGATCGACCGGCAACCGGACACCGCTGCTGCCGGACCGTGCGCGGCCGGAGGACGGCGGGCGGGACAAGCGGCACGAGCGGGGCAGGAGGGCCGCGCGGGACCGGCGGGACGCGGCGCTGCGGCGGCTGGCGGAGGCGCTGCTGATGGCCGCGGTGTCACCGGCGCTGCCCGGCGTCGCGCACCTGCGGGCGGGGCGCGTCCGGCTCGGCGCGGCGCTGCTCGGCGCGCAGGCGGTGCTGCTGACGGCCGCGGCTCTGTGCGCCGGTCACGGCCGCTCGCTGTTCCTCGAGCTGTCGGTGCGGCCCGGCTGGCTGCTGGCCCTGACGGCCGGCTCCGCGGTCCTGGCGGGGTTGTGGGCGGCGCTGATCGTCCACTCCTACGCGGTGCTGGCGCCGGGCGGGCTGTCGCCGCTGTGGCGCCTCGCCGCGGGCACCACCGTCTCGGTCCTGTGCCTGCTGGCCGTCGTCCCGCCGCTGACCGTCGCGCACTACGGCCATCTGCAGCGCGGCCTGGTCACCAGCCTGTTCGGCGACGACCGGTACGCGGCCCGCGGCGCGGCGGCCGCCCCGCGGGAGACCGCCGACCCGTGGGCGCGCATTCCGCGCCTCAACGTCCTGCTCATCGGCGGCGACGCCGACGTGGGCCGCCCCGGAATCCGCACCGACAGCATGACGCTCGCCAGCGTCGACACCGGGACGGGGAACACGGTCCTGCTGAGCCTGCCGCGCAATCTGCAGCACGTGCCGGTGTGGTCGGGCAGCGAGCGGGTCCCGTACCCGCCCGAGGGGCTGCTGAACGCCGTCTACGGGGCCGGGACCGAGCGTCCCGGCGTCCTCTCCGGCGGCGGGCACGTCCCCGACCCCGGCGCCGAGCTGCTGAAGCGGACCGTCGCGCACATCCTCGGCCGTCCCGTCCCCTACTACGCGATGGTCGACATGCGCAGCTTCCGGCAGATCGTGGACGCGGTCGGCGGTGTCCGGGTCTGTGTGGCCGACGCCGTCCCCGTGCCCAGGCAGCAGGTGCCGGCGGGGGTCCTGAAACCCGGCTGCCGCACGCTGAGCGGCCGGGAGGCCCTCTGGTACGGGCGGTCGCGGACGGGCACCAGCGACTTCGACCGGATGGGCCGGCAGAAATGCCTGATGTGGGCGCTCGCCCGCCAGGCGGGGCCGCTCACCGTGCTGCGCAGCTTCCAGCGGCTCACCCAGGTCTTCAAGGAATCCGTCAGCACCGACCTGCCGCGCGGGCTGCTGCCGCCGCTGGTCGACCTGGCGGCCAAGATCAGGAACGCCGAGATCACGAGCCTGCAGTTCGTCCCGCCCCTCATCTCGACCTGGCGCCCGGACTACGCCGAGATCAGGCGGATGGCGGCGCGGGCGGTCCGCGCCTCCGCGTCGGGCTCCCATAAGACGGCCGGATTGAATATCCTGAACAACAGCTGCACCTAGGGCACCCCGAGGGGCAGCGCGCGCTCGCACGCGGTCGACTCCCACGCAACTTTTGACCGGTTTCGCGCGTCGTTAAATGTGAGCCAGGCTTAATTCACCGTGGGTGGGAATCGGAGCGTACATGGGTCGATCGGCGAGTCGGCGCGCCCGGAAAGGGGACGGGGATCGCTCCTCCGGCGGCGCCGGGGGGCTCCCCCGGGCGCTCGCGCTGACGCTCGCGTCGGCCCTGGTGTGGGGCGTCGCCCACATCGTCGCGGGCCGGCGGATCGCCGGGTGGCTGCTGCTGTCCCTGTACGTCGCGCTCGCCGCCGCCGTGGCGGCCGCCGGCACCTTCTACCGTTCCGACCTGCTGCACCTGGCCGTCCAGCCGGACGTGCTGCAGCGGCTGTCGGCCGCGCTGCTGGCGCTCGGCGTGGTGTGGGTCTTCATCGTGATCCGCTCCTACCAGGTGCTGCGTCCCCTCCGGCTGTCGGCGCCCGCGCGCACGCTCGGCGCGGCCGCCGTCGCCGTGATGTGCTTCGCCGTCGCGGTCCCCGTGGCCTGGTCGGCGCACGGCACCTACGTCTACCGGGACGCGCTGACCAGCATCTTCCACAGCGGCAACCAGAACGGCAAGGAGGTCGACGCCGACGACCCGTTCAACGGGCAGGCCCGCGTCAACATCCTGCTCCTCGGCGGCGACTCCGCCGAGAACCGCACCGGCGTGCGCACCGACAGCATGACGGTGGCCAGCGTCGACACCGAGACCGGCGACACGGTGCTGCTGAGCCTGCCCCGCAACCTGGAGAGCTTCCAGCTGCCGCCCGGACCGGCCCGCGACCGGTTCCCCTACGGCTTCACCGGCGACGGCCCGCAGACGCCGGGCCTGCTGAACGAGGTGTACCAGTACGCCGAGGAGCACCCCGACGTGGTGCCGGGCGTCCCCAAGAACCAGCGCGGCCCCGAGCTGCTGAAGGCCACCATCGCCGGCATCCTCGGCCTGCGGGTCGACTACTACATCCTGGTCGACATGTTCGGCTTCGCCGACATCATCGACGCCATGGGCGGCGTCAAGATCAACATCAAGCAGCCCATCCCGTACGGGCTGGAGGGCGCGGTGCTCGAGCCCGGCCACCGGACGCTGTCGGGCAAGGAGGCGCTCTGGTACGGCCGGTCCCGCACGGGCAGCAGCGACTACGTGCGGATGGCGCGGCAGAAGTGCCTGATGGCCGCGATCGCCGAGCAGGCCGACCCGCGGACCGTCCTCACCAGCTTCGACAAGCTCGCCGCGGCCGCCAAGCAGACCCTGTCGACCGACATCCCGCACGAGCTGCTGCCCGCTCTGGTGAAGCTGTCGGACAAGGTCAAGGACGGCGCGCACATCAACAGCCTGCAGTTCGTGCCGCCGCTGATCTACACCGGGAACCCGGACTTCGACCTCATCCGCAGGCTGGCGGCCGAGGCGGTCAACACCGATCCCCGCCAGGTGAGCAGCAACCCGAGCGGCGAGCCCGGCGCGTCGCCGAGCGTGTCGCCGCCGGTGGCCGGCCAGCCGGGGACGGGGCAGCAGCCGGGCGGCGGCGCCACGCAGTCGCCCACCAGCGAACCGGTGTCCCTGGAGGCGAACTGCCCGTAGCCGTTCCCGGCGGTACCGCCGGCGCGGGACACTCGTACCCGTGAAACGGGTGCACCGGCTCCGGCAGGTCGTCAACGCGGTCAACCTGTCGACGTGCCTGGGTCTGCTGCTGGCCGTGACCGCCACCCGCCGTCCCCGCGGCGTCCGCCGGGCCCCGGACGGGCTGCTGGTCGCCGGCGGCTACCGGCCGCCGCTCCCGGCCGCGCCGGTGTTCACCGTCGGCAACGTCGTCCTCGTGCGGGGCGACGCGTCCGGCCTCGCCGACGGGTCGCGGCTGCTGCGGCACGAGGCACGGCACTGCACGCAGTACGCCTGGTGCCTCGGCCTCCCCATGATCGCGCTGTACGTGGTGTGCGCGGGCGCGTCGATGCTGCTGTGCGGCGACTGGTCGTCCTACAACCCGTTCGAGCGTCTCGCCGGCCTCGCCGACGGCGGGTACGAGCGGCGGCCGCTGCGCCCGGTCCTGCGCCGGCTCCTCGGTGGTGGATCCCGGCCACCCCGCGCGGGCTGACCCGCCCGGTGTGTCTTCGCAGGTGCCCGGAGGGGGGATCATGGGAGGAGACCACTTCCTCGAAGGGCGGGTGCGGGTGCCTCGGATCCAGGGCTGCGACGCGTTCCGCGTGACGATGCCGCGCGGGCGGCGGCCGGAGAGCGTCCTCGTCCGCCTCACCGGCGGCGACGCCGTGGGCTGGGGCGAGATGGCCGTCCCGAGCGGTTCCGGCGGTCCGGGCCCGGCCTGGGCCGACATCGAGGAGCGCATGGGTCCCGCGCTCGTCGGGCTCGACCTGGACCGTCCCGAGGACGTGTCCGCCGCCGCCGACCTCGGGGCGCAGGAGGCGGCCGCCGCCGTCGACACCGCCTGCTGGGACCTGTGGTGCCGCGTGAAGGGCCTGCCGCTCGCGCACGCGCTCGGCGGCACCCGCACGTCCATCGTGACCGGTGCGCGGATCTCACCGGAGCCGGCGCTGGACACGCTCACGGGCCGCGTCAACAAGGCCGTTGGAGCGGGCCACACCCGCGTCACCCTGGGCATCCGCCCCGGCTGGGACATCGAGCCGGTCCGGGCGGTCAGGCAGGCGTACCCGGCGCTGGCGCTCGTGGCCGACGCGGGCCACGCCTACTCCGACTCGCCCGAGCACCTGGCCGTGCTGGAGGCGCTGGACGCCTACGGCCTGGCGGCGATCGAGCGTCCGTTCGCGGCCGGCGACCTCGCCGCGCACGCCCGGCTCCAGCTCCGGGTGGGCGCCGCCGTCGCCCCCGCCATCGGCGGCCTGGAGGACCTCGACGCCGCCCTGTCGCTGGAGGCGGGCCGCGCCCTGCACCTGCGGCTGGACCGGCTCGGCGGGCTGACCGCGGCCCGCAGCGCCCACGACCTGGCGTACGCGGCGGGGTGGGACGTGTGGTGCAGCGGGTGCGGCGCGTTCGGCATCGGCCAGGCCGCCGCCGTCGCGCTGGCGTCCCTGCCGGGCTGCACGCTGCCGAGCGACGTGTCCGACCCGGCGGGCGGCCCGGTGTTCGTGACGCCGCCCGTCCGCTCGTCCGGCGGCGTCGTCGGGGTCCCGCTCACCCAGCCGGGGCTCGGCCACGAGATCGACGAGGCGCGCATCGAGCGGCTGGCGACCCGCCGGCTGCGCCTGTCGACATGATCCCCGCCCCGGTGTGGGTGGTGGCGGGCCCGCCCGGCTCCGGCAAGTCCACCGTGTCGGGCCTGCTGCTGGCGCGGCTGCGTCCCGTCCCGGCCCTGCTGGACAAGGACACGATGTACGGGCCGTTCGTCGAGGCCGCCCTCGCCGCGTCGGCCCGCGACCCGGGTGAGCGGGAGGGCCCGTGGTACGACGAGCACGTCAAGCCGCACGAGTACGCCGGGATGACCGCGACGGCGCGGGAGATCCGCGCACACGGCTGCCCGGTGCTGCTCAGCGGCCCGTTCACCGGCCACATCCGGGACGGGTCCCGCTGGGCGGAGTGGACGCGGTCCCTGGGCGGCCCGCCCGTGCGTCTCGTGTGGGTCCGCACGGACGCCGCGACGCTGCGCCGCCGCCTGGAGGAGCGCGGCTCGCCCCGCGACACCGGCAAGCTGGCCGGCTTCGAGGCCTTCACCGCCCGGATGCGCCCGGACGAGCCGCCGCCCGTCCCCCACACGGCCGTGGACAACCGGCTGGCGGCGCCCGTCCCCCTGGAGGCGCAGCTCGACGCGCTGGCCGGCCGGTAGCGCCGCCGGCCGGCACGACCCGGCCGGTCAGTAGGACTTGGGCAGGCCCAGGGAGTGCTGCGCGACGTAGTTGAGGATCATTTCGCGGCTGACGGGGGCGATGCGCATGAGGCGGACGACCCCGGCGAGCATGCCGACGCCGTACTCGGTGGTGAGGCCGTTGCCGCCGTGCGTCTGGATGGCCTGGTCGACGCAGTGGATCGCTGCCTCGGCGGTGGCGTACTTGGCCATGTTGGCGGCCTCCCCGGCGCCCGTGTCGTCGCCTTCGTCGTACAGCCAGGCGGCCTTCTGCCCCATCAGCCGCGCCAGCTCCAGCTCGATCTTCGCGGCGGCGAGCGGATGCGCGAGGCCCTGGTGCGCGCCGATGGGCGTCTTGAACACCTGCCGTTCGTTCGCGTAGGCCGTGGCCTTGCCGAGTGCCAGGCGGCCGATCCCGGCGCCCATGGCGGACGCCATGATCCGCTCGGGGTTGAGGCCGGCGAACAGCTGCAGGAGTCCGCCGTCCTCGTCCCCGACCAGCGCGTCGTAGGGCAGCCGGACGTCGTCGAGGTGGCAGATGAACTGCTTCTCCGGAGACACGATCTCCATGTCGATCGGCGTCCAGGAGAAGCCCGGCGCGTCCGTCGGGACGATGAAGAGCGAGGGACGCAGATTGCCCTTCTGGTCCTGGGAGCGGCTGACGAACATGACCGCGTCCGCCTCGTCCACCCCCGAGATGAAGGTCTTCTGCCCGCTCAGCACCCAGTTGTCGCCGTCACGCCTCGCCGTGGTGGTGATGCGGTGCGAGTTCGAGCCCGCGTCGGGCTCGGTGATCGCGAACGCCATCTTGACCGAGCCGTCCGCGAACCGCGGAAGCCACCGGCTCCGCTGATCGCCGGTGCCCGACCGCGCGATGATCGTGGCGCAGATCGCCGGGGAGACGACCATGAGCAGCAGCGGGCAGCCCGCCGCGGCCAGTTCCTCGCACACCGCGGCGAGGTCGCCGATGCCGCCGCCTCCGCCGCCGTACTCCTCGGGGACGTTCACCCCGAGGTAGCCGAGCCGGCCGGCCTCCGACCACAGCTCGTCGGTCTTCTGCCCGGACCTCGCCTTCTCCACGTAGTACGAGGCGCCGTACTTGGCGCCCAGCTCGGCGACGGCCGCGCGCAGCGCCCGACGCTCCTCGGTCTCGACGAAGCTCATCCGGGGATCCCTGCTCTCCATGCCTCCGGGCCCTCGGCCCTGCGAGGGCGCCCTTCGTTCCTCACTGCGCACTCGCCTCTTCGATGACGGCGAGGACGGCGCCGGACTCGACCTGCCGGCCCGCCGTGACGTTCAATTCCGCGACCGTCCCGGACGCGGGGGCGGCGATGCGGTGCTCCATCTTCATCGCCTCCAGGACGACGAGGGTCTGTCCCTCGGTGACGGCGGCGCCCTGCTCCGTCTCGACGCGCACGACGGTCCCGGGCATCGGCGCGAGGAGCGAACCGGGTGCGATGTGGCTGCTCGGGTCGGCGAATCGCGGGACGGCCCGGAACGTCACCGAGCCGAGACGGGAGTCGACGTACACCGAGTCACCGGCGGTGGTCACCGTGAACGTCTCGCGCAGCCCGTCATGCTCCAGGACGACCCTTTCCGGTGCGGCGCTCACCAGCGACGTGCCGGGGCACAGTCCGGACACCAGCCCGTCCCGGTCCAGGCGGTAGTCGGCGGTGACCGTCCCGGACGGGCCCTCGAACGTCCTGCGCTGTGGCTGCGACCGGACGTTGCGCCACCCGGAGGGTAGCCCGCCGAGCGCCGGGGCGGCCGCCCGGTCCGCGGCGGCCCCGGCCAGCGCGGCGGCCAGCGCGGACATCCGGACCGCGTCCTCCCCGGCCAGCGGCGCGGCGAGGACATCCAGGCCGATCCGGTCCAGGTACCCGGTGTCGGTGTCGCCGTCCAGGAAACCGGGCTCCTCCAGGATCCGGACGAGCAGGTCGCGGTTGGTGGCCGGGCCGTGGACGCGGGCGCCGCGCAGCCCGGCCGCGAGCCGGCGGGCAGCGGCGCGCCGGTCCGGCGCCCACGCGATCACCTTGGCGAGCATCGGGTCGTAGTGGACGCCGATCTCGCCGCCGCTCTCCACCCCGCTGTCGAGCCGCAGCCCGTACGACGCGGGGACGGCGAACTCGGCGTCGACGTCCGGCACCTCGAAGGTGTGCAGGGCGCCGCTGCCCGGACGCCAGTCGAGGGCCGGGTCCTCGGCGTACAGGCGGACCTCGACGGCGTGGCCGCGCGGCTCCGGCACCGCGTCCGGGAGCCGTGCCCCCTCGGCGATCTCGATCTGCAGCCGGACGAGGTCGACCCCGTACACGCACTCGGTGACGGGATGCTCTACCTGGAGGCGGGTGTTGACCTCCAGGAAGAAGAAGCGGCCGTCGCGGGCGAGCATGAACTCGACCGTGCCCGCCCCCGTGTAACCGATGGCGCGGGCCGCGCTCGCCGCCGCCCCGCACAGTTCGGCGCGCAGTCCGGGCCCGACCGCGGGCGACGGCGCCTCCTCGACGATCTTCTGGTGGCGGCGCTGGATCGAGCATTCGCGTTCGCCGAGCGCCCAGACCGTGCCGTGCGCGTCGGCGAGGATCTGCACCTCGATGTGCCGGGCGCCTTCCAGCAGCGGCTCGCAGAACACCGTCGGGTCGCCGAACGCCGACTCCGCCTCGCGGCGCGCTGCGGCGACGGCGTCCGGCAGCCCGTCCGGCGTCCGGACGATCCGCATGCCGCGCCCGCCTCCGCCCGCGGACGCCTTCACCAGCAGCGGGAAGTCGGCGCCGGTGACCTGGGCGGGATCCAGCTCGGGCAGCACCGGGACGTCCGCGGCGGCCATCAGCTTCTTCGCCTCGATCTTGGAGCCCATCGCCGCGATCGCCGCCGGCGGCGGGCCGATCCAGGTCAGGCCGGCGTCGATCACGGCCCGCGCGAAGTCCGCGTTCTCCGACAGGAACCCGTACCCGGGGTGGACGGCGTCCGCCCCGGCGCTCCGCGCCACCGCGAGCAGCCGCCCGGCCGACAGGTACGTCTCCGCCGGGGACGCCCCGGGCAGCCGCCCCGCCACGTCCGCCTCCCGGACGTGCGGCGCGCCCGCGTCCGGGTCGGAGTGGACGGCGACCGTCCCGATCCCGAGGTCCCGGCAGGCCCGCAGGACGCGGCGGGCGATCTCGCCGCGGTTGGCGACCAGCACTCTTGCGATCATCACCCTCACATCCGGAAGACGCCGAAGCCGTCGGCTCCGCGCACGGGCGCGTTGTGGACGGCGGACAGGCACAGGCCGAGAACGGTGCGGGTGTCGCGCGGGTCGATGACGCCGTCGTCGTAGAGCCGCCCCGACAGGAAGAACGGCAGCGACTCCGCCTCGATCTGCGACTCGACCATCTCCCGCATCGCCCGGTCCTGCTCCTCGTCGTAGGCCTGCCCGCGCGCTTCGGCGGCCTGCCGCGCCACGATCGACAGGACCCCCGCCAGCTGCTGCGGGCCCATCACCGCCGACTTCGCGCTCGGCCATGTGAACAGGAACCGGGGATCGTACGCGCGGCCGCACATGCCGTAGTTGCCCGCCCCGTACGAGGCGCCCATCACGATCGTCAGGTGCGGGACCGTGCTGTTGGCCACCGCGTTGATCATCAGGGCGCCGTGCTTGATGATCCCGGCCTGCTCGTAGTCCTTGCCGACCATGTAGCCGGTCGTGTTGTGCAGGAACAGCAGCGGCGTGTCGCGCTGATTGGCGAGCTGGATGAACTGCGCCGCCTTCTGCGCCTCCTCGCTGAACAGGACGCCCTGCGCGTTGGCGAGCACCCCGACGCGGTGGCCGTGGACGCGCGTCCAGCCGGTGACCAGGCTCGTCCCGTACAGGGGTTTGAATTCGTCGAACCGCGAGCCGTCCGCGATCCGGGCGATGACCTCACGCGGGTCGAACGGGACCTTCAGGTCCTCGGGGACGATGCCGGCCAGCTCGTCCGCGTCGTACAGCGGCTCCTCCACCGGGCCGGGCGGCGGGCCGGGCTTGCGGTGGCCGAGGTTCTTGACGATCTGGCGGCCGAGGCGCAGCGCGTCCGCCTCGTCCACGGCCATGTAATCGGCGAGGCCCGACGCCCGCGCGTGCATCTCCGCGCCGCCGAGCTCCTCGTCGCCGGCCTCCTCCCCCGTCGCCATCTTCACCAGCGGCGGACCGCCGAGGAACACCTTCGCGCGCTCCTTGACCATGACGACGTAGTCGCACATGCCGGGGATGTACGCGCCGCCCGCCGTGGAGTTGCCGAACACCAGCGCGATCGTCGGGATCCCGGCCGCCGACAGCCGGGTCAGGTCGCGGAACATCCGCCCGCCCGGAATGAAGATCTCCTTCTGCGTCGGCAGGTCGGCGCCGCCCGACTCGACCAGGTTGACGAGCGGCAGCCGGTTCTTCAGGGCGATGTCGGACGCCCGGAAGCTCTTCTTCACCGTCCACGGGTTGCTGGCCCCGCCCCGCACCGTCGGGTCGTTCGCCACGATCACGCATTCGACGCCCTCGACGACCCCGATGCCGGTGACGACGCTCGCGCCGACGGAGAAGTCGCTGCCCCACGCGGCGAGGGGGCTCAGCTCCAGGAACGGCGAGTCGGGGTCGAGCAGCATCTCGATGCGTTCGCGCGCGAGCATCTTGCCGCGCGCGTGGTGCCGCGCGACGTACTTCTCGCCGCCGCCCTCCAGCGCCTTGGCGTGCTCGGCGTCCAGGGCGGCGATCTTCTCCAGCATGGCCGCGCGGCGTTCCCGGTACTCCGGGCCGCGCGTGTCGAGTGTGCTCTTGAGCGTCAAAGGACTGCCTCCGGGATGTCGACGAGGCGGGACCGCAGCCACTCGCCGAGGGCCTTGCCCTGCGGGTCGAACCGGGTCGAGGCCGATACGCCCTCCTGCAGCAGCCCCTCGACGACGAAGTTGACCGCACGGAGGTTGGGCAGCACATGGCGGTGGACGGGATGGTCGCGGGTTTCGGGCAGCAGTTCGCGGAACCGCTCGACGGTGAGGAACGCCTCAAGCCACCGCCACTGCGCGTCCGTCCGCGCCCACACGCCGATGTTGGCGTCCCCGCCCTTGTCCCCGCTCCGCGCCCCCGCGACCCGCCCGAGGGGCGCCCGGACGGACGGCCCCTGCGCCGGCCGTTCCCGGCGCGCGGTCTCCTCCGGCGCGGGAAGGGTGGCCGTCGTGGACACGGGCGGGATGGGGACACGCTCGCCCTCGTGCGTCACCGCGACGTGCTCGACGGCCTCGTTGGGGACGAACGCGGGCGTGTAGACCCCGTAGGGGCCGCCCTTGCCCGGCGGGGACGTCATCGTGAAGCCGGGGTAGCCGGCGAGTCCCAGTTCCACGGCCGCGCCGCTGAACGCACGGCCGACCTTCTCCGGGTCGGGGTCGAGGACGGCGCAGCGCAGCAGGGCGGTGGCCTCCCCCTGCGTGGCGGGGTCGGGCCCGGCGGTGCCGATGAGCGTCCATTCGACGCGGGCCGGCGGGGCGTCGCCGAACGCGGCCTCCAGCCGCCTCCTGGCCAGTTCCGCCTTGGCCTCGATGCCGAGGCCGGTGAGGACGAACGTCATCTCGTTGCGGTGGCCGCCGAGGTGGTTCAGGCAGACCTTGGTGGTGGCGGGCGGCGGGACGCCCTTGACGCCGCTGATCCGCACACGGTCGGGGCCGTCCTGGGCCGGCTCGATCGTGTCGAAGCGCGTCGTGACGTCCGGGCCGGCGTAGAACGGCCCGCCGATCTCGTACAGCAGCTGCGCCGTGACGGTCTCGACGGTCACGGCGCCGCCCGTCCCCGGGTGCTTGGTGATCACGCTGGAGCCGTCGGCGTGGATCTCGGCGATCGGAAAGCCCGGCTCCTTTACGTTGTAGATTTCTTCGAAGAAGGCGTAGTTGCCGCCGGTGGCCTGGGCCCCGCACTCCAGGACGTGCCCGGCGGCCGTCGCGCCGGCCAGCGCGTCCCAGTCGTCGCGCGCCCACCCGAAGTGCGCGGCGGCCGGCCCCACGGCCAGGGACGCGTCGGTGACGCGGCCGGTCACCACCACGTCGGCACCCGCCCGCAGGCACTCGGCGATCCCCCACGCCCCCAGATAGGCGTTCGCCGTGAGCGGCGCTCCGTAGCGCGAGCCCGCGAGCCCCAGTTCCCCGGCCCGCGCCAGCAGGTCATCGCCCTCGACATGGGCGATCCGCACCTCGATGCCGAGGCGTCCGGCCAGGTCGCGCAGCCTCGCGGCCAAGCCGCGCGGGTTGAGCCCGCCGGCGTTGGCGACGATCGCGGTGCCGCGCTCCACGGCGAGCCCGAGGCACTCCTCCATCTGCCGCAGGAACGTGGTGGCGTACCCGGCGTCCGGGTCCTTCATCCTGCCGCGCCCGAGAATCAGCATCGTCAGCTCGGCGAGGTAGTCGCCGGTGAGGACGTCCAGCGGCCCGCCCTCCAGCATCTCCCGGACCGCGGAGAAGCGGTCGCCGTAGAAGCCCGAGGCGTTACCGACCCGCAGCGGTTGGCTCATGGCTGAACCCTGCCAGCCCGGACGGAAAAAATCAATCACGCATGATTGTTTCCTGGTCGGCGTTTTGGTTGACTGGAGCTCCACCGAGCCGAGGACCACATGACCACGCAGGCAGTCCCCCGCCAACCGCAGCAGGACCGCAGCCGCGCGACGCGCCGGCGCCTCCTGGAGGCCGCCGTCGACTGCCTCGCGTCCGTCGGCTGGGCCGGGACGACCGTGGCGGTGGTCGCCGAGCGCGCCGGCGTCTCCCGGGGCGCCGCGCAGCACCACTTCAGGACGCGCGAGGAACTGGTGACGGCGGCGGTCGAGTACGGCTCGGACGTGCGGATGACGCAGATGCGCGAGCGCCTGGACGCGCTGGCCGACCGGCGTCCGTCCACCCTGGAGGTCGTCGCGCTGCTCGGCGAGATGTACACCAGCCCGCTGTTCCGCGCCGCGCTTCAGCTCTGGGTCGCCGCGAGCTCCGACGAGCAGCTTCGCGCGCAGGTCGTCCCTCTGGAGGCCCGGGTCGGACGCGAGGCGCACCGCCTCACCATCGAGGCGCTCGGCGCGGACGAGAGCGTGCCCGGCGTCCGCGAGACGGTGCAGGCGACGCTCGATCTCGTCCGCGGCCTCGGCCTGGCCGATCTCCTCACCGACGATTCGGCCCGCCGGACCCGCCTGCTGAACCAGTGGGCCCTCACTCTCGACCAGGCGCTCGGCGGCTGACCCCGCACGGCCGCGGGCCGCGGCTCAGACGGTGATCTCCCGCAGGGGGTCGCCGCCGTCGACGAAGACGCGCCCACCGGGCGCGAGCGCCGCGGCGATGCGCCGGACGGCCTCCCGGCCGGCCTCCGGATGGCGGCCGTCCAGCGCCCCCACCCGCACCGCGAAGACGAGGTCGAAGGGACCCTCACCGGGTCCGGGCGCGAAGTCCTCGATCGCGGTCCGCCGGACGCTCATGCGCCCCGACGCGATCTCGGCGGCCGAGGCGGCCTGCGCCTGCGCGACCGCCTTGGCGGACCTGTCGATCGCGAGCACGTGGCCGGTGCCGAGCCGGGCCGCGACGGCCCGCGCGGCGGCGCCCGGCCCGCAGCCGATCTCCAGGACGCGCATGTCCGGCGCGAGCGGCAGCGCGTCCACGATCTCGGCGAGCCGGGGCGAGAGCGTCATGGGCCGACGATAAGGCATCCCGCCGCCCGCCGCGGCTTTCCTCGACCATGGTTGACATGTGACCTTTTGGTCACGTATTTTTCGAGTGTGGACGACGACGATCTGGCGTTCAAGGCGCTGGCGGACCCGACCCGCCGGTTCCTGCTCGACCTGCTGTTCGCCCGGGACGGGCGGACGCTCGGCGAACTGGAGTCGGAGGTGGAGATGACACGGTTCGGCGTCGCCAAGCACCTGCGCGTGCTGGAGGACGCCGGGCTGGTGGTCCCGCGCCGTTCGGGCCGGGAGAAGCTGCACTTCCTCAACCCGGTGCCGATCCGGCTGATCCACGACCGGTGGATCGGCAAGTACACCGAGCAGCCCGTCGCGGCGCTCGCCGACCTCAAGCGAGAACTGGAGACCGACATGACGACGACCGAAACCGGCGGCGACAGGACCGTCCAGGTGTACCGCGTGTACATCAAGGCGACGCCGCAGGCCATCTGGGACGCCATCACCAAGCCGGAGTGGACGGTGAAGTTCGGCTACCAGGCGCCGGTGGAGTACGACCTGCGTCCCGGCGGCGCCTTCCGCGGCCTCGCCAGCGACGTGATGAAGCAGCACGGCGCCCCGGACGTGGTGATCGACGGCGAGGTCATCGAGTCGGACCCGCCGCGCAGGCTCGTCCAGACGTGGCGGGCGCTGTTCCTCGGCGAGGCGCACACGCGGCTCACCTACGAGATCGAGGACGACGAGACCGGCATCTCGCGGCTGACCGTCACCCACGACGTCACCGGCGCGCCGCAGACGGCGGCGCAGGCCGCGGGCGAGATCCCCGAGGCCGGCGGCGGCTGGAGCCAGACGCTCAGCGACCTGAAGACCCTGCTGGAGACCGGCGAGTCCCTCTTCGCCTGATCGTCGCCTCCCCCTCCCCCCCGCGTCATTCCGCGCCGGCGGCCGGACCTCGGCCGCCGGCGTCCCCCGAAAAGGAGTCCCCATGCACAGCGCCCCCACCACCGGCACGTCCCGTTCCCACACCCCGCCCGCGTCCGCCCGCGCGCTGCTCGCCGGCGGAGCCGTCGCCGGGCCGCTGTTCGTGCTGCTGATCGTCGCGCAGGCGCTCGTCCGCGACGGCTATGACGCCGCGCGCCATCCGCTCAGCATGCTCGCGCTCGGCGAGCACGGGTGGATCCAGACCGCGAACTTCCTGGTCTGCGGCGTCCTCGTCACGGCGTCCGCCGCCGGGCTGCGCCGCGTCCTGGAACCGGGCACGATCGGCCGCACCTGGGGCACCGCCCTCATCGCCGTCTACGGCGCGAGCCTGGTGTGGGCCGGGGTGTTCCGCACCGACCCGGCCGACGGCTTCCCGGCCGGGACGCCCGGCGGCGCCGGCGAGGTCAGCTGGCACGGCATGCTGCACAACCTCGCCCCGGTCGGGATGGGCCTCGCGCTGAGCGCGGCGTGCGCGGTGTTCGCCCGCCGGTTCCTCCGCGAGGGACGGCCCGGCTGGACGGTCTACAGCGCCGCCGCACCGTCCGCGTACCTCCTCCTGGGGTTCGCCGCGCTCCCGGCGGGCGACTTCCGGCTCATGCTCGCCGGAGGCGCCGTCATCTGGACGTGGGCCGCCGTCCTGTCGCTGAAGTTCCTGCGCGAATCCGCCGGCCGCACCTGAACCGCCCGGAGGCGGTCGCGCTCCACGGCGGAGCGGGGCCGCCTCCGGCCATTTCCGGCTCCACACATTGACCGCGGCCGGTACCGGACGGAATCTGAACCCATGTTCAGAACAGACGTTCAGATGGATCGTCCACGGAGAGCGGCGCGTTTCCCGGCGTCGTGCGAGGTGGCCGTGCTCGGCGGGGGCCTCGCCGGGATGGCGACGGCGGCCCGGCTGCAGGCGGCGGGGGTGTCCACGCTCGTGATCGAGGCGCACGGCCATGTCGGCGGTTGCGCCGGCTACTACCGCCGGCGGGGCTTCTCCTTCGACGTGGGCGCGACCACGATGGTGGACTTCGAACCCGGAGGAGTCGGCGCGGAACTCCTCGACGGCATCGGGATGGACCCGGTCCCCGGCGAGGCGCTGCCCGGCTACGTCGGCTGGCTGCCCGACCGCAAGGTCACCCTCTACCGCGACACCCGCACCTGGCACCGCGAACGGCTGAGCACGCTGGGCGACAGTCCCCGGCACCGCGCGTTCTGGGCCCGCCTCGACCATCTCGCGCACGTGTTCTGGGACGCGAGCCGCGCCGGCGTGCGGCTGCCGATCCGGCGTCCCGCGGACGCGATCCACAACCTGCGGGCCCTCGGGCCTCGCGGCCTGCCGCTCGCCCGCCACCTGAACACCACCCTCGGGGACGTCCTCGTCCGGCACCGCCTCCGCGGTGACGCACCGCTCGTCGGGCTGCTGTCGATGCTGGTCGAGGACACCGTGCACAGCACCGTCGACCGCGCCCCGCTCATCAACGCCGCGCTGGGCGTCACCATCCGCGGCGCCGGACTCACCCGCGCGGACGGCGGCATGCGCGGCTTCTGGCGGCGTTTCCTCGCGCACTATCGCGGGATCGGCGGGCAGCTGCGCGTCGGCTGCCGGGTCGAACGCGTCACCGGACGGGCCGGGGCGTTCGTCGTCCACACGGCCCGGGGCGCCGTCCACGCCCGGCAGGTGGTGAGCGCGCTGCCGGCCGCCACGACCGCACGCGTCGTCCCCGACCTCGCGCGCCCGCTCGACCCCTACCTGGAACGGGACGAGCACGACATGGGCGGCGCGATCGTCGTGTTCCTCGGCGTCCCGGACGACGAGGTCGCCGGCCAGGAGTTCACCCACCATCAGCTGCTGCACGACTACGACCGGCCACTCGGCGACGGCAACAACATGTTCGTTTCGGTGTCCGCGCGGGGCGACACCGAAAGCGCACCGCCGGGCGAACGCGCCGTGATGATCTCCACGCACACGCGGCTCGCGGACTGGGAAGGGCTGCCGGACGCCGACTACGAGGTCCGCAAGCACGAGATCGGGGAGCGTCTCGTCGGCCTGGCCCGCCGCGTCCACCCCACCCTCGGCGAACGCGCGCGCGTCTGGGAGGTGGGCACACCGCGCTCGTACGAACGTTTCGCGTTCCGGCCGGGCGGGGCGGTCGGCGGCGCCCACCAGTCGCCCGGCAACGCCAACCAGAACGCGATCCCCCATTCGCTGGGCGTGCCCGGCCTGTGGCTCGTCGGCGACTCCACCTGGCCCGGCCTCGGCACCGTCGCGTGCGCGCTCGGCAGCCGCATCGTCGCGGACGAGGCGCTCAAGTCCGCGCGCCGGACGGCGGTGACGCGATGACGGTCCCCAAGCTGTCCGAACTCGGCCCCGACCTGCTCGTCACCACCCGCCCGCGGCGGATCCTCACCCTGTCCCTCCCCTACGCGGGGGTCACCCTGTTCGCCGCGGCATGGCTCGCGGGCTGGTGGTGGTCGACCCCGCTCATCGCCTTCGCCATCTTCGTCGCGGTGGTGACCGCGACGCACGACGTCGTCCACCGCTCCCTCGGACTCGGCAGGCGTGCCACGGAATGGGCCCTGTTCCTGCTGGGAGCCGTCCTCCTGGAAAGCGGCCACGCCTACCGCGCCACCCACCTGCAACACCACCGGACGTTCCCGAGCGAAGAAGACCCGGAAGGGTATCCCGCGAACCTGTCCGCGCTCGGTGCGCTCGTCTACGGCCCGGTCTTCCTCGTCCGCCTGTGGTGGTGGGCGTACAGGCGCGGTTCCGTGGGACAGCGCGTGTGGCTGCTGGCGGAGGCGGCGCTGCCCTTCGCGGCCGTCGGCGCCGGCGTCCTGTTCTCCCGTGGCCTCCTCGTGTACGCCGTGATGATGATCGTGGGAAGCTGGGTCTACCCGTTGCTGACCGTCCACCTGCCGCACCGGCACTATGGGGACACGCCGCTCACGCAGACGCACACCCTGCGCGGACGGGTCGTCCCCGCACTGTTCCTGGAGTTGACCTACCACTTGGAGCACCATCTGTACCCGCAGGTGCCGAGCCACCACCTGGCGCGGCTCGCGCGGCGGCTGGACCCCGTCCTCGCCGACGCCGGCGTGAAACCCTGGAAAGTGATCTAGAAAAATGGCGCCACGCGCGGAGGTCAGAAGACGCCTCCTCGACGCGACCATCCGAACGCTGGCCATCGAGGGGTACGGCGGGACGACCGCCCGTTCCATCGCCAGGACGGGCGGTTTCGCGCCGGGAGTCATCTACTACCACTTCGAGGATCTGGAAGCCCTTCTCGTCGCGGCGCTCCGCGAAACGAGCCAGGCCCGGAGGGAACGCTACGAGGAGGCGCTCGGCTCCTGCGCGGACGCCACCGAACTGTTCTCCCGTCTCCGTGAGGTGTACGCCGCGGACGTACGCGAACAGGGCCATATCGACGCGGTCCAGGAACTCTTCACCGCCTCGGCGACGTCGCCGCGGCTGCGGGAGGAACTACTGGCGCACGTCGAATCGTGGTCCGCCTTCGCCGCCGCCGCGGTCCAGCGTCTCGTCGACGGAACGGCCTTGGAGAACGTCGTCCCGTCCCGTGAGGTCGGGATGATCGCGGTCGCGATGTTCCTCGGCATCCAGAAACTCGTCCACCTGGACGACGACCGCTCCCGCATCGAATCGCTCTTCAACACCGCCGAATCCGCCGCGCTGCTCTGGGATGCCTTCGCCCGCGGCCCCACAACGATCCCCGAAAAGTGAGAAGAAGGCCCGCCAACGTCCCGCCTCCGCTCAACGTGGCCGTGGGCGGCTTCCGATTCCGGATTGAGAGGCCAGCATGAACTCGGGCGAGGATGAAGCAGCCGCCGAGGAAGCGCCCGGCGCCGTGCAGGGGTTCATGGCGCTGCCGACGCGAACCGATGACGGACGGGGACCGTTCCTCCGCTGTCTCGCCGACATCGTCCGGCTGATCGATCTCGCGGTCGAGCCCGAGCCGGATCCCGACGACCGGCGGCGCTGGGAGCGCCAGGTACGGGCGGCACTCCGAGCCGCCTGCCGACAGGACCCGGCGCTGCCCGACGCCGCCTTCGACGTTCTGATCAGGGCGGCCGTCTATGACCCCAACCCGAGCTTCAACCGGCAGTTCGTCGAGCCGGCCCTCAACGCATTCGGACGCCGGCGCGTCCGCTCAGAACTCCTCGACCATCTACGAACGGGCACCGACCCGGAACGGGCGGGCGCCGCGCGGGCGTGGTACTGGTCGGCCCTACCGCTACGGCCGCACGACGTGCCACAGGAGGGCCCGCGCACCGAAAGCCCGGCAGAACCTGATGACAGGTCGGTCCTGGCACAGGAGTGGTCCGAGGTCGCGCTCCGGGAATTCGTGAACAACGAGCACCTGGACGTTCGGCGTTGCATCCTTCCCGGACTTCCCCTGTGGCGGTCTGCGTACCCGCCGGAACTACACGACCTCGTCGACACTGCGGTGGCGATCGCCCGCTCGCATCCAGACGAGTACATTCGTCACCGCGTGGAACACCAGGTTCGCCGCTGACCGCCCTGCAGATTCCGAGGGACCGGTACCCCTGCGGACCGAACGACCACGAAAGCCGAGAAATGAGAAAGGGCCCCGCCGGTGTCGGCGAGGCCCTTTCTGCAATATGAGTCCGGCGGTGTCCTACTCTCCCACACAGTCTCCCATGCAGTACCATCGGCGCTGAAGGGCTTAACTTCCGGGTTC
>NZ_JBEZGN010000043.1:0-78999 GCF_040650055.1 Spirillospora sp. NPDC048819 | reverse complement strand
GAACTCCGCCAGAACTGGAACGAAGACCGCCGCTGGAACCCCACCTGGACCGACGAACAACGCCGCACCGGCTACGCCGGCTGGAAGAAGGCCGTGGAACGGACCTACGGCTGGGTGGACGTCGACTGAGGGAACCCAGGCGGCCGGGGCCCTTCTTTCGCGGGCGAAGATGATCTAGCATCCGGCCGGACAGCGCCGTCACCGGCCGGTGCCTCGCCGCCGGCCCGCCTCGAGAGGATCCCCATGACCGGACGCCGCCTCGCCGCAGTAGTCCTCGCCGCCGTCACCGGCGCCGCCACGCTCACCGCCGCCGGAGCCGCGCTCGCCGCCCCGGCGGCGCCCGCCCCGGCCAAGCCTCGGGCAGAGGTCGACTTCACCGGCATCGTCGCGCTCAGCAACTGCTCGGGGTCCCTCGTGCGCGGGCCGCGTTCCCGCGACACCGACGCGGCGCTGGTCCTGACGAACGGGCACTGCCTGGAGACGGGCATGCCCGGGGCCGGCGAGGTCATCGTGGACCAGGCGTCGTCGCGGACGTTCACGCTCCTCGACCGGACGGGCGAGAAGGAACTGGGCTCCCTTCGGGCCACCAAGGTCGAGTACGCCACGATGACCGACACCGACGTGACGGTCTACCGGCTCGACACCACCTACGCCGCCATCGAGCGGCGGTACGGCATCCCGGCGCTGCGCCTGTCGCCGGCCAGGCCGCACGACGGCACCGAGATCCGGGTCGTGTCGGGCTACTGGAAGAAGATCTACGGCTGCAAGATCGACGACACCGTCCACCGGCTGCGCGAGGCGGACTGGACGTGGAAGAACTCCATCCGGTACACGCCCGAGTGCGACACGATCGGCGGCACGTCCGGCTCGCCGATCATCGACGTCAAGACCCGCCGTGTCGTGGGGGTCAACAACACCGGCAACGAGGACGGTGAGCGCTGCACGCTCAACAACCCGTGCGAGGTCGGCCGCGACGGCGAGATCACCGTCCGCCGCGGCATCAACTACGGCCAGCAGACGTACCTGCTCGCCCGCTGCCTCGGCAAGGGCAACGACGTCGTGCTGGACAAGGCGTGCGCGCTTCCCAAGCCCTGACGGGCGGCACCGTCAGGCGCCGTCCAGCGTGAGGAGCCGTTCCACCACCTGGACGAGGTCGTCGCCGGTCACGTCGGGCGGCGCGAAGACGTCGCCGTAGCGGCCTTCGAGCCGCCCGACCCACCCGGTGGCGAGGCCCGCGCGCTTGGCGCCGTGGCAGTCCCAGGCGTGCGCCGCCACCAGCGCGAGCCGGTCGGCGGGCACGCCCGCCACGGCCGCGGCGTGCAGGTACACGACGGCCGGGGGCTTCCACCGCCCGACCTCTTCGACCGTGATCACCCGGTCGACGAGGTCGGTGAGCTCCGCCCGGTCCAGGAACGCCATGGTCGTGTCCCGGCCGCCGTTGGTCAGGCACAGGGCCGGCACGCCGGCCGCCGCCAGGCGCCGCAGGGCGGGCTCCGCGTCGGGATGGGCGGGCAGCGCGGCGAACCCGTCGAGGACGTGGGCGACCGCCGCGTCGTCGGCGCGCTGCCCGGACACGGCCCGGAGCGCGCCCTCGGCGACCCGGCGGAACGGCGCGTAGTCGCCCGTGGCCGTCAGCGCCATGCCGTCGCGCAGCGTGCGGGCGAACCACGTCTCCAGCGCGCCGCCGGGAAGGCCGATGTCCTCGAACCGGGCCCGCAGCGGCTCCAGCGACATCAGCGTCTCGATCACGTCGAACGCGACGGCGCGGGGCCGCCCCGTCATCGTTCGGCCAGCAGCCCGGCGCGGAGCCGGTCCAGGGTGGCGCGGAGCAGCCGCGAGACGTGCATCTGGGACAGGCCGATCTGCTCGGCGATCTGCGTCTGCGTCTTGTTGCCGAAGAACCGCAGCAGCAGGATCGTCCGCTCGCGTTCGGGGAGTTCGTCGATGAGCGGGCCGAGAGCATGGCCGTCGATGAAGGTGTCGAGCGCCGGGTCCTCGGAGCCGAGGTACTCGCCGACGGTGCCGTTGTCGCCGCTCTGCGAGCCGTCCGCCGGAGCCTCCAGGGACAGCGGGCGGTAGGCGTCGCAGGCGATGATGACCTCGACGGTCTCCTCCTCGGTGATGCCCATGAGCGCGGAGACCTCCGCCGTGGTGGGGGAGCGGCCGCGCTCGCGGGTGAACTCCTGCATGGTGCGCTGCAGGATCGGGCGCAGCTCCTGGATGCGGCGCGACACCCGGATGCCCCACGTCTTGTCGCGGAAGTGCCGCTTCACCTCCCCGGTCACCACCGGGTAGGCGTAGGTGACGAACCTGTCGCCGATGCCGGGGTCGAACCGGTTGATGGCCTTGACCAGGCCCAGGTAGGCGACCTGCTGAAGGTCGTCGATGGGCTCCCCGCGGTTGGCGTACCGGCGGGCCACGCCGCGCACGAGCGGGGCGTGCATGTCGACGATGCGCGCCCGCAGCCGTTCCCTCCGGGGGTCGTCCTCCGGGAGCCGGTTCATCTCCGCGAGCAGGATCTCGGTCTGTCCGTCGTTGAACCGGGTGGTGGTGGACTGCGCCGACGTCATGCGGGTCGTCTCCCTTCCGAAGAGGCCGGCGAGGCGGGGGCGATCGCTCGGTTCCGTCCCATTACCCGGCAAACGGCTGATCACACGGAAACCCCGCCCACGTGGGGGGATCGGGCGTCCCGGGCGCCGCGCCGCCGCCGCGGCCCCGGATAAACGACGCTCGCCCGGGTACCGCCCGGGTGACGCATGAGGGGGAGCCGTGAGCACGATCACCGAGTCGGTCAACGTCACCGTCCCGATCCGCACCGCCTATGACCAGTGGACGCAGTTCGAGACGTTCCCGCAGTTCATGGACGGTGTCGAGGAGGTCCGCCAGCTCGACGACACCACCGTCCGCTGGAGGACGAGGATCGCCGGCGTCGCCCGCGAGTTCGACGCGAGGATCACCGAGCAGCTGCCCGATGAGCGCGTCGCCTGGAAGTCCCTGGAGGGACCGACGCACGCCGGGGTGGTGACCTTCCACCGGCTGGACGAGACCACCACGCGCGTCACCGCCCAGATGGAGATCGACCCGCAAGGACTCGCCGAGAAGGCGGGCGACAGGCTCGGCGCCCTTGGCCACCGGGTCAAGGGCGATCTGCAGCGTTTCAAGACCTTCATCGAGGCCCGCGGCGTCCAGACCGGCGGCTGGCGCGGCCAGGTCGACCGCCCCGAACCCTGACCGGCGGCGCCGGTGGACTCGGCGCCGGTAGACTCGGGCGCGCCCCGGCCCGGCCGGGGCCGCGGCGGTGGGGCCCGCCGTGCCCGGACGGGCGAACCGCGAATCTCCGCCGACGGTCCCTGCCGGTGAAGTGCAGCCGCTGGTAGGAGCGCGCCATGTCCGGGACGGGCCGTCCCGTCGATCCCGATGTCGATCTTCATGTGCCGGAGCAGCGCGACGAGCTGCGGCGCGCGCCGTGGACGACGCTGGGCGCCGTCTCGGCGGGCGGCGTCGCCGGGGCGCTGGCGCGGTACGGGCTGAGCGGCGCGTTCCCGTACGGGCCGGGGGAGTTCCCCTGGGTCGTCTTCTGGATCAACGTCTCCGGCTGCCTGGCGATCGGGGTCCTGATGGTGCTCGTCACCGAGACGCGGCGGGTCCACCGGCTGGTGCGGCCGTTCCTCGGGGTCGGGGTGCTCGGAGGCTTCACCACGTTCTCGACCTACGCCGTCGACGTCCAGCGGGCCGTGGACGGCGGGGCGCCGCGGGTGGCGCTGCTGTACCTCGCGGCGACGCCGGCCGCCGCGCTCGCCGCCGTCGTCGCGGGAACGCTGGCCGCCCGGTCGCTGACCCGGCGGCGCGCCGGGGCGGGGGACGCGTGACGGTCCTGCTGGTCGCGCTGGGCGCCGCGCTCGGCGCCTCGCTGCGCTACCTGGCCGACCGCACCGTGCAGGCATGGCACGGTTCGGTGTTCCCCTGGGGGACGCTGACCGTGAACGTCGCGGGGTCGTTCCTCCTGGGATTCCTGGCGGCCGTGCCCGCCGGCGGCGGGCTGGCGGCCTTCGCCGGGACGGGCTTCTGCGGCGCCTTGAGCACCTACTCCACGTTCGGCTACGAGACCGTCCGGCTGGCCGAGGACGGGGCGCGCCTCCCCGCGCTGCTCAACGCCGCCGGCAGTGTCGCCGCGGGGCTCGGCGCCGCCTACTGCGGCATGGCCGCCGCCGGGTTCGCCGGCGGTTGACGGCGGCGCAGGGGGGTAGCAGGCGGGTGGCGGCCGCCTGAACGCTGGCGCGGCCCAGGCTCGCAGATCCGAGCACCTGGCTCCGAGCTCGCGAGTGGGCCGCGACCTGACTCTGCCCACCCGGTCGTTTCGGTAAACCGGTAGGTGTCTCAAGTGTCACGGCACGGGAAGGCGGCCGGCGGATGCGTGTTCTGGTGACGGGCTGGCCGAGTTTCGTGCACGGCGAGGCCACGGCGGGCGACGTGCTGGCGATGGAGGCGGTGCGGGCGGCGCTGGCCGGCAACGGGATCCCGTGCGACCTCGCGTGGAGCCCGGTCTTCCGGCCGGGCGGACTGGATCTCGGCCGGGCCGACCCCGGCCGCTACACCCATCTGGTGTTCGCCTGCGGGCCGCTGCACGGCCGGCAGATCGAGGAGCTGCACCGCCGGTACGCGGGATGCGCCCGCGTCGCCGTCGGGGTGTCGGTCATCGATCCGGGCGACCCGGCGGTCACCGGGTTCGACGCCGTCCTCGCGCGCGACACGCCCGCGGCGGCGCCGCGGCACGACCTGGCGGCGCTCCCGGCGACCGCGTCGGTGCCCGTCGCCGGGGTCGTGCTGGCGCCGGGGCAGGCCGAGTACGGGACGCGGCGGCGGCACGACCGGATCGAGCGGGAGCTGACGGAGTGGCTCGCCGGCCGCGAGTGCGCACGGCTGCCCCTGGACACCCGGCTCGATCCGCGCGACTGGCGCCTGTGCACGACGCCGGCGGAGCTGGAGTCGGCACTGCGCAGGCTCGACCTGGTCGTCACGACGCGGCTGCACGGCCTCGTCCTGGCCCTGAAGAACGGGGTTCCCGCGCTGGCCGTCGACCCGGTGGGCGGCGGCGCGAAGGTGACCGCGCAGGCGCGGGCGTGGTCGTGGCCCGCCGTCGTCACCGTCCCGGAGCGGGCGGGGCAGGGCCGTGAGGGGGCGGAACGGGACGGGCCGCTGCTGGACCCGGGGGAGCTGGACGGGTGGTGGGAGTGGTGCCTTTCGCCCGAGGGGGCCGGGCGCGCCCCCGCCCTGCCCGCAGACGGATCCATGATCGGCGAGCTGATGGACGTGCTCGGCGCGCGTTAAGGACCGTCCATATCGGGCAGTTTCTGCATTTCAGACCTAGGAAGGAGCGTCCGTCATGCGGCACGAGGAATTCATCGGACAGGTCCAGGCCCGTGCCCGCCTCTCCGGCCACGGTGAGGCGGAACGGGCGACCCGCGCCGTCCTGGAGACGCTCGGCGAACGGATCCCGGAGGGGCTCGCCGACAACCTGGCGGCGCAGCTGCCGCACGAGATCGGCGAGCATCTGCGCCGCACGGAGGTCTACGGCGGCGCGGGCAGCGGCGAGCGGTTCGGCAGGCACGACTTCATCGAGCGGATCGCGGCCAGGTCCGGCGCCGACGAACCCCGCTCGGCGTACCTGGCGCGGGTCGTGCTGGAGGTGACCGACGAGGCCACGCAGGGCACGGTGACCGACAAGGTGCGCCACAGCCTTCCCGCCGACCTCCGGGACCTGGTGACGGCCGGCCACAACGGCTGACCGGCGCCCGTCCCGTGCGCCCGTCCGGGGCCGGTCAGGCGGGGCGGGCGACCATGAGCTCCCGGGCGAACCACTCGATCGTGGTGCGCAGGCCGTCCTCGACGGAGATCCGGGGACGCCAGCCGAGCACCTCCTCGGCCAGCGCGGTGTCGGGCCGCCGGACGTGCGGGTCGTCCACCGGGCGCTCGACGAAGCGGACCCGGGACGGGGAGCCGGTCAGGTCGATGATCAGCCGCGCGAGGTCGGCCATGGACACCTCGTACGGGCTGCCGATGTTGACCGGTCCCGGGTGGTCGGACAGGGCGAGGGCGATGATGCCCCGGACGGTGTCGTCCACGTGGCAGATGGAGCGGGTCTGGGTGCCGTCCCCGGTCACCGTGAGCTCCTCGCCGGTGAGCGCCTGCCGCAGGAACGTCGGGATGGCCCGGCCGTCGTCGGGGCGCATCCGCGGCCCGTAGGTGTTGAAGATCCGCACGATCGCGGTGCCGAGGCCGCGTGAGTGCCGGAAAGCCGACGTGAGCGCCTCGCCGAACCGCTTGGCCTCGTCGTACACGCTGCGCGGCCCGACCGGGTTCACGTTGCCCCAGTACGACTCGGGCTGCGGATGCACCAGCGGGTCCCCGTACACCTCCGAGGTGGAGGCGAGCACGAAGCGCGCGTCCTTGGCCTCGGCGAGTTCGAGCGCGTTGCGGGTGCCCTGGCTGCCGACCTCCAGGGTCTGGATCGGGAGCCGCAGATAGTCGGCCGGGGACGCCGCCGACGCCAGGTGGAAGACGTAGCCGACCTCGCCGGGGACGCTGACCGGCTCGGTGAGGTCGCGTCTCAGGAACCGGAAGTCGCGCCGCCCGGTCAGGTGCGCGATGTTGCGGGACGTGCCGGTCAGCAGGTTGTCCAGGCACACCACCGAGATCCCCCGGGCCAGCAGCGCCTCGCACAGGTGCGAGCCGAGGAAGCCGGATCCTCCGGTGACGACGGCGCGTGGATGTCTCATCATGTTCCCCTTCAGCGGTTGCGGGTGAGCGCCAGGCCGGCGGCCTCGACCGCCTGGCCGGCGGAGATCTCCAGCAGGCCGGGATGCGGCCGGCGGCCGTGCGGGTCGCCCCGCCGACCGGCCCACAGGACCCGGTGCTCGGCGCGGTCGGGCGGCCCCCACCGGGCGGGCGGCGTCGGGCCGAACAGCAGGACCGACGGGGTCCGGAACGCGGTCGCCAGGTGCGCGACCCCGGTGTCGCCGCACACCACCAGCCGGGCGCCCGCGACGAGCGCGGCCAGGTCCGGGAGGCGGGTGCGGCCCGACAGGTCGGCCCGCTCGTCCAGCCCGGCGAGTTCCACGACGCGGCGCGCGAGCGCCGTCTCCGCGGGGCCGCCGGTGACGACGACGCGTTCGCCGCCGTCCCGCAGCGCCGCCGCGACGGCCGCGAACCGGTCGGCGGGCCAGCGGCGCGCCGGGAACGCCGCGCCCGGGTGCACGACGGCGGCGCCCGGCGCGGGCGACGGGGCCGCGGGCGCCGCCAGGTCCAGGTCTTCGGGGTCGGCGTCTAACCCGTACGCCGACGCGAGCCGGCACCAGCGCGCCACCTCGTGCTCGCCCGGGTCCCATTCCGGCCCGCCGGCGTGACCCGCCTCGGCGCAGGCGAAGGCGAGCAGCCGGCCCGGCCGCAGCGTCCCGAGGAGCCGGTGGCTCTGCGGGCCGCGGCCGTGCAGGTTGACCGCCACGTCCACGGGGCCGGCGGGCGGCAGGGGGGCCAGGCCCTCGGAGGGGAGGACGTCGTCGACCGCGCCGGTGGCGCGGGCGAGGAAACCGAGCGGCGCCGGGGCGGCGAGCGTGATCTGCGCGCCGGGCATCCCGCGCCGCAGGGCCCGCAGCGCCGGGACGCCGGTCAGCAGGTCCCCGAGGCCGAGGGCGCGCAGCACCAGGAGCCGCCCGCCCGGCGCTCGCGGCGTCACGGCCACGACGGCTCCTGCGAGGGGCAGACGACGAGTTCCCGCACCTCGCACCCGGTGGGCTGGGACAGCGCGAACGCGACGGTCGCCGCCACGTTCTCCGGCCGGTTCAGCTCGACGTCCGGGCCCGGCCTGTACCGCTCGGCGCGGTCGTCGAAGAACGCGGTGTCCATGCCGCCGGGCACGACCATGGTGACGGCCACCCGCCCGGCCATCTCGGCGGCGAGGGCCCGCGTGAAACCGACGACGCCGAACTTCGACGCGCAGTACGCGGTGGCGTCGCCCACCGCCCGGAACCCCAGCGTGGACGCGACGGTCACGACGCGTCCGTGGGGCTCGTTCTCCAGGTAGGGGAGCGCGGCGCGGACGACGGCGGCGGTGCCCAGCAGGTTGACCTGCACGACCCGCTCCCAGTCCTCGGCGGGAACGTCGATCAGCGTGCCGCACGCGTCGATGCCCGCGGCGGTGACGACGGCGTTCAGCCCGCCGGCGGCGCGGGCCAGTCCGTGCACGGCGCGTTCGGTGCATCTGCGGTCGGCGAGGTCGGCCTGCATGTGCTCGAAGTCGTCCTTCGGCGGGTGCCGGTCGAGGACCAGGGGGCGTCCCCCGTCGTCGGCGACCTTGCGCGCGACGGCCGTGCCGAGTCCCGAGGCGCCACCGGTGATGAGGACGTTCATGACGCGTTTCCCTTCGTGGTCGACAGCAGTCGGGTGGTGGAGCGCCCCTCCAGCAGGGGCAGCAGGACCACCTCGCCGTTGTGGGCCCGGACCGTGTTGGCCTCGGGCAGAGTGGTCCCGGCGTAGTCGGCGCCCTTCACCCAGACGTCCGGGCGGAGCCGTTCCAGCAGCGGGGCCGGGGTGTCGTCGTCGAACACCACCGCGGCGTCGACGTCGCTGAGCGCCTCCAGCACCCGGACGCGGTCCGCGGCGGGCGTGACGGGGCGGGTCGGCCCCTTGCGGCGCCGCACGGAGGCGTCGGAGTTGACGCAGACGATCAGGCAGTCGCCGAGCCGCCGCGCCTGCTGCAGCATGCTGACGTGCCCCGCGTGGAGGAGGTCGAAGCAGCCGCCGGTCGCCACGACCGTCCCGCCCGCCCGCCGCGTCCGCTCGACGACGTCCCAGGCGTCCTCGCCGCGCTCGGGGACGAGCCGGGCCGTGCCGGTCTCGGCGAGCTGCGTCGCGAGGGCCGCGGCGGCCCCCGCGCGGACGAACTCCGACGCGTGGTGGACGCCCTCGGTGACGGCGTCGGTGAGCGTCCCGCCGTCGGCGAGGACGCCCGCGGCTCCGGCGGCGAAGCTGTCGCCCGCGCCGCACGAGTCGCCCCGGGCGGGCCGCGCCGGCGCGAGGAACGGCGCCTCCGACCCGTCGCAGAGCAGCGCTCCCTCCGCGCCGAGGGTGACCGCGACGCCCTCGATGCCCCAGGCGCGGCCGAGGTGCCGGCCGCAGCGCCCGGCGGCCGACAGCCCGGACCCGCCGATCTCGGCGCCGTCGGCGGCGGCGAGCCGGGCGGCCTCCTCCGCGTTCGGGGTGAGCAGCCGGACGCCGGGGACGGGCGGCTCGCCGCGCGGATGCGGGTCCCACACGACGGGGACGCTCGCGGGCAGCTCGCCGAGCAGGGACCGGACGGCGCGGTGCCGGGTGACGCCGCGGCCGTAGTCGGCGACCAGCACCGTGCCCGCGCCCGCGATCGCGGCGGCGACGCGCGGGCCGACGGGCCCGTCGAGGGCCTGCCCCTCCCCGGCGTCGAGCCGCGCCACCGACTGCCCGCCGGACCGGATGCGCAGCTTGCACGGGGTGCCGCCGTGCAGATGGAACGCGGCGACCTCCACGTGCTTCTCCAGCATCGCGCGCAGCCGCCGGCCGGGCTCGTCGTCGGCGAGCGCGGTGACGAGCACCACCTCGCGCCCGGCGGCGGCCGCCAGCAGCGCCGCCAGGCCCGCGCCGCCGGGCCGGGGCCGCTCCTCGGCCTGCTCGACGACGGGGACGGGCGCGTCCGGGCAGAGCCGGCTGCTGCTGCCGACGATGTCGATGTCGAGCAGGACGTCGCCGACGACCACCAGCGGAGCGGTCATGGTCTCACCCCCAGGGCGTCGTCGACCACCCCGCACAGCAGGTGGATCGCGGCGAGGTGGATCTCCTGGACGGTCGCCGTGGCGGCGGCCTCGACGGTGATCGCGTCGTCGCACGCCTCGGCGAGGGCGCTGGGCCCCGGGCCGGTGATCGCCCACGCGGTGAGGCCGAGCTGCCGGGCCCGGTGCGCCGCCGCCACCACGTTGGGGCTGCGGCCGCTGGTCGACAGGCACACCAGCACATCGCCGGGCCGGCCGTGCGCCTGCACCTGCCGCGCGAACACGTCGACCGGGCCGTAGTCGTTGCCGATCGCGGTCACCGACGAGGTGTCGGCGTGCAGCGGGATCGCCGACAGCGGGCGCCGCTCGTCCTCGAAGCGGCCGACGAGCTCGGCGGTCAGGTGCTGCGCCTCGGCGGCGCTGCCCCCGTTGCCGCACGCCAGCAGCCGCCCGCCGCCGCGCAGCACGCCGGCCAGGCGGCGACCCCACGTCCCGAGCGTGGGCACGTGCTCGCGGAACCGCAGCGCGGCCTCGGCGAGCGCCTCCAGCCGCCGGTCCTGCGCCGTCGCGGTCCGGGTCCCGGAGGCGGCCCCGGTCGTGTCGGCCGTCACGCCGCCACCTCGCTCAGGGCCGCCGCGTCCCGGTAGACGCCGGCGGTGTCGGCGGCGACGCGGGCCCACGAGTATCGGCCGCGCGCCCGGTCGCGTCCCGCCGACCCCATCGCGGCGCGCTTGGCCGGGTCGTCGAGCAGCGCCCGGACCGCGTCGGCGGCGGCGTCCGGGTCGCGCGGCCGGACGAGCGTTCCGGTGACGCCGTCCGCGACGGTGTCGAGGTGCCCGCCGACGGCGCTCGCCACCACGGGCACGCCGCACGCCATCGCCTCGAGCGGCACCATGCCGAACGGCTCGTACCAGGGCAGGGTGAGCACGACGCTCGCCGACCGCAGCAGCGGGGCGACCTCGCCGCGGCCGAGCCGGCCGAGAAACTCCACGCGGCCGGCGACGCCGGCGTCCCGCGCGACCTTCCGCAGCCTGCGCACCTCGGCGTCGCCGCCGAGGTCGCCGCGCGGCGGCCCGCCGGCGACGGCCAGCTCGGCGCCGGGCAGGTGCGCCAGCGCCCTGATGGCGGTGTCGACGCCCTTGCGTTCGACGAGCCGCGACAGCACCACGAGCCGGTGCCGGCCGGCGTCCGGGCCGCCGCCGGGTGCGAACAGGCTCAGGTCGACCCCGCACGGCACGACCCGGACGCGGTCGCCGGGGACGCCCATCGCGGTCAGCTCGGCGGTCTCGTCGGAGCAGGTGGCGATCACGGTGTCGGCGGCGCGCCCGATCGCGCGCTCCAGCCGCACCCGGGAGGCGGGGCTGGTGTCCTTGTCGCCCTGGTGGCGGCGCTTGACGGTGCCGAGCGCGTGGTAGGTCTGCACCAGCGGCACGTGCCGCGACCCGGGCGGCTGCGCGGCCTGGATCGCCGCGAGGCCGCTCATCCAGAAGTGGGCGTGCGCGACGTCCGGAGGGTCGGCGGCCCAGCGTTGTTCCAGGTGGCGCCCGAAGTCGTGCATCCAGGGCAGCAGGTCGTCCTTGGCGATGCGCTCGGGCGGGCCGGCCGGGACGTGCTCGACGGTGACGCCGGGCGCGAACCGCACGCGGTCCGGCGGGGCGGGCGCGTCCCGCCGCGTGTAGACGGTGACGTAGTGCCCCTGCCGGCCGAGTTCGGCCGCCAGTTCCGCGACGAACACGTTCTGCCCGCCGCCGTCCGCCCCGCCCAGTCCCTTCTCCGGCGGGCCGCACTTGGCGGCCAGGGGGCTGGCGTGCTCGGAGATCATGGCTATCTTCATCGCGTTACCTCCTGGAGAGTTCGCCGCCAGTCGCGCAGGAACCGCGGCAGGCCGTAGCGTTCGACGGCGTGGGCCCGCGCCTCCTTGCCCATCTGGCGCGCACGCGGCGGGTCCGCGGCCAGGGTCCGCGCGGCGTCGGCCAGGGCGGCCACGCGCGTGGACAGCACCCCGGCCTCCGGCGGCACCGCCTCGACCGCCTCGGTGGTGGCGAGCGCCACCACCGGCAGGCCGAGCATCATGGCCTCGATCAGCGCGAGGCCCAGCGAGGTCCACCGGTAGGGGTGGACGTAGACGCGGCGGCGGGCGAGTTCCCCGTGCATCCTCGCCTGCGGCAGGTCCTCGAAGGTCCAGAGGGATTCGGGGGCGATGCCGAGCCGGCCGGGGACGCCGGCGACGTTCATGCCGAACAGGTCGAGGGGGACGGCCGCCGCCAGTTCGGGGAGCAGGTCGGTGCCGGCCACGCGTCCGCGGCGCAGCGGATCGTTGATGACGACGCCGGAGCGCGGCATGTCGGCGGTGTACCGGTAGCCGGGGTCGACGACGCCGTGCTCGATGACCGTGGCGGGCGCGCGGCCGCAGTTCCAGAACAGCCGGTTGAAGTGGGTGACGTGCACGACGGGGATGTCGGAGCGGTCGTGCAGGAAGTGGCGGCTGTCGGGGACGACCTCCTCGGGGAGGCCGATGTCGGACGGTGTCCGCCGGGGCGTGTCGTGCTCGACGTAGACGGCGGGGACGTCGCGTCCGGGGCGGCGCCCGAGCCATTCCTCGGCCAGCCGCAGTTCGTGGGGGCGCTGCAGGACGACGACGTCCACGTCCTCGTCGCGGAGCCGCTCCGGCGTGACCTCGACCGCGCGGTCCGGCCAGTGGAACGTGTCGGGCCGCCCCTTCCCGTCCGGTCCCCGGCCGGGGGTGACGGGGACGAGGGTGGTCTGCGGCCCGTGGACGAACGACGTCGCCCACGATCCGTGCACGTGCCACATCAGGACTCTCACCGGGCGGGCACCTCCTCGGACCTCACGATCTCCACGGCCGCGGCGACCTCGTCGGCGCTGACGGACGACAGGCAGGGGTGCCCGCCGACGGGGCATTCGCGGGCGCGGCTGTCCCTGCACGGCGCCCCCTGGTCGCCCAGCAGCGCCATCGGGACGCCGAACGGCGCCCACCGGGCCGCCGGGACGGTCGGCGCGAACAGCGACACGACCGGTGTGCCGACGGCCGCCGCGAGGTGCGCGGGGCCCGTGTTGCCGGCGACGACGGCGCATGCCCCTTCCAGCACGGACGCCAGTTCCGGCAGCGTCGTCCGGCCGCCGAGGTCGAGGCCGTCCTCCCCGGCGACGGACGCGGTCAGCTCCTTCTCGTCGCCGTGCCCGGTGACGACGACGCGGTGGCCCGCGGCGTCCAGCAGCCGGACGGCCTCGGCGCAGTGCCCCGGAGGCCAGGCGCGCGCGGGGACCGACGTCCCCGGGTGCACCACGACGTACCCGGGGCCGCCGGTGAGGTGGTCGGTGGCGGGCAGCGGCCCGCGGACCCGGAGCCGGGTGTCGGCCGGGGACGGGAACCCCGCGTCCTCCGCCAGCGCGAGCATCCGCAGCGGCTCGGGCATGTCCTCGCCGGGCCGGTGCCGCAGGTCGAGCAGCGAACCGGGGTAGTCCTCGCTGATGCCGCCGATCCAGGGCGTCCCGGCGAGGCGCAGTAGCAGCGCGAGCGGCAGCGGCGACTGGTGGAACGACGTCAGGATCAGGGCCCGGTCGAACCCCCGGAGCCCGCGCGTGAGCGCGTCGATCTCGGACCGCTCGACGGGCACGTGGTCCGGGTCGATCCAGGGGGCGCGCCATTCGATGACGCGGTCGACGCCGGGCAGCATGTCGGCGGCGGCGCGCCCGCGCGGGCCGCACAGCAGCACGACCTCGTCGGCGCGCTCGGCGACGGCCCGCACGGCGGGCCCGGCGAGCAGCACGTCGCCGATGTTGTCCTGGCGGGAGACGAGGACCCTCATCGGCGCCGCCTCCCGCCGAGGACCAGATCGACGGCCGCCAGCAGGGTCGGCGCCGTCTCCGCCGCCCGCGCGATCTCGGCAGCGCGGGTCCGCCCGGTCGGGACGAGGATGCCGCGCGCCCCGGCCGCGGCGGCGGCCTCGACGTCGCCGCCGATGTCGCCGATCACCGCGCAGTCGGACGGCAGCGCCCCGAGCCGCCGCGCCGCGCGCTCGATCATCCCGGGGCGGGGCTTGCGGCACGCGCAGCCGTCGCCGCCGTCGTGCGGGCAGAACTCCCACACGTCGACGTGACCGAGGAGCCGCTCGACGCGCGCGTTGACGCGCCGCACGTCGCCGGCGGTGATGCGCCCCTTCGCCACGCCCGACTGGTTGGACACGACCCCGATCCGGACGCCGTGCCGCCGCAGCCGGTCTAGGGCGCGCCGCGCCCCCGGCATCGGCCGCACCCGCGCCGGGTCGCCGTTGTAGGGGACGTCCCGGATGAGGGTGTCGTCGCGGTCGAACAGCACGACCCACGGACCGCCCCACGGCCGCGCGTCCCGGTGGACGACCAGTCCCCGAACCCGGTGCCAGACCGCCGCGGGCGGGATGACGGCGCTGGTGACGGCCATCTTGGCGACCTCGCCCGGCGCCGGCGGCCCCGGCCGGATCCGCTCGTGGGCGAACCGGGCGGTCAGCGCGCCCCAGACGCCTCCGGCGATCAGGGCGGCGGCCCGGCCGCGCCGGCCGCGGAGCGCCGCGGGAAGGCCCGCCGCCAGCAGGCCGGCCGCGGTGGTGAGCACGTGGCGGCCGAGCCGGCCGCGGCCCTCGCCGGCGCGGGTCCGCCACGAGCCGCCGTGCACCCGCCACATGAGGACGTCGTCGGCGTTGCCCGCCTGCGCCCGCACCGACGCCCAGAAGCCGGCGGGGCGGACGGGGTGCGTCAGCCGCCGCTCGCCGAGGACGAGGCCGTGCCCGGCGTCCATGGCGCGCAGCGCCAGGTCGGCGTCCTCCCTGTAGGCGCGGCGGAACCGCTCGTCGAAGCCGCCGAGCTCGGCGAGGACGCCGCGGCGGTAGGCCATGTCCGCGGTGATCCAGTCGGCGTCCGCGAGCGCCGCCGTGTTGCGCTCCCAGTCCGTCGGGCGCCGGTCGTCCGGCAGCGGGACGGTGACCCGGCCCTGGGACCCGCCCACCTCGGGCGGCAGCCCCGCGAGGTCGGCGGCCAGCCCGGCGGCCCATCCGGGCCCGGGCACGACGTCGTCGTCCAGGAAGGCGACCCATTCGGTCGCGGCCTCGCGCCAGCCCGCGTTCCGGGCGGCGGCGGGACCGCGGCCCCCGGACCGGATCACCCGGATCTGCGGACCGCCGGACGGCGGGGCGTCCGGCGGCAGGGGGAGCGGCGCGCCCGGCCCGGGACGGTCGTCCACGACGATGATCTCGTCCGGCGCCTGCCCGTTCCCGCCGTCCAGGCCCGCGAGCAGCGCGTCCAGCGTCACGCGCAGGCTCTCCCGGCCGATCGTCGGGATGACGACGGTGTGGCTGGGGACGGCGTGGCTCATCGGGCGTGCACCTCCCGGCGGCGGACCACGTACGGCCCGATGGCCAGCAGGTCCACCGGGGCGGAGCCGAAGCACTCCAGCGCGTCGCGCGGGTCGTCGACCATGGGGCGGCCGGCGGTGTTCAGGCTGGTGTTGACGACGACGGGCAGTCCGGTCCGGCGGCGGAACTCCTCCAGGAGGCGGGCGACCAGCGGCTCGTCCTCGGCGGCGACGGTCTGGATCCGGGCGGTGCCGTCCACGTGGACGACCGCGGGGATCCGCTCCCGCCAGCCGGGGCGCACCCGGTGGACGAACAGCATGTACGGGCTCGGCAGCGGTCCGTCGAAGATCTCCGGCGCGTGGTCGAGCGCGACCATCGGCGCGATCGGGCGGAACTGCTCGCGGCCCTTGACGTCGTTGAGCCGCTCCACATTGCCCTCATGGCCGGGATGGGCGAACAGGGAGCGGTGCCCGAGCGCGCGCGGGCCGAACTCGGAGCGGCCCTGGAACCACGCCACGATCTCGTTACGGGCGAGGGCGTCGGCCACCGTGGCGGCCAGGTCGTCCGGCCGCTCGTACGGGATCTTGGCGAGGTCGAGGCGCTCGGCGATCTCCCGGTCGTCCCACCGCCGGCCGAGGGCCGCGCCGGGCATCGGCGTCAGCGGCTCGCCTCCGGCCCGCGCCAGGTGCAGCGCGGCGCCGAGGGCCGTCCCGGCGTCGCCCGCGGCGGGCTGGACCCAGACGTCGTCGTACGGCCCGGCCTCGGCGAGCCGGGAGTTCGCCACGCAGTTGAGTGCGACGCCGCCGGCGAGCATGAGCCGCCGGGAGCCGGTGCGGCCGTGCAGCCAGGCCGCGAGCTCCAGCAGCACCTCTTCCAGCCGGGCCTGGACGCTCGCGGCGAGGTCGGCGTGGTCGCGCGTCCACTCGCCGCCGGGCGCGCGGGCCTTCGCCAGCGCGCCCCAGCCGACGTCCGCGACGGCGAATCCGCCGTCCCCGGTGGCGCGGACGTGCTCGCGCAGTTCGCCGAGGAAACGCGGCTCGCCGTAGGACGCCAGCGCCATGACCTTGTACTCGTCGCTGGAGCGCAGGAAGCCGAGGTGCTCGGTGAGGTCCTCGTACATGAGCCCGAGCGAGTGCGGAAGGCGCTGGGCGTGCAGCGGGGTCAGAACGCCGTCCTCGTAGGTCCCGGCCAGGTGCGAGTGCGACTCGCCGCGGCCGTCCAGAACCAGGACGTCGCCGTCGCCGGGTCCGGGCGCGGCGAGCGCGGCGGACGCGGCGTGCGCCACATGGTGCGGGACGTACCGGACGATCCCGGGATCCAGGCCCGGGAGCGCGGTCGACAGGAAGTTCGGGGCGCGCCGCGCGTACAGCGTGCGCAGCCGTTCCCACTGGACGTCGTGCCCGTCGAGGCCGGGCTCGACGAGGCCGGGATCGTAGGAGTAGGCGACGGCGTCAAGGTCGCCGGGTTCGAGCCCGGCTTCTTCAAGGCACCACCGGGCCGCCTGCTCCGGCAGTTCCCAGCCGGAGAACGGCACCGGCCGCTTGCCGTGCTTGCGGCGGCTGAAGCGCTCCTCCTCCGCCGCCGCGACGACGGTGCCGTCCGACACCAGCGCGGCGGCCGGGTCGTGAAAGATCGCATTGATTCCGAGCACGCGCATGTAGAGCCCCGTTTCGGCGCAGCGTTCGGTGGTGGGCCGATGACGTCGTCGTAGCCATCGGCGCTGGGCGTTCTCGCCGGAGGCGAATCCCCTATAGGTGATTCGACATTGCCGATATCAGTGCCTCTAAACGTCGAAGTCAGAAAAGTCGCTGGTGGGCGAAGTGCCAGGTAGACGCAATGGCATGCACATAGAGGCGAAGACTGCGGGTACTGGCAGTTTCATGCGCTACACCGTTGTCGTCATCACCAAAGACCGGCGGCATTCATTGCTCGCGACGCTCGCGCGCACGCGCGAACTCGCGGACCGGCCACCGGTCATCGTGGTGGACAACGCCTCACGGGACGGCACCGCCGACGCGGTCGCGGAACAATTCCCGGAATTCCGGCTGATCCGTTCCCCGCGCAACCTCGGCGCCGTCGGCCGCAACGTCGCGGCCGACCACGTCCGCACCCCGTACATCGCCTTCTGCGACGACGACACCTGGTGGGAGCCGGACGCGCCGTCCCGCGCCGCCGGCCTGCTCGACGCCCACCCGCGGCTCGCGGTCGTCACCGGGCGGATCCTGGTGGAGCCCGGCGGCCGCGAGGACCCGATCGTGCCCGAGCTGCGGCACTCGCCCGTGCCCGGCCCGCCCTGGCTGCCGGGCCCCGCGCTCGGCTCGTTCCTGGCCGGGGCGTCCATGGTCAGGGCTGACGCGTTCCGCGAGGCCGGCGGGTTCTCCCCGCGGCTGTGGCTCGGCGGCGAGGAGGAACTGCTCGGCGCCGACCTGATGGCGCTCGGCTGGCAGCTGTGCTTCGCCGACGACGTCGTCGTGCACCACGAGCCGTCCCGGCTGCGCGAGCCGCACCTGCGGCGCCGCCACGGCATCCGCAATACGCTGTGGTTCACCTGGCTGCGCCGCCCGCTGCCCGCCGCAGTGCGGCGCACCGCCGGGCTGCTGCGCACGCTGCCGCGCGACCGCGTCACGGCGGGCGCGCTCGCCGACGCCGCCGCGGGGCTGCCCTGGGTGGCCCGCGAACGCCGGACGCTGCCGGCGGACGTCGAGGCCCGGCTCCGGCGCCTGGAAACGTCCCAGCGCGAGTCCACCGCACGCCGATACGTGAGCTAGGAGAGCGGCCGATGCCCGACGCGCCCCTTCCCGACGCGCCCCTTCCGGACGCGCCCCTTCCGGACGCGACCGGTCCCGACGCGACCGTTCCGGACGTGATTGGTCCGGACGCGACCGTTCCCGATGTGATCGGTCCTGACGCGACCGTTCCCGATGTGACCGTTCTCGTCGCGACCCGTGACCGTGCCCCGGAACTGCGCCGCAGCCTCGCGCGCCACGAAGCCCCGGTGATCGTGGCCGACAACGCCTCCGCCGACGCCACCGCGGCCGTCGCCGAGGCCGCCGGCGCCACGGTGCTGCGGCTGCCGCGCAACCTCGGCGCCGCCGCCCGCACCGCCGCGGCCGAGCACGCCGCCACCCGCTACGTCGCGTTCGCCGACGACGACTCCTGGTGGGCGCCCGGCGCGCTGGCCCGCGCCGTGGAGATCCTCGACGCCCACCCGCGGACGGCGCTGCTCGCCGCCCGCGTGCTCGTCGGTGAGGAGGAGCGGCCGGAGCCGGTGTCGGAGGAGATGGCCCGCGCGCCGCTCGGCCGGCCGGACGGCCTGCCCGGCCCGGCCGTCCTCGGCTTCCTCGCCTGCTCCGCCATCGTGCGGCGCGAGGCGTTCCTCGACGCGGGCGGCTTCAACGACGTCCTGCATTTCGCCGGGGAGGAGGAACTGCTCGCCCTCGACCTGGCCGCCGCCGGGTGGGGGTTGGCCTACGTTCCCGAACTGGTCGTCCACCACCACCCGTCCAAGGCGGGCCGCGACCCCGCGGCGCGCCGCCGCCGCGAGGCCCGCAACCGGCTGCTGACCGCGTGGCTGCGCCGCCCGCTCCCGGTGGTCGCCCGCGTCGCCGCGTCCGGGCTGGGCAGCCGCGACGGCCGGGCGGGCCTCGCGGACGCGGCCCGCGCGCTGCCCGCGCTCGCCCGCGCCCGCCGCCCGGTCCCGCCCGCCGTGGAGGCCGCCCGCGCCCGGCTCACCCGCTACTGATCACATCCGGGTGCGCCGGGCGATGACGACCAGATCGACCGCGGCGATGACGGCGACGACCGCGCAGACGGCGGCCGCCGCCCAGGCGCCGTCCCCGCCGTCGCCCTGCGCCCTCACGGCGAACAGCACCGCGGCCGCCGCCGTCCCGACCAGGGCGACGCCGGACAGGATCGCCCGCAGCAGCAGCGGGCTGCGGGCGGTCAGCGGCTCACGCCCGCTCGGCTGCCGGTGCCGGTGGCGGCCGTGCGAGCCGGGGCCGCGCCACTCGGGATCCCGCCATTCGGGCGCGGTCCCGTCGGCGTCGTCCCACTCGGGCCGGCCGGGGCCGTCCCGACCGGTGGGGTCGCGGTCGGGGTCGCCGGAGCCGGGGGTGCCCACGGTCACCTCACGAACGTCCCGACGAGCGTGCCGGACGCGACGATCTTCTCCTGGACGGCGGCGCGCAGGTCCTCGGCCGTGAACCCGGGGCGGAGCCCGGACGGCTCGGACAGCCCGTAGAGCCGGAAGAAGTACCGGTGCGGGTCGTCGCCCGCCGGCGGCTTCGGCCCGCCGTACCCGTCCGCGCCGAAGTCGTTGCGCCCGGTGACCGCCCCGGTCGGCCGCTCACCGGCGTCCAGCGCCGTCGTCACCGGGTCGATGCCGGCGAGCAGCCAGTGCGCGAACGTGCCGGTCGGCGCGTCCGGGTCCTCGCAGGCCAGCGCGAGCTCCACCACCTCCTCGGGGGCCGGCGACCACTCCAGCGGCGGCGAGACGTCCCCGCTGTCGTGCGAGTACTCCGACGGCATCAGCGTGTGGTCGTTGAACGCGGCGCTGCGCAGCATCATCTCTTCCATGTGCTGCTCGTGCCCCGTCCTGCCAGGTCAATGCACATGCGCCGCGGCAGTCCTTCCGGTGGCCGGCGCGCACGGTGGCCGGCGCGCACGGTGGCCGGCCCGCACGGGTGGTCAGCCCGCGCTGGAGGCCGCCCAGATGTTGATCCCCGCCTCGACGGCGTCCCGGTCGATCGCGGCGAGCTCGTCGGCGGTGAAGTCGAGCCGGTCCAGGGCCGCGAGGTTCTCCTCCAGCTGCGCGACGCTGCTCGCGCCGATCAGGGCGGAGGTGACGCGGCCGTCCCGCAGCGACCAGGCGAGGGCGAGCTGGGCGAGCGACTGCCCGCGCCCCGCGGCGATCTCGTTCAGCGTCCGGACGTGCCGCAGGTTCTCCTCGGTGAGGAGGCTCGTCGAGAACGACGTCCCCTTGCTGGCCCGCGATCCGTCGGGGATGCCGCCGAGGTACTTGTCGGTCAGCATCCCCTGCGCCAGCGGCGAGAACGCGATGCAGCCCACGCCCTCCCGGCCGAGCGTGTCGAGGAGCCCGCCCTCGATCCACCGGTTGAGCATCGAGTAGGACGGCTGGTGGATCAGCAGCGGCGTCCCCATCTCCCGCAGGATCGCCGCCGCCTCCGCGGTGCGCTCGGGGGAGTAGGACGAGATCCCCGCGTACAGCGCCTTCCCGGACCGGACGGCGCGGTCCAGCGCGCCCATCGTCTCCTCCAGCGGCGTCTCGGGGTCGAAACGGTGGCTGTAGAAGATGTCGACGTAGTCCAGGCCCATCCGGCTCAGCGACTGGTCGAGGCTGGCGAGCAGGTACTTGCGCGACCCCCACTCGCCGTACGGGCCGGGCCACATGTCGTACCCGGCCTTGGTGGAGATGATCATCTCGTCCCGGTACGGCCGGAGGTCCTCCCGCATGACCCGGCCGAAGTTGATCTCCGCGGAGCCGTACGGCGGCCCGTAGTTGTTCGCCAGATCGAAATGCGTGACGCCGAGGTCGAACGCGCGGCGCAGGATGGCGCGCTGCGCGTCCAGGGGACGGTCGTCGCCGAAGTTGTGCCACAGGCCCAGCGAGATCGCCGGGAGCCGCAGCCCGCTGCGCCCGCAGCGCCGGTAGGGAATCCGCTCGTATCGATCACTGTCGGCCACATATGTCATGGTCACGAGTATTCCAGTGCCGCCCCGCTTGCCGGACCGGCGGTGATCCGCCATCATCGACCCCATGATCTTCAGGAAGGGCGGTCTCCGCCCGGGCCGTTGAGCCCCGTCGAGCCGGTCCGGGAACCGGCCCTCGAATCCCTGCCGTACCCGTCGCGCATGCGGGAACTGGCCCTGCACGCCCGGAACCTCGCCGGGACCCCCGAACTCCGCGACCTCCTCGCCGGCCTGTCCGCACGCGGGCGGTACGAGCGCCGCGTCGCCCTGCACATGGCCATGGCGGCCCGCGACCTCCCGTACATCGAACGGGTGCTCGCGGGACCCGACATGGCTCTGCGGCGCGCCGCGCTCCGGGCCGTCCGGACCCTGCCCGTCTCCGACGACGCCGCGGCGGCCGTCCTGGACGACGCGCCCGCCGACCTGCGCCGCGCGTTCTACCGGATGCTCCGCCATGCCCGCCGCACCGCCCTCGCCGACCGGCTCCTCCCCGGTGTGCGGGCCCGCTGGGGAGACCGGGAGGCCGCCGCGCTGCTGCCCGCCTGCTCGGGGGACGCCGTCACGCGGCTCCTCCCCGAACTGGCCCACGGCGTCACCGCCTGGCGCGCCCTGGCCGAACGCCACCCCGGCCCGTTCCTCGCCCACGCCCGTGAGCACGTGTCCGAAAGGTCGTGGTGGCGGCAGTGCGGGGCCGGTCTCCCGGCGCTGGCGCGGCGCGATCCGGCGGGCCTGCTGGAACTGGTGGAACTCGACGGCTCTCGCCAGCCCGCCGCGTATCTTCCGCGCTCGCTCGTTCCGGCGCTGTTCAGGGTGGACGTGGTCCGCGCCGCGCGGGCGGTGCGGCGGATGGGGCGCCGGAGGGGCCGCCTGCCGTGGGCGTGCTTCGCATACCTGGGCGGCCTTCCGGCGCGGGACCTCCGCGAGTTCCTGCCGGGCGAGCCGTACTGGCTGAGGGATCTCCTCGTCCACGTCCCGCCGGGCCGCCGCGGGGAGGTCTTCGACCTGGCGCAGGAGCGGTACGGGCAGCCGCCCGCGGGAATGCGGAACTTCCGGCTGCTCGGTCTCCTGCCGCCTGACCGGGCGGCGGCCGAGGCCCGCCGGATGCTGGAATGGCACGGCTCGGTGTGGCATTCCGCGCGGTCCCGGCTGGACGATCCGGAGATCCCGCTCAAGCTCACGGCCCACCTGCCCTACGGGGAGGCGGCCGGGCCCGTCCGGGAGGCGGCGTTCCGCGGCGATCCACGCCGCCGCGGCCTCGCCCGCACGCTGCTGATCGAGCTGACCGCCCGCACCGGAGACTCCGCGCTCCTGCTGAGCCTGGTCACCGAACTCGCGGATCGCACGCGCAACGAGCAGGACCCGCTGAGGGGAACGTTCATCGCCGCCCTCGCGTCCGTGCCGCTCCGCCTCCTGGCCGACTCGTGCGCCCAGCCGTTCGCCGCCATCGCCGACTCGGCCGTGACGGCACGCGACTCCTCCCAGGGCACCCGCCGGAGGCTGCGCGATCTGGCGGACCGGATGCTCGGCGACGAGGCGCCGCCCGCGCTCACCCGCTGGGCGTTCGGCGCCTACGCCGGGCTCGTGGCGAGACACGGGCCGGAGGCGCTCGACGGCCACCGGCTCGGCCGGGTGCTGCCGCGCGGCGGGGAACGCCGCCTCCTGGACGTGCTGCGCCCGCACCTGCGCGACCACGAGACCGTCATCGCGCTGGCCCGTTCCCTCGGACGGAGGGCGTTCGCGCAGGCGGACCTCCAGGACGACCTGCGCGCGGCGATCCTGGACGCGCCCGAGCCCCTCGCCCGCGAGGCGGCGGCACTGTGGCTCGCCGACCCGGCGCGGCGTGCGGAACGCGCCGTGGACCTCCTGGCCGCCGACGCGTCCGCCATCGTCCTGCCCGAGGTGTGGCGCGTCGTCGCCGGGCGCCGCACCGACCTCCTCCCGCCCGTCCTCGACGGTGGCCGGGAGGGCCGGTTCGAGGCCGTCGAATGGGTTCCGGACGTCCGGCCGCAGGATCCGGGCCGCTGGACGCCGCCGCAGACCGAGCGCGTGCGGGCGGTGCTGGCCGCGGCCGTCCGGGACGAGCGGAGACCCGTGGACGCCAGAATCGGCGCCGTCGCCGGCCTCGGCCGGCTTCCCGGCGGGCTCGGGGACCTCGTGCCGTGGGCGGAACGGGAGGACGAGACCGTCCTCGCCGAGGCGGCGCTGGAGGCGATGGCGGGCACGGACCGCCCGGCCGAGGCCCTCGCGATGCTCCTCGTCCATGCGCGGGGCCCGCGCTCGGCGGTGGCGGTCGCGGCCGTGGGCCGGTGCGGCGCGTCGGTGCCGCCGTCCAGGCTCGGACCGGCCCTGGCGGAGGCGCTGACCGGCCCGGACGGGAAGGTGACCTCCCGGAAGCAGGCCGCCCGGCTCCTCGAACGACTGCGGGTCCCGGACGCGGCCGGCGTCCTCCTCCACGCCTGGAGAGACCCCGGCCTGCACCGCGACGTCCGGGTCGCCGTCGCGGCGGCCCTGCGCCGCAACCCCGAGGATCACCGCGTGCTCGACGCGCTCTACGACGCCGCGGGCCCGTACGCGTCGGAGCCGATGTTGCGCACGCTCTTCCAGGCGAAGCCTTCGGAGTACGCGCCCGCGCACCGCCCCGCCTACGCCGCGCTCGTCCGCCGGCTGGTCTCCGCCGCGGACGGACCGGGCGTCCGGTTCCGGGCGTCCAAGGCGTTCGGCGCGTGGGCGCCCTGGTACGAGGAAGGGTTCGGAGCCGTCCTCGCCGCCGTCGCCGATCCCCGCGACCCCGCCGGGGACGACGAAATCCATGTTCTGCACGCCCTCGTCAAGACGGGGTCGGTGGGGGAGGAGGCGCTCGACGTGCTCTCCGCCCTGGTGGGCGCCGACCTCGACGACCGGGCGCGGGTGCGGGCCACGGCCATCGCGCAGACGGTCGGCGGCCTGCCCGCCGGCCACCCCAACGCGTCGCTGGCCCGCCGGGCGGTCCGGATCCTCGCCGGGCATCCTCTCTACGCCGCCCAGGCGGCGGGCGTCGCGCTCAGCTCGGCGCACCTCACCGAGGACGATGTCACCGCCGAGCGCGTGGCGGACGAGCTGGCCGCCCTGGCGGACCTGCTGCGCGGCCGTCCCGCCCTGACCGCCGCTCTCTGCGAGAGACGCCTGTTCCAGGCGGTCGGCGGCCACGGCGTCCGCCGGCAGGGCGGGCCCGCGCGGCTGCTGCCCGCCGCGCGGCTGCTCGCCGGCCGGGGCGACGTCGCGTCGCACCTGCTGGCCGCGGCGCTGGTCCGGCAGATGGGCCCGGTCGCCGGGTGGCCCGGCGGCTGGCGCGACCTCCTCGGCGAGCTGCGCCGGTCCGAGCACGTGGAGGTCCGCCAGACCGCCTGGGACGTCAGACCCTGGTCCTGACCGCGTCAGCGGGGCTCGTCGCGGCGGAGCGCGGTGTACTGCACCGCCGCGAAACCCGCGACCACGATCGCCTGGAGCACCGCCCAGACGGTGCCCACGGTGTTCAGGGAGAACCAGCCCAGAACCACCGTGACGATGCTCAAGACCGTCCACAGCAGGTTCGCCTCCACCACCGCGCTCACGGCGTGGCGGTGGGGGCGGGCGGGCATCGAGACCGCCCACACGGCGGCCGCGTAGACGAGCAGGAACACGCCGATCACGCGGCCCGGTCCGGCGTCCAGGCCGAGGAGTTCTTCGAGCGGTCCGGCCAGCGCCAGGTAGGCCAGGCCGTTGACGCCCGTCACGACGGCGTCCAGGCGGAGCGCGAGACGAAGCAGGCGGCGCGCGTCGGCGAACAGGCCGTCGGAGGTGATGGAACGGGTCGCGGTCATCGGGATTCCCCTCTCATCGTCGATGACCGTGACGCTACGGACCCGGCGTCGTGCAGGCGATTACCTCGGAGGTAGGCGGGCGGCGTCCGGGAGGGCGTGCTTGACGACCTTTCCCGCCGGGTTGCGGGGGAGCGCCTCCAGGAAGACCACGTCCCGGGGGACCTTGTGCCTGGCGAGGTTCGCGGCGACGTGGCCCTTGACGTCGTCCTCGGTGAGGCCCGGGGCGACCACGTAGGCGCGCAGCCGGTGCCCGAACTCCTCGTCGGGGACGCCGGCGACGGCGGCCTCCCCGATGCCGGGATGGGCGGCGAGGAGGTCCTCGACCTCGCCGGGGTGGACGTTCTCGCCGCCGGAGACGATCATGTCGTCGGCGCGGCCGTCGACGTGCAGCCGGCCGCCGGCGTCCAGGTGGCCGAGGTCGCCGACCGCCATCAGGCCGCCGACCTCGTCCTTGCCGCCCCCGCCGGTGTAGCCGCCGAACCGGGCGGGGGTGTCGACGAAGATCCGCCCGGTGGCGCCCGGCGGCACGGGCCGGTCGTCGTCGCCGAGGATCGCGACGGTGGTGCCGGCGGGCGGGCGGCCGACGCAGCCGGGCGCGGCGGCCAGGTCGTCCGGGGTGGCGATCGTGATGCAGGACGCCTCGGTCGAACCGTAGAAGTTGTAGAGCGACGGCCCGAACGCCGCCAGCGCGCGGCCGCCGAGCCCGGCGTCCAGCCGCGCCCCGCCCGTCATGACCACCTTGAGGCGGGACAGGTCGCGCGTCTGCACACCGGGGACGGCGAGGATGCGGCTGAGCATCACCGGGACGGCGACGAGCGACGTGCAGCGATGCTCCTCCAGGTCGTCGAGGACCCGCTCCGCGTCGAACCGGCGGCGCAGGACGAGCGTCGACCCGAGCCCCAGCGCGAGGACGGCGGAGGTGAGGCCGAGGCCGTGGAACAGCGGCGGGCCGACGAACATGGCCTCCCCGCTCCGGAACGGCACCTTCGACAGGATGCCGCCGGGCAGCGCCATCGACGGGGACTGCGACCGCGGCGCGCCCTTCGGCCGCCCGGACGTGCCGCTGGTGAGGATCACCATCGAGCCGTGCCGGGACGGGGCGGGCGGCGGCGCGCCGTCCGCGCCGCCGATGAGGTCGTCCAGGTCGGATTCGGTGAAGCGGGGCAGGTCGAGGCCGTCCGCGACGGCGGCGAACTCCTCGTCGTGCACCAGCACGGTGACGCCCTCGCGTTCCACGGCGTCGCGGAGCTGGGGCGCGGCGAAGTCGGTGTTGAGGAACAGGACGGACGCGCCCGTCTTCGCCGCCCCCGACATCGCCTCCAGCAGGCCGCGGTGGTTGCGGCACAGGATTCCCACGGTGTCGCCGACGCCGACGCCGCGCGACCGCAGGGCGTTCGCGAGGGCGTTGCAGCGCCGGTGCCAGCTCACCGAACGTGAGGGTTCCGCGTTCGTCGACGAGGCCGGTGCGGTCGGGGAACCGGTGCGCGGGCAGCGCCGTCGCGGCGCCGAGCGGCCCGTACCCCCGCAGGGCCCGCGCCGTCGCGGCGAGGGCCCTCGGGGGCATCGGGCCGATCATCCCGGCGCGGACGGCGGCCCGCAGCCCGTTCAGCTCGGCGGAGATCCGGGTGCGCGTGACCATGACCGGCAGCGTATTCACCCTTGGAACAGATCCACAACATCTGTTCCTCTGCTCCTCAAGCCCGGAACGCGTCCGCGTGCTCCTCGGCCCACTGCGAGAACGGCCGCGCGGGGCGTCCGGTGACCTCCTCCACGACGCGGGAGACGGTGCGGCCCTCGACCGGGGTGTTGCCGAGCGCGTCGAGCAGGAACCCGATGAGGTCGTCCGTCATGCCCTCGCCGCGCCACTTGGCGCGCGCCTCGTCCTCGGACAGCTCGGCGAACCGGATCTCCCGGCCGGTCGCCGCCGCGAGCATGTCCACCTTCTGCGCGGTGGTGATCGCCTCCGGGCCGGTGATGACGAGGGTCCGCCCGGCGTGGCCGCCGCGGGTCAGCACGGCCGCCGCGACCGCGCCGATGTCGGCCTCGTGGACGAGGCTGCTCCGGCGCCCGCCGAACGGCTCGCGGACCACGCCCTCGGCCCGGACGGACGCGGCCCACCACTGCAGGGTGTTGGCCATGAACTCGACCGGGTTGAGGAACGTCCACTCCAGGTCGCTGCCCGCGAGTGCCCGCTCCAGGCCGCCCTCGGAGCGCCCGCCGAGGAGCGTGACGCGCCGGACGCCGCTCTTGACCGCCAGGTCGACGATCTGGGGGCCGGTCTCCATCGGGGCGTAGCCGTCGCCGGCGAAGTTGATCAGGTGCACGGCGGTGACGCCGTCGAAAGCGGGGACGAGGCCGTCCGGGTCGGCCAGATCACCCTGGACGACCTCCACGCCTTCGGGCAGTACGGCCTTGGCCGGGTCGCGGGTCAGCGCCCGGACGGACTCTCCCGCCCGCAGCAGTTCGGCGACGATGTGGCGGCCGACGGTTCCGGTGGCACCGGTCACGAGGACGGTCATGTACGGCTCCCTTGTAGAACGGAACGTTCGGTTCCACTATAGCAGAACGGAACGCTTCATTCCAATATGAGTACACAAACGGACCGCGTCCCGGCTGTCATCTCTGCGATGCGTGAACCAGGCTGATGGGTGGCAGGAAGACTCAGAGACGCGGACAAGGAGGTCCCGGTGGTCGTGCTGCGCAGTTATGTGTCGGGTTCATGGCGTGCTCCGGAGGACGAGGGGGCGCCGCTGCGCGACGCCGTCACGGGAGAGGAGGTCGCCCGGATCTCCTCGGCGGGGATCGACAAGGGCGCCGCCCTGGAGTACGGGCGGACGGCCGGCGGCCCGGTGCTGAGGGAGCTGACGTTCCACCAGCGCGCCGCCCTGCTGAAGGCGCTCGGCTCCCACCTGCGGGAGCACCGCGAGGAGCTGTACGCGCTGTCGGCGCGCACGGGCGCGACGCTGGGCGATTCGAAGTTCGACATCGACGGCGGCATCGGAGTCCTGTTCGGCTATGCGAGCAAGGGCAAACGCGAGCTGCCGAACGACACGGTGCTGATCGAGGGGGACGTCGAGCCGCTCGGCAAGGGCGGGACGTTCGTCGGGCAGCACCTGTGCACCCCGTCGCACGGCGTCGCGGTGCAGATCAACGCCTTCAACTTCCCGGTGTGGGGGCCGCTGGAGAAGCTCGCGCCCGCGTTCCTCGCCGGGGTGCCGAGCCTGATCAAGCCCGCGAGCCAGACCGCCTATCTGACGGCCCGGCTCGTCGAGCTGATCGTCGAGTCCGGCATCCTGCCGGAGGGCACCGTGCAGATGATCTGCGGCGACGCCGGTGACCTGCTCGACCACCTCACCGAGCAGGACATCGTCGGGTTCACCGGATCGGCGTCCACGGCGCGGCTGCTGCGCACCCACCCCGCGATCGTCGGGAACGCCGTCCGGTTCAACGCCGAGGCCGACTCGCTGAACTGCTCGATCCTCGGGCCGGACGCCGCGCCCGGGACGCAGGAGTTCGACCTGTACGTCAAGCAGCTCGTCGCGGAGATGACCGTCAAGGCCGGCCAGAAGTGCACCGCGATCCGCCGCGCGCTGGTCCCCGCCGCGCTCATCGACGACGTCGCCGAGGCCGTCCGCGAGCGGCTGTCCAGGGTCACGGTCGGGAACCCGGCCGACCCGGACGTGCGGATGGGCGCGCTGGCCGGCCTCGACCAGCGCGAAGAGGTTCGCCGCTCGCTGAAGGCGCTGATGGACGCGGGGCGCGTCGTCTTCGGCGACCCCGAACGCGTGGACGTGCGCGGCGCCGACGCCGAACGCGGCGCGTTCATGTCGCCGATCCTGCTGCGCGCCGACGACACCGGCCGCGCCGAGCCGCACGAGGTCGAGGCGTTCGGGCCGGTCAGCACGCTGCTGCCCTACGACGGCGCCGGCCGGGCGGTCGAGCTGGCGGTGCGCGGCCGCGGCAGCCTCGCCGGGTCGATCGTCACCGGCGACGCCGCCTTCGCGCGGGACGTCGTGTTCGGCACCGCGCCGTGGCACGGGCGGCTGCTGGTGCTGAACTCCGAGGACGCCGGGGAGTCCACCGGGCACGGCTCGCCGCTGCCCGCCCTCGTCCACGGCGGCCCCGGGCGCGCGGGCGGCGGCGAGGAGATGGGCGGGATCCGCGGGGTCGTGCACCACATGCGGCGCACCGCCGTGCAGGCCGGGCCCGCGATGCTCACCTCGATCACCGGGCGGTGGGTCCCCGGCACCGACCGGACGGTCACCGGCGAGCACCCGTTCCGCAAGCACCTGGAGGACCTGCGCGTCGGGGACACCGCCGTCGGCGGCCCCCGCGTCGTCACCCTCGCCGACGTGGAGCACTTCGCGGAGTTCACCGGCGACACCTTCTACGCCCACATGGACGAGGAGGCCGCGAGGGCCAACCCGTTCTTCGGCGGCCGGGTCGCGCACGGCTACCTCGTCGTGTCGTTCGCGGCGGGCCTGTTCGTCGAGCCCGACCCCGGGCCGGTCCTGGCGAACTACGGGCTGGAGAACCTGCGGTTCCTCACCCCCGTCAAGCCGGGCGACGAACTGACCGTCACGCTCACCGCCAAGCAGATCTCGCCGCGTGAGGGCGCCGGCTACGGCGAGGTCCGCTGGGACACCGACGTCACCAACCAGGAAGGGGCCTCGGTCGCCAAGTACGACGTCCTGACGCTGGTGTCCAAGCGGCCCCAGCAGGACTGACATGGCCGGCATCCTGCTGCTGTCCGCCGCCGACGTGCGCGCGGTGTTCGACCTTCCGGCGGCGATCGCCTCGCAGCGCGAGGCGTTCGGGGCGCTCGGCCGCGGGGAGGCGCGGCTCGCGCCGAGGCTCCTGCTGGACGGCCCCGGCGGCGACGTCGCGTTCTGCTACGTCTCCCGCCTGCCCGGAACCGGCGCCGTCTCCAAGTTCGGCAGCGTCAACCCGGGGAACGCGGCGCGCGGCCTGCCGACCGTCGCGGCGCTCGTGACCGTCCAGGACCCGGTGGACGGACGGCCCGTCGCGATCATCGAGGGCGATGCCGTGACGACGCTGCGCACGTCGGCGGCGAGCGCGGTCGCGGCCGACCATTTCGCGCTGCCGGACGCGTCCCGGCTCGCCGTGATCGGCTGCGGCGTGCAGGGCCGCGCGCACGTCCGGGCGATGGCGGAGGTCCGCCCCATCGCCCGGGTGGCGCTGGCCTGCCGCGACCCGGAGGCGTGCGGCGTCGCCGCCGAGCTGTCGGACGAGCTCGGCATCCCCGTCGAGGCGGCGGCCTCCGCCCGCGACGCCGTCGAGGGCGCGCAGATCGTCGTCACCGCCACGACCAGCCGGGAACCGGTCGTCCTCGGCGCGTGGCTCCGGCCCGGCTGCACGGTGCTGAGCGTCGGCTCCTTCGCTCCGGACCGGGCGGAGGTGGACGACGGCGTCGTCACCCGCGCCGCCGCCGTGGTGGTGGACCACGTGCCCACCGCGCTGGAGCACGCGGGCCCCGTGGTGGCCGCCGTCCGGGCGGGGCACCTCAGCCCCGAGCGGGTGCGGCCGCTCGGCCCGGTCGTCGCGGGCCTCGCAGCGGGGCGGGAGTCCGGCGGCGACATCGTCTTCTACAACAGCGTCGGCGTGGGAGTCCAGGACACCGCCGCGGCCTCCGTCATCGTCGGCCGCGCCCGCGAAGCGGGCATCGGCCGCGTCGTGGAGCTGTGACGCGTCAGCCGACCCACACCGTCTTGGCGTTGCAGAACGCGTGCATGCCCTCTTCCGACAGCTCGCGCCCGTAGCCGGAGCGTTTCGTGCCGCCGAACGGCAGCTCGGGATAGGACGTCGTCTTCCCGTTGACGAAGACCTGCCCGGCGTCCAGCTCGCGGGCGAACCGCTCCCGCTCGGCGTCGTCGCGCGTCCAGGCGTTCGAGCCGAGCCCGAAGCCCGTCGCGTTCGCGACCTCGACCGCCTCCGACACCCCGTCGACCCGGAACAGCGACGCGACCGGCCCGAAGACCTCCTCGTGGTACATGCGCATATCGGGCGTCACACCGGAGATCACGGTCGGCGGGTAGAAGAAGCCCGGCCCCTCCGGCCGCTCGCCGCCGCACAGCACCGCCGCGCCCTTGCCCACCGCGTCGGCGACCAGCTCCTCGACGCCGGCGCGTCCCTCCTCGCTGACGAGCGGGCCGACGTCGGTGGAGTCGTCCATCGGGTCGCCGACCTTCTGCGCGCGCATGTTCTCCACGAACAGCCGCTCGAACTCGTCGGCGCAGCGGGTGTCGGCGATGAAGCGCTTGGCCGAGATGCAGCTCTGCCCGTTGTTGAGGCACCGCGACTCCGCCGCCGTCCGCGCTGCCGCCTCCAGGTCGGCGGACGGCATCACCACGAACGGGTCGCTGCCGCCGAGTTCCAGGACGGTCGGCTTCACCTCGTCGCCGGCGATCGAGGCGACGGACCGCCCGGCCGGTTCGCTGCCGGTGAGCGTCGCGGCCTTCACCCGCGGGTCGCGCAGCACCCGCTCCACCTTGGACGACCCGATCAGCAGCGTCTGGAACGCGCCCTCGGGGAACCCGGCCCGGCGGAACAGGTCCTCCAGGAACAGGGCCGTCTGCGGGACGTTCGAGGAGTGCTTCAGCAGCCCCACGTTGCCCGCCATCAGCCCCGGCGCCGCGAACCTGATCACCTGCCAGAGCGGGAAGTTCCACGGCATGACCGCGAGGACCGGCCCGAGCGGCTGGTAGCGGACGTAGGCGTCCCGCGCCCCCACGTCCTCGGCGTCGGCGGGACGGCGGTCGGCGAGGAAGCCCGCCGCGTTGTCGGCGTAGAACCGGCACGCCTTCGCGCACTTCTGCGCCTCAGCCCGGGCGGCCTTCAGGGTCTTGCCCATCTCCGTCGTCAGCATCGCGGCGATCCGGTCCGCCTCCCGGTCGAGGATGTCCGCCGCGGCGTGCATCCACTCCGCTCGCCGGCCGATGCTCGTCGTCCGGTAGGAGGCGAACGTCTCCGCCGCGCGCGCGATGCGCCGGTCGACCTCCTCTTCGGCCAGCGCGTCGAAGGTCTTCTCGACCTCTCCCGTCGCGGGATTGGTCGTGGCGATCGTCGTTTTGTCAGGATGCGTCATGTCGGGATGCTCCCGGTCGGTGTCCGATGTCCGGATGTCCGCTCTTCACCGGGGAGGTGCCCGGGGCGCCCTCCGGGAAACGCCGGTCAGGCGGGGATCACGCACACCGGTGACGGCACGCCCAGCGGTGTTCCCGCCGGTGCGGGGACGCCGTCCGGCCCGATCCGGAACGTCGCGATCGTGTCACTGCGCTCGTTGGCGACGTGCATCCACTCGCCGTCCACGTGCAGGTCGCGGGGCCAGCTCCCGCCGGACGAGACGTCGGCGACGGGCTCGAGCGCCGCGCCGCCGTCCAGCACCCGGTGGGCCGTCACCACGTCCGTGCCGCGCGTGGAGGTGTACACGTACCGGGCGCCGGCGCCGAGCTTGATCGCCGCGCACTGCGCCGCGCCGCCCGCCGGGTCCGCCGTCGCGGGGGACTCGGCCGCGATCTCCAGGGCGGCGTACCCGTCCAGCGGCCGCAGCACGAGCACGGTCGCGGCCAGCTCGGTGACCACGTGCACGTACCCGCCCGGGTGGACGACCAGGTGCCGCGGCCCGCATCCGGCCGGGAGGGGCGTCTCCCCGGTGAGCCGCAGCGCACCGCGCTCGATCCGGAACGAGCGGACGAGGTCGGCCCCCAGGTCGGTCGTCAGGACGGTCCCGTCGGGGGCGTGGGCGCTCGCGTGGGCGTGCGGACCCTCCTGCCGGTCGGACCTCGGCCCGCTCCCATGCCCCGCGGCCGCGTCCGGGTCCCCGGCGAACCGGCCGTCCGGGTCGAGGGGGACGGCCCTGACCGTCCCGGACCCGTAGTCGGCGACGACCAGGTGCCCGCCCCCGGGCGCCACGGACAGGTGGCACGGCAGCGCCCCCGCCGCGCGCCTTCCGATCTCCCGCAGCCGCCCGCCGGTCACCTCGTAGGCGAGGACGCCGCCCGCGTCCTCCTCCCGCACCGCGTAGAGGACGCTCCCGCCGGGATGCAGGGCCAGGTAGGACGGGGACGCGGCCTCGGCCGCGAGCCGCGGCGCCGCCAGGGAGCCGTCGGCGCGCCGCACCGCCCGGTACACGCCCGCGCCGCCGCCGGCCCCGCCGGTGTAGGTGCCCACCCAGAACGCCCGCTCGCCCACCCGGACTCCCATCCCCACGCCAGAGTGCTCGCCCGCCCGGGACCGGGCGGCCGAAGGCGAGCCTAGGCCCCTCCGCGCAGGGGAATCCGCCGCCCCGCAGGTCGCCCGCCTTTGCCCAGGTCAAACGTGACATGTCTCATACACCTCGGTGGTTTGGAACGCACCAAAGACACCTTGCGTTTAATGCGCTTTGACGTGACTTTAAAGGGAGAAGACCTTGGCGTTCCCGGTGATGCTGCGCTCGCTGCGCCATCACAACTACCGGCTGTGGGCCACCGCGGACTTCGTCTCGATCACCGGGACGTGGATGCAGGTCCTCGCGCTGAACTGGCTCATCCTCTCCATCACCGGCTCGGCGACGAGCGTCGGCCTCGGCCTGGTGCTGCAGGCCCTGCCGACCATGCTGATCGGGCCGTGGGGCGGGGTGATCGCCGACCGGCTGCCCACCCGGTACGTCGTCGCGGCGGGGCAGGCCGGGCAGGCGCTGCTGTCGGCGCTGCTCGCCCTCATCGCGGCGGGCGACCCGTCCACCACCGGGCAGCTGTACGCGATCTCGCTGGTCTCGGGCGTCATCACCGCCCTCACCTCGCCCGCCCTCGGCCGGTTCGGCGCCGAGGTCGTCGGGCCGGACGACCTGTCCAACGGGCTGGCGCTCGGCTCGGTGCTCAGCTCGGGCGGCCGCATCCTCGGGATGAGCCTCGCCGGGGTGGTGATCCCCCTCGCCGGCGTGCCCGGCGCGTTCGTGACGAACTCCGTGAGCTTCCTCGGCGTCCTCGTCGCCATCGCGCTGATGCGCCCGCAGGAGTTCTACACGCTTCCGCCCGCCGAGCCGGGGGAGCGCGGGATCGCCGCCGGATTCCGGTACGTGCTGGCCTCGCCCCGGCTCCTGATCATGTTCGGGCTGGCGTTCATGCTCGGCAGCCTCGGCCGCAACTACCAGGTCACGATGGCGGCGATGAGCCAGGGCCCCCTGGACGCCGGCGCCGCCGGGTACGGCGCGCTGTCGGTGGCGTTCGCCGTCGGGACCGTCCTCGGCGGCGTCTACGCGGCGTCCCGCGCCCGGCTCCCGCTCCGGCTGCTGCTGATCACCGCGGCGCTCTGCGCGACCGGGCAGATGCTCAGCGGCGCCGCGCCGAACCTGCTGCTGTTCGGCGCCGCGATGCTGCCGATCGCCGCCTGCGCCGTCGTCCTGGACACCACCGTCAGCACCCGGACGCAGCTCGACAGCCCCGGCCACCTGCGGGGCCGCGTCATCTCCGCGCAGGGCATGGTCGGCGCCGCGTCCGGCGCGTTCGGCGGCCCCGCCCTGGGCGTGCTGAGCGACACGCTGGGTCCCCGCGCCGCGCTGATGCTCGCCGGGGCCCTCTGCCTCACCGCCGCCGTCGCCGCCGCGTACGGGCTGGCCCGGATCCGCAGGGCGCGCGCCGCCGCCGCGGTCCCCTCCCACGCCGCCGCCCCGCGGCCCGCCCCGGCCCTGGCCGCCGCCGACGCCTGAGCCGCGGTCAGGACGCGGGACGCAGCAGCGCCTCCTGCGCGACCGAGACCAGCAGCGTCCCGTCCGCCGTGTGGAGCGTTCCGCGCGCGAGGCCGCGGGCGCCGTGGTTCGTCACCGGGTCCACCGAGTAGAGCAGCCACTGGTCGACGCGCGGCGGCCGGTGGAACCACATCGCGTGGTCCAGCGTGACCGCCGTGACCAGCCTCCTCGGCGAGCCCGGCGCGCGGGCGCTGCTGACCACCCCCATGTCCGACAGGTAGGCGGCCAGGCACGCGTGCAGCGCGGGATCGTCGCCGACCGGCGCGGACGCCCGGATCCAGAACGGGTGCGAGATCGGCCACTCGCCCTCGCCGGGCGGGTCCACCACACGGACGTCGAACCCCACGGGGTGCCTGAAGAACGACGGAAGCGCGAGCCCCGGCAGCCCCTCAGGACCCGGCGTGCCGGACGGCGGGTCGGCCTGCCAGTCGAACCCGTCCTCCGGGTCGTGGAACGAGGCGATCAGCTCCAGGATCGGCTTCCCGCCCTGGCTCGCGGTGACGTGCCGGGTGGAGAACGAGCGCCCGTCCCGGGTGCGGGACACGTCGAAGGTCAGCGGCTCGTCCGGCGTCCCCGGGCGGATGAAGTAGGCGTGCAGGGAATGCGGCGGGCGCCCCCCGGCCGTCAGGCACGCGGCGCGCAGGCTCTGCCCGGCGACCTGCCCGCCGAACAGCCGCGGCCGTCCCACCGACGGGGAGGTGGCGAGGAAGGAGTCCTCGCCGAGCGGCGTCAGGTCGAACATCCGCGTGAGTTCCAAGGGGGCCTCGCTCATCCGGGGACCTCGCTCGTCCGGGCGCCTCCTGCACCCGGCGCCGTGGCCGCGACCCTACCGGCGGGCCCGGCTCCCGGTGGCGGGCGGCCCCCGCGCCCCGAAAGGGCGGTCCGGCCGCGCGGCGGGGGAGAGCCTGATACGGTCACGCGCGGTCGACCTATGATCGCCGTGGGGGACGGCGCGGCGCCCGGGGGACAACGGTGCCCGTCTCGCCCCGCGAGGAGATGACTCGCCCCGCGAGGAGATGAGAGAGGCAATGGCTGATATCACCGAGTCGCCCGAGTGGTCCGCGCTGGCCGGGCATCAGGCGGAGATCGCCGGGCGGCACCTGCGCGAGCTCTTCGCGGACGATCCGGGGCGCGCCGGCCGCATGACCGTCACCGCGGGGGATCTCCACCTGGACTACTCCAAGCACCGCGTCACCGGCGAGACGATGAGGCTGCTGGCGGCGCTCGCCGAGCGGGCCGGGCTGCGCGGCCGCATCGAGGCGATGTTCACCGGGGAGCGCATCAACGTCAGCGAGGACCGCGCCGTCCTGCACACCGCGCTGCGGCTCCCGCCCGGCGAGGCCCTGACCGTGGACGGGCAGGACGTCGCGGGCGACGTGCACGCCGTCCTGGACGAGATGGCCGCCTTCGCCGGACGCGTCCGCTCGGGGGAGTGGACGGGCTTCACCGGCAAGCGCATCACGACCGTCGTCAACATCGGCATCGGCGGCTCCGACCTCGGCCCCGCCATGGCCTACGAGGCCCTCCACGACTACGCGGACGCCGGGATCTCGTGCCGGTTCGTGTCCAACATCGACCCGGCCGACATCGTCGGGAAGCTCGCCGGCCTCGACCCCGAGCAGACGCTGTTCGTCATCAGCTCCAAGACGTTCGGGACGCTGGAGACCCTCACCAACGCCAAGGTCGCGCGGCAGTGGCTCGTCGAGCGGCTCGGCGACGACAAGGCCGTCTCGCGGCACTTCGTCGCGGTGTCGACCAACGCGGAGCGCGTCGCCGGATTCGGCATCGACACCGCGAACATGTTCGGCTTCTGGGACTGGGTCGGCGGCCGCTACTCCGTCGACGGCGCCATCGGCCTCTCGCTGATGATCGCGATCGGCGGCGAGGCGTTCCGCGAGATGCTCGCCGGGTTCCGGGAGATCGACGAGCATTTCCGCGCCGCGCCGTTCGAGCGGAACATGCCGGTCGTGATGGGGCTGCTCGGCGTCTGGTACACCGACTTCTTCGGCGCGCAGACGCGGGCCGTCCTGCCCTACAGCCAGCGCCTGGCCCGCTTCCCCGCCTACCTCCAGCAGCTCACGATGGAGTCCAACGGCAAGTCGGTGCGGGCCGACGGAGCGCCCGTCGTCGCGCAGACCGGCGCGATCTTCTGGGGCGAGCCCGGGACGAACGGCCAGCACGCCTTCTACCAGCTCCTGCACCAGGGCACCCGGCTCGTCCCGGCCGACTTCATCGGGTTCGCCGAGCCGTTCGAGGAGCCCGTGGTGGAGGGGGCGGGGAGCATGCACGACCTGCTGACCGCGAACCTGCTCGCGCAGACCTCCGCGCTCGCGTTCGGCAAGACCGCCGAGGAGATCGCCGCCGAGGGGACGCCCGCGGAGCTCGTCCCGCACAAGGTCATGCCGGGCAACCGCCCGACCAGCACGATCCTCGTGCCGAAGCTGACGCCCAAGACCCTCGGCTCGCTGGTCGCCCTCTACGAGCACATCGTGTTCGTGGAGGGGACGATCTGGGGCATCGACTCCTTCGACCAGTGGGGCGTCGAACTCGGCAAGGTCATGGCCATGGACCTCGCGCCCGCGCTCACCTCCGGCGAGCCGCCCGCGCGGACGCCCGACCCGTCCACCGCCGCCCTCGTCCGCCGGTACCGCGAACTGCGCGGCCGCGAGGTCTGACCCCGGCCGCCGCATACGCAGGGGCCCGGCCGGCCGCGCCGGCGGGCCCCTCGCCGCCGTTCAGGCGCGCGCGCCGGGCAGCGGGCCCTCGGCCCAGCCCTGGGACTCCAGGATGGCGCGGAACTCGCCGTAGGAGATGAACCCGTCGAGGTTGCTGTCGGCCTTCTCGAACCTGTCCTGCGTATCGGCTCGGGTCCAGGAGAGCCCGAGCTCCTCCAGGACGAGCGTGAACTCCATCAGGTCGAGCCTCTCGTCGCCGCCGAGGTCCGCGCGCCTGAACACGGCAAGAAGGTCGTCCTCGGTCGGTCTGGTCATCTCGCTCCTCGCTCTGCTCCGATGTGGCCCGCATCATGCCATAGGGGGCGAGCCGGTCGATATGAGAAACGCCGCAGGAAGAGCCCCGGTTCCTACTCGCCCGTGAGCTCGGGCACACGGTGCCGGTACCGCTCCAGCAGCGCGACGTTCACCTCGTCGCCGCCGGGGACGTTCGCGCTCGTCCAGCGGGGGAGTTCCACGCCGCGCGCCGCCGCGAGGTCGTCGAGCGCGGCCAGCACCCGCGACCACGCGTACGCGGCGAGGATCGTGGAGACCGCCGCCGTGCGCGGCTCCTCCGCGGGATGCAGCACGTCGCCGGGCGGGACGCGGGTGTCCAGCACGATGGCGGCGTGGTCGGCCAGCGTCGTCGCGGCCCGCGCCGCGGCGCCCTCCGACGCCCGCGCCGAGGTCACCGCGACGACCGGCACGCCGCGCGCCGCGCACTCCTCGGCGACCTCGACCGGGTACGGGTTGCGGCCGCTGGTGGAGAACACCACCGCCACGTCCGGCGGGGCGGGCGCGGCCCGGGCGACCACCGCGCGCCCCACCCCGCCGCGCCGCTCCACGCGGGTGCTGCGCACGGCGTCGTCGAGCGGGAACACGCCCGGGTCCCAGATCGGGCGGACCGCGGCGAGGCCCCCGGCCCGGTAGAACGTCTCGCACACCATCGCCAGGGAGTGGCCCGCCCCCGCGACGTGCACGATCCCATCGGCCGCGACCGCCTCCAGCAGGAGGGCGGCGGTGCCGCCGATCGCCTCCCCGGAGGCGGCGTCCAGGCCGTCCAGTAGTGTCCGCACCCGGTCGGGGAACCGCCGCCCGCGAGGGTCCGGGGGGCGCTCCCCGGGGGACACCGCGTCAGGCATCGGGCACGGCCTCCTTCAGGGTGCGGGCCATGTCGTCCTGTCCGGACGCCGCGCGGAGCCGGTCGGCGAGGCCGCCCGACAACGCGCGTGCCAGACCGGACAGCGTGCCGACGTGCGCGTCGGCGTCGGGTGTGCAGAACGCGAGGAGCAGGTCCACCGGATCGTTGTCGGGGTGACCGAACTCGACGGGCGCGGCCAGCCGGGTCACGCCGACGCCGACGGCGAGCCCGCCGTCCTCCGGCCGGGCGTGGACGAGCGCCAAGCCCTTCGTCAGAACGATGTACGGGCCGTTCTCCTCGACCACGCGGACGCACGCGGCGGGGTAGCCCTCACCGGCGGCGCCGGCGTCGACCAGCGCGGAGGCCGCCGCGCGGACGGCCTCCCGCCAGTCGCCCGCCCGCACCGCGTCGGTGGCGGTGACCACCTGCGGTTGCCGGGGGGTCCGGGGGGTCGCCCCCTCAGAATGAGACGTCACGAAAGCCAGCCCTGCTCGGTCAGGCGCTCCCTCAGCTGCGCCTCCAGGCCGTCCTTGTCCATGAAGTCGCTGATGGTGATGACGACGGGCGCGAGGTCGGCGATCTCGCTGGTGTGCATGCCCTGGCCGATCACCACGTCGGGGGACAACCCGCGCGCGGACGAGACGTCGGTGTTCTCGACCCGGGCGTCCACGCCGAGCGAGCGCAGCGCGTCCTCGGCGGTCATCTTGAGCATCAGGCTGGTGCCCATGCCGACGCCGCAGACCGCGAGGATCTCCAGTTGCCGGTCCAGTGCCATCTCGTCCCTCTCTCTCGTCGCCGCGGCCGGGTGACCGCGGTCAGGCCTTCGCGGGGGCCCTGCCGCCCTTCTCCGGGCCGCCCTCCTCCGGCGCCGCGTCCCCGCGGGCCTCCCGGCGCTTGTCGGCGCGTCCGAGGAGCAGCAGCGTCACGACGGTCGCGGCGAGCGCGACGGCGGGCACGAGCCAGACCGACCTGTCGCCGATGACCGGGTCGGCCGCCTCCAGCAGCCACGCGATCGCGTACCAGTCGGGGTCGGCGAGGGTGGCCAGCTCGGGCGCGGTCGTCTCGTACAGGCCCCAGGTGACGGCCTGCCCGACCGCGAGGATCAGGCCGGTGATCACGCCGCCGAGGACGGCGCCGCGCCAGCCCGAGACCACGTTGCCGAACAGCCCGGCCGCGCCGCCGACGAAGAACAGCATGATCATCGGCGGGGCGAGGGTGAACCAGCCCGCGCCGGCGAACACGCCGAGGCAGACCAGGAACACCGCGGTGGACGCCACGAACCCGACCATGACGGCGGTCGGCGCGACGGGGAAGACGGTCGGCGCGTCCAGCGCGGGGCGGGTGCCGGGGATGACCCGGTCGCTGAACCCCTTGAAGGCGGGGACGATCTCGGCGAGGAACATCCGCACCCCGAACAGCAGGATCGCGATGCCTCCCGCGAACCGGAGCGCGACCAGCAGCGCCCACACCCACGGGGACAGCTTGGCGTCCATCTCCGCCGCGGCCTCGTTCACCACGCCGCCGTCGGCGAACGCGACCGCCACCAGCATGATCACGCTGATGATCAGCGCGGTGCTGACGTTGACGTCCTTGAAGAACGACAGCTGGCGCGGCAGCTTCAGCCGCTCGGTGTCGTGCTTCTCGCGGCTGCCCAGCGGACGGGCGGCGTAGCCGGTGATCAGGCAGGCGAGCGAGCTGGTGTGCGCGTACCCGAACCGGTCGTCCGGCATGACGCGGCGCATCAGCGGCCGCATCCACAGCGGCTGGAGCGTCCAGTACGCGGCGACGAACCCGGCCCCGCACAGCACCAGCGTGAGCTGGTCGGCGCCCGGCGCGATCGTCACCAGCGACGCGACCGTCACCGTGCTGATCCAGAACATGAGGTGTCCGGTCAGGTACAGGTACCGGGCCGCCGGGAACAGCCGCACCACCAGCACGTGGACGAGGAACGCCACCGTGATGACCAGCGCGATCGTCCCGCCCTGGTCGGTGAGGAACTCGGCGAGGGTGTTGTCGGACTTCGGCGGCGTCGTCCCCATCGCGCTGGCGAGGACGGTCTGGAAGCTCGTCAGGCCTCCGGTGAACACCTCCACGCCGATGAACAGGATGACCACGCCGATCGTGGCGCGCAGCGCGCCGGCGAAGACGTCCTCGAACCGCTTGCGCTGCAGGATCAGCCCGATGAGGGTGATGAGCCCGATGAGGATGGGCACCTGGCCGAACACGTTGTCGGCCAGGAAGGTGAGGATGTCCTTGATGACGTCCATGGTGAAGTCGCCTTACTTCTCCGAGGGGGGGTGGGTCGTGCGCTGTCGCCCCCGTCAGCGCGGACGGACGGTCGTGCTCCCCGGGCGGCGTGCCCGGGGGCGGGTCAGTGGGTCGGTGGGCGCAGGTCGAGCTCCAGGCGGTACCGGTCGCCGCGGTAGACCGACCTGACGTATTCGAGGGGCCGCCCGTTCTCGTCTTTGGTGATCCGCTCGAACAGGAACGCCGGCGTGTGCACCGGCACGTCCAGCTCGGCCGCCTCCTCGGCGGTGGTGACGGTCGGCTCGATCGTCTCGGTGCCCGAGGCGATCGCGACGCCGTTGCCTCTCAGCAGGTCGTAGAACGACCGTCCCTCCAGGTCGTGCCGCCGCAGGCCCGGCATCAGCGACCGCGGCAGGTAGAGGGTCTCGATGGCCATGGTGGTCCCGTCGGCGAGCCGGAGCCGCCGAATGGTAAATACCTCTTCGCTGGGCGACAGGGCCAGCCGCCTGCCGATCCGCGCCCCCGCGGTCTCGATGCGGAACGACAGGACCCGGCCTCCCGGTTTCATCCCGCGCCTGATCATGTCCTCGGTGAACGAGGTCATGGTCAGCGAGACGGCGATGCGGGGTTCGGCCACGTAGGTGCCGCTCCCGTGCCGCCGGTCCAGCAGGCCCTCGGCGACGAGGCCGTCGATGGCCTGGCGCAGCGTCGGCCGGGAGACGCCGAGTTCGTCGGCCAGCCGGCGCTCGGACGGCAGGGCGTCCCCGACGTCGAGCGCATCCAGCATCGCCAGCAGCTCGCGGCGCACCGCCTGCCGTTTCGTGTTCCCGGACCGGGCCTCACCGCCGGATGGCACGCCGCTCACCTCCTTTGACGCTGTTCCTGTCGCAGCACACGGTATGTCCCATTGTGGCGACTGGTCAATACCACTTTGGCGATGTTTGCCGTGGCCGCGGGCGCGCGGGCCGCCTAGCGTCACCGACGATCGTCCTGACCGTGCCGAGGCCGCGCCGGACGCGCGGCGAGAAAGGCTGCGACATGCGCATATCCGTACGCGGCGCCCTGGCGCTGACGCTCCCGCTGATCCTGCCGGCGGCCCTGTGCGCGGGCCCGGCCCACGCCGGCGCGAGCCCGCCCGGTGCCCGTGACGGGTGGCGGCTGGTCGCCGCCGAGCCGTTCAACCGCCACCTGGACGACGCCCGAGCCCCCTGGAAACGGGACGGCGACGGCCCGTCCAGCCCCTACAACGTCGACATGTACGACAACGACGGCGCCTACTTCGACACCGTGGGCGGCCCGGCGTTCCGCGAGCAGCTCGCCAAGATGAAGACCTACCGCAAGTCGTTCGAGTTCGGTGAGCGCGGCTGGCTCACCGCCGAACTGGCCGCCCGCGACGCCGACGGCGACGGCCGGCCGGACAAGCCGCCGACGCTCACGTCCGGCAAGGGCGTCGCGCACCTGGAGGAGCCGAGCCACCAGGCGGGCGTCGTCATCCGCTCGACCCGCGACCTGCCCGCCGAGTACCGGGTGGAGATGACGCTGCGCGGCCTCGACTTCGGCGGGCAGCGCGACGGGTCGTGGGACTACCCGGACGGCCGGATCAACGGCTACTCGCCGGAGGGCTGCAAGACCAACTTCCCGTGGGCGTCGGGCGGGGACTTCACCCGGCCGGAGTGCGAGTGGGCGAACGTCCGCACCGACTCCAACGGCTTCTACTACATGTCGATCATGGACTACCGGCGCGTCGCGCCGCACAACAACACCTTCATCCACGCCCACCGCAAGGTCGCGATGGACGGCTACAACCGCTACAAGTACACCGGCTCCGGCCTGCTGTACTGCAACCCGGCCACCGGGGAGTACGAGCCGTACTCCGCCGGGACGGGCAACGGCGTCAACGCGCTCTTCATGACCGACGACCGCCGGTACGCGACCGCGCCGGGCACCGAGTACCTCATTGAGAGCGAGTGCGGGTTCAGGAAGGGCGGCGCGATCGTCTCCGCCGTGGACATGCAGCCGCAGCTGCTGCCGGACGAGCCCTACACCTTCGCGATCGAACGGCGCGACGGCGCCTACACGATGGAGATGTCCGGCGTCTTCGCGCACGTGGGCCGGGCGACCTTCCGCTACACGCGCTCCTTCGTCCAGGACGGGGAGCCCATCTGGCACTACAACCAGCGGCCGGACGAGTACGACGGCCGGTTCAACGCCGACTGGACCTGGCAGGGACCGGGCGGCACGCTCACCGACCGCGACACCTGGCCCGCCGGATCGGCCTACCCGGACCGGTTCATGATCGGTGACCCGCACATGAATTTCTACGAGGGGAGTGCGCAGGTCGACGACATCCGGCTGTACGTTCCGAGGTAAGCGTCGATGTCGGTGGCGGGGGCTAGGGTCCGGGGGAACGTGCCCAAGCCTCGCCCTGGGGGGCCTCGTGACTCAGCAGACCGCGCCGGGCAGGCCGCCCGAGCCGTCCCTCGCCGACCCCTGCGCGGAGCGGGAGCCGGCGGGGGACCGGCTGCGCGGCGGGGCGGGCCCGGCGCCCGCGCTGGACGTGTTCCTGTCCGGCCGGGTCTTCATGGACATGATCTTCACCGGGCTGCCGGGGCTGCCGCCGCCGGGCACCGAGATCGTCACCGACGGGCTCGGCTCGGCGCCCGGCGGCGCCGCCAACATCGCCGTCGCGATGAGCCGGCTCGGCCTGCGGGTCGGGCTGGCGGCGCCGTTCGGCGACGACATGTTCGGCGCCTACCTGTGGCGGACCCTCGCCGAGCAGGAGGGCGTCGACCTCGGGCTGTCCCGGCGGGTGCGCGGCTGGTCCACGCCGGTGACGGTGTCCATGGCCTACGACTCCGACCGCAGCATGGTGACCTACGCGCGTCCCGTCCCGGGCCCGGAGGAGGAGTCGGTCGACGACCTGGCGGACATGCCGCCGCCGTCCGCGCGGGCGTGCTTCGTCGACGTCGACCGGCCGGTGCCGCCGTGGGCCGCGGTGATGCGCGAGCGCGGCGCGCTGGTCTTCGGCGACCTCGGCTGGGACCAGACCGGCGCCTGGCCGGCCGAGGTCCTCGACCGGCTCAAGCACGTGGACGTGTTCCTGCCGAACGCCGCCGAGGCGATGGCCTACACGCGCACGGGCACCCCGCGGGAGGCGGCGGAGGCGCTGGCAGGCCGCGGCGTGCCGGTGGTCGTGGTGAAGTGCGGCGGCGACGGCGCCATCGCGATCGACTCGGCGACGGGGGAGCGGGCCGAGGTCGGCGCGCTGCCGGTCGAGGCGCTCGACCCGACCGGCGCGGGCGACGTGTTCGCCGCCGGGTTCGTGTTCGCCACCCTCGCCGGCCTCCCCCTCGCCGAGCGGCTCCGGTTCGCCAACCTCTGCGCCGGGCTGTCGGTGCGGCACCGCAGCGGCTCGCTCGGCTCGCCCTGCTGGGGCGAGATCGCCGCCTTCGGCGAGTCGGGCGAGATCCCCGACTCGGTCCTGGCGGAGTACGCGTTCGTGGTCCCGTTCATCCCGGACGCGGCGGGCGACTCGGTCGTCCGCGCCGAGCCCACCCTGCGCAAGGAGAGGTGAGCGGCGGCGGGGATTGCTAATGCGAAGAGTTTCGCATTAGAATCCGCCGGGTGAGTGACGACGCACGAAGTGAGAGGGCCGCCCGACCCGGGGGCCGGACGGCCCGCACTCGCGCCGCGGTGCTCGACGCCGTGCTCGGCGAACTGGAGGAGGCCGGATACGGCGGCCTCACCATGGAACGCGTGGCCGAGCGGTCGGGCGTCCACCTCGCCACGCTCTACCGGAGATGGCGGAACGCCGAGGGACTCATCGTCGACGTCCTCGGCGAGATCGGCACGCGGGAGGTGCCGATCCCCGACACGGGGTCGCTGAAGGACGACCTGCGCGCCCTCGCGTCCGAGATCGCCGGGCTGTACGCCCGGCCCCGGTACCGCGCGCTCGTGGAGGGCATGGTCGCCGCCGCCGTCCGCTCGCCGGCGGCCGCCGCCGCGCTGAGCGAGGTGTTCGCCGGCCGGAACCGGCTGGCCGGCCGGATCGTCGAGCGCGCGGCCGAGCGCGGCGAGCTGCCGCCCGGCACCGACGCCGCCGCCGTCATCGCCGCCGTCGGCGCGCCCTTCTACTACCGGCTGCTGATCCAGCGCGGTCAGGTGGACGACGCCCTGGCCGCGACCGCCGCCGCGGCCGCCCACGCCGCCGCGCTGAGCGGCGCGTTCACGCCCCCCGCCGTTCAGGACCCCTGACGCGGACGGACATCCCGCCGCTGATGGTGGTCGCCGGCCAGGACATGCTCACCCACAGCGACCTGGCGTTCGCCGCCTGCGAACGCGCCCTGCACCCGAAGGGGCTGGAGGTCCTGCACGGTGACCACTTCGTCGTCTACGGCAAGGAGGGCGAACGCGTTCTCGCCCTCATGACCGCGTTCTTCCACGAGCACCTCGGCGCGGCGGCCTGAGGGTCAGCCGGCCGCAGGCCCGGTCCGGTACTCCTGCGGGCTGACGCCGTGCTCGCGCTTGAACGCGGTGCTGAGCGCGAACGCGTTGCCGTAGCCGACCTGGCGCGCCACCGCCTCCAGCGTCGCGTCGCTCTCCCGGAGCAGGTCGGCGGCCTGGGCGAGGCGGATCCCGGTGAGGTACGACATGGGCGGCTCGCCGATCAGCTTCGCGAACCGCTGCGCGAGCGCCGCGCGGGAGACGCCGACCTTGGAGGCGAGGTCGGCGACGGTCCACGGGTGCGACAGGTCGTCGTGCAGCAGCCGCAGCGCCGGGCCGACGATCGCGTCGCCGTGGGCGCGGTACCAGCCGGGTGCCTCGGCGTCCGGCCGGGAGAACCAGGCGCGGAGCGTCCCGATGAGCAGCAGGTCGAGCAGCCGGTCCAGGACGATGTCCTGGCCGGGCTCGTCCTTGCCGATCTCCTCGCCGAGCACGTCGACCAGCGGCGACTTCCAGGTGTCGCCGCGGACGACCGCGACCGGGGGCAGGGCGGCCAGCAGCCGCTGGGTGACCGCGCCGCGCATCTGGTAGGCGCCGACCAGCATGACCGCCGACCCGTCGGGGTCGTTGCCCCACGCCCGGACGCCGAGGTCCATCGCCTCCTCCAGGCTCGTCCCGTCCGGGGTGGTGCAGTGCTGCCCCGGGTGGATGACGATCTGCGGCTCGGTCGCCGGGTCGTCGCCGACCGTGTACGGGTCGGGGCCCCGGAAGATCACCATGTCGCCGGGGGAGACGCGCTGCGGCTCGCCGTCGTCCGGGATCAGCCACGCGTCGTCGCTGATCATCGACAGCAGCGTCAGCGGCGCCTCGTCCTGGATCCGCATCGACCAGGGCGGGCTGAGCGACGCGCGCAGCAGGAAGGCCCCCCGTGCCCGAGGTCCGTCGAGGAGGTCGGTGAGGGCGTCCATGGGGCAAGCGTAGACGCTCGCGTATGCGGGCGAGTTTCTCGACGATGGTGGCCGGACTCGTCCGCCGGTTGACTCAAGGGCATGACGAACTCGGCACAGAACATCATCGAGAACGGCCTCACCCTCGTCCTCGGCGGGACCGGCAAGACCGGCCGCCGCGTCGTCGAGCGGCTGGAGGCGCTGGACGTCCCGGTCCGGATGGGGTCGCGGTCGGCGTCGCCGGCGTTCGACTGGGAGGACGAGACGACCTGGGCGCCCGTCCTGCACGGCGTCGAGAAGGTCTACCTGTCGTACTACCCGGACCTGGCGGTCCCCGGCGCGGCCCAGGTCATCGCCGCGTTCACCGCGAAGGCGGCGGAGGCGGGCGTGCGGCACGCGGTCCTGCTCTCCGGGCGCGGCGAGGACGAGGCGCAGGAGTGCGAGCGGATCGTCCAGGAGTCGGGCCTGGCGTGGACGGTCGTGCGGTCGAGTTGGTTCGCGCAGAACTTCAGCGAGGACTACCTCCTCGACCCCGTCCGCGCGGGCGAGGTCGCCCTGCCGGCCGGCGACGTGCCCGAGCCGTTCGTGGACGCCGACGACATCGCGGACGTGGCGGTCGCGGCCCTCACCCGCGACGGGCACGCCGGCGAGGTCTACGAGGTGACCGGGCCCCGCTCGCTCACCTTCGCCGAGGCCGTCGCCGAGATCGGCCGCGCGGCGGGACGCGACATCGCGTTCGTCCCCGTCCGCGCGGACGAGTACGCGGCCGTCCTCAAGGAGCACGGGCTGCCCGGCGAGCTCATCGGGTTCCTGACGTACCTGTTCACCACCGTCCTGGACGGGCGGAACGTCCGCCCGGCCGACGGTGTGCGGCGCGCACTCGGCCGTGAGCCGGCGGACTTCGCCGACTACGCCCGGCGCACCGCCGCCAGCGGCATCTGGAACACCTGACGTGACCACCTCCAGAAGATCGGAACATCGATGAAGACCATTCTCGCGGGCACCTCGGTGACCCTTTCGATCATCATGGCGGCCGGTATGGCCGGGGCGTTCTTCGCCTTCTCGACCGGCGTGATGCCGGGCCTGAACGCGGCGAAACCGGCGTCGGCGATCGACTCGATGCAGGGCATCAACCAGAAGATCCAGAACCCGCTCTTCATCGCCTGCTTCCTGCTGGTGCCGGTCCTGGCGGCCGCGGCGGGGATCCTGCTGCTCACCCTGGACGAGAAGTCCGCGGCCGTCCTGTTCTTCGTCGCGGCAGGCGTCTACTTCGTGGGCGCCCTCGTCCCGAGCTTCGCGGTGAACATCCCGATGAACAACGCCCTGGACGGCGCGGCGATCCCCGCGGACGCGGCGGAGGCGGCGAAGGTCTGGTCGGACTACTCCGGCCGCTGGACGGCCTGGAACACCGCGCGGGCCGTGTTCAGCTGGGCGAGCATCCTCGCCATGAGCCTCGGCGTCTACCTCTGGGGCAAGAGCGACTGACACGGCACGGGGGCCGCCGCGGCCCGGCTCCGGGATGGGAGCCGGGCCGCGCCGTTCGCCGTCAGGGGACCAGGAGCCCCCAGTAGAAGGCCCAGGGGACGAAAACGGCGCCCGCGGTGAGCAGCAGCCCGAGCCGGACGTGCTCGCCCGCCGGGACGGTGCCGGCGGCCCGCCTCCACGCCACCGCGGTCGCGACGCCGGCGGCGACGGCGGCCACGGCGAGCCCCTGCAGCGCGAGCCACGGCAGCGGCCTGCCGGCGAGGACCGGGCCCGGGTCGGGATACCTCCCGGCGGCCATCAGATAGAAGACGTAGAAGAGCAGCCCGACGGCGGCGGCGAGGCCGGCCCCGGCGAGCAGGCGGGCCCAGCGGCTCACCGGGCGCACCGTCCGCCCGCGCAGCCGCCGCACCAGGGCGACGACGGGGTAGCCGGTGAACGCGACGACGAACAGCGCGAACGCCGCGAGCTGCATCCGGGCCGACGCCCACCACGGCGACGGCGAGATCGCGACGCTCGGGTGGTCCTGCTCGGGGAGCGGCGCGGTGTCGGCCTCGGGCAGGCGCCCGCTCGTGACGTCGTGGACCCAGGAGGCGACCAGGTCGGCGTATCCGGGTGCCAGCGCGTCGCCGCGGGTGAGGCCGCCGTCGGGGGTCACGTGCACGCCGTGGTCGGCCTCGGGGAAGAAGCGGAACGTGTAGTGGGTGTTGCCGCCCCGCCGCAGGGCCTTCGCGAACAGGGGCGGATTGTCCTCGGGCGGGGTCTGCAGATCGCGTCCGCCCCAGACTCCCAGCAGCGGCTGCCGGACCCGTTCCAGGACGCTCTGGGCGTCGAAGAACGCCTCGGCGAAAAGGCCGGCGTCCGCTCCCATCCGGGCGAAGTTGCGCTTGGCGTGACTGATCAGCGACCCGGAGACGCCCGCCCGGCGCAGCCCGGAGGTCTCGTTCCAGACCTGCTGGCGGATCGGGGGCATGGCGTTGCCGCCGACCACGATCACGAACGCGACGTCCGCCGACCGGGACGCGGCCAGCGGCACCACCCAGCCGCCCTCGCTGAGCCCCCACAGCCCGACCTTCGCCGGATCGACGCCGGGCCGGGAGCGCAGCGCCCGGACGGCCCCCAGCGCGTCGTCCGCGAGTTCGGAGTAGGAGCGGCGGAAGTCGGTGTAACCGGCCGACCTCTTGTCGTAGATCAGGACGGCGAGGCCCCGCCGCGCGAACTCCGTCGCCTCGGTGAGCTTGGCCTCGCGCGGCACGCCCGAGCCCGATCCCGCCACGAGCACGACGCCCGGCAGGCGGCCGCGGGCCTTCTGCGGCGCCAGGACGGTGCCGTGCAGGGTGAGCCCGCCGAATCCCTTGAAGCTCACGTCGGTGGCGGTCAGGCCGGGCGGCGCCGGGATCGAGGGGGACGCGGAGGCCCTCGCGGGCGGCAGGCCCAGGACGCTCAGCAATGCGCCGGCGAGGAGCGCCAGCGCGACGGTCATCGATGTCTTCATGCCGGAGACCGTAGACTGCAGAGAAAGCTCTGCAAATAGTTCTCTGCAAATATACTTCTGTAGTACTAGACTGCTCACCATGAAGGACGATGCCGAGCCCGTCATCCTGGACGACCCCGGGAGGATCAAGGCGCTGAGCCACCCGCTGCGCCGCCGGATCCTGCACCGGCTGCGCGCGCACGGGCCCGCGACGTCCACGACGATCGGCGACGTGCTCGGCGCCAACACCGGGACGACCAGCTACCACCTGCGCCAGCTCGAGAAGTACGGGTTCATCGAGGAGATCCCCGAGCGGTCCGCCGGCCGGGAACGCTGGTGGCGCCCCGCCGACACCCCCCGCGACATGCGGCTGCCCCACCCCGACACGGTCGCCCCCGAGGACCGGGCCGTCCTCGACGAGCTGGTGCGGGTCGGGCACGCCGAGGACATGGAGCTGTTCCGCAGGCTTCCCGAGGAGTACCGGCGCGACCGGGCCTGGGCGCTGCTCTCGCGGGGCTTCGCCCACATGACCGACGAGGGGCTGGCCGAGTTCTTCGAGGCCTACATCCGGCTCCTCAACGAGCACGGCCACCGCCGCGACGACGCGCCCCCCGGCGCGCGCCCGGTCCACATCCGGCTCTTCACGCTCCCCGCCGACGGCGACTGAGCCCCCTTCGAGGGGTCCGCGACCGCACCGGGCTTACGATCACCGGATGAGCGGTGTTCACGCGATCAGCGACCTGCACGTCGGTTTCCCCGAGAACCGCGCGTTCGTCGAAGGGCTGAGGCCCGCGTCGGAAGGCGACTGGCTCATCGTCGCGGGCGACGTCGCCGAGCGCTTCGCCGACGTCGAGTGGACCCTCCGCACGCTGCGCGAACGCTTCGCCACCGTGATCTGGACGCCCGGCAACCACGAGCTGTGGACGATCAAGGACGACCCGGTGCGGCTCCGGGGAGAGGCGCGCTACCGAAGGCTCGTCGACATGTGCCAGGCCCTGGACGTCCTGACGCCCGAGGACCCGTACCCCGTGTGGGACGGCGACGGCGGCCCCGTGACGATCGCGCCGCTGTTCATCCTGTACGACTACACGTTCCGGCCGGAGGGGGCGTCCACCAAGGAAGAGGCCCTCGCCGTCGCGCACGAGTCCGGAGTCGTGTGCACCGACGAGGTGTACCTCCATCCGGACCCGCATCCCACCCGGGACGCCTGGTGCGACGCCCGGATCTCCTACACCGAGAGACGCCTCGCCGCACTGGAGCCGGGGACGCGGACCGTCCTCGTCAACCACTGGCCGCTCGTCCGCGAACCCACCCGCGTCCTGTGGTACCCGGAGTTCGCCCAGTGGTGCGGCACCGAGCGCACCGCCGACTGGCACGGCCGGTTCGGCGCGGTGTCCGTCGTGTACGGGCACCTCCACATCCCCCGGACGATCTGGACCGGCGGAGTCCCGCACATCGAGGTGTCGGTCGGCTACCCCCGCGAATGGCGCAGGCGGGGCGAGGCGCCGCGCGGTCCCCGCCGGATCCTCCCCGTCCCGGAGACGGAATGATCGAGCGCATCCTGCCGCCCGGCGTCGCCACCGCCGCCGCCTACGACGACCCGCCCGAGGCCGTCCTGCTCCCCGAGGAGGAGGCCGCGGTGGCGCGGGCCGTCGAGAAGCGGCGGCTGGAGTTCACGACCGTCCGCTGGTGCGCCCGCCGCGCGCTGGCGGAGCTGGGCGTCCCGCACGCCCCGATCACGCGGGGGGAGCGGGGCGCGCCGCGCTGGCCGGACGGCGTCGTCGGCAGCATGACCCACTGCGACGGCTACCGGGCGGCCGCCGTCGCGAGGGCCGGTGAGATGACGGCGCTCGGCATCGACGCCGAACCCCACGCGCCGCTGCCGGGCGGCGTCCTCGGCACGATCGCGCGGGAGGAGGAGCTGCCGCTCCTGGACGGGCTGCGCCGCACGTCCCCGGACGTCCACTGGGACCGCCTGCTGTTCAGCGCCAAGGAGGCCGTCTACAAGGCGTGGTTCCCGGTCACGGGCCGCTGGCTCGGCTTCGAGGACGCCGCCCTCACGCTCGATCCCGGCGGGACGTTCACGGCCCGGCTGCTCGTCCGGGACTCCCCGTTCGCCGGTTTCCAGGGGCGCTGGACGGCGGGCAACGGGCTGATCGCCACCGCGATCGCCGTGTCCCCGCGCGCCTAGCCCGGCCGGCCCGCCTTGCCCGGGATCACCCCGGCGGCGGCCAGCGACAGCAGCCGGCCGGCCGCGTCCGGGTCGTGCTCGGTGACCGTCGCGATCGCGCCCGCGAGCCGCAGCGCGTCGATGAACGCGGTCTGCGGGGGGACGTCCCCGGCCTCCTGGGCGCGGGCGAACAGCGCCTCGCCGGCCTCGCGCATCGCGCGGGACGCCGGCCGCTCGTCCCGCAGCGACGTCACGGCCGCGGCCGCCATGCCGCGGAACGTCGTCACCTGCGTGATGAACGCGTGCAGCCAGTCCGCCAGCGCGTCGCCGGGCGCGGGGGAGGCCATGAGCTCCCGCGCGTGCGCGGCCAGCCGGTCGTAGGCGTCGCAGAGCAGGGCCTCCAGGAGGTCCTGCCTCGTCGGGAAGTGGCGGTAGAGCGTCCCGATGCCGACGCCCGCCAGCCGCGCGACGCCCTCCAGGGACGCGCCGGCCCCGTCGCGCTGGAACATCTCCCTGGCCGCGGCGAGCAGCCGGGCGCGGTTGCGGCGCACGTCGGCGCGCACCGCCCGGGCAGGGGCCTTCGGCGTGTCGTCGCTGGTCACCTCGGTCGTGGGTCCTTCCCGGCGGGTCAACGGGCCGGCGGCGATTCGGGGGGATCCGCGGCTTTGGAACGGTCCCCCGATACTAACCGCGGCGAACCGATGACCCTCCCCCCGGGCAGACGGGGACGCCCGCCCGGGGGGAGCCGGTGCGCCGCGGGCCCGATCCGCACCGGGCCCGCGCCCACCCGTCACACGCCCGCCGGTTAGGTGCCGCCGGGGGAGAGCGGCAGGTGGACGCGCCCTCCGCCCGCCCTGAACTCCTCGGCCTTCTCGCGCATCCCGGCGGCGAGGGCCTCGTCCTCGCCGAGGCCCCGTTCGCCGGCGTACCGGCGGACATCCCGGGTGATCTTCATCGAGCAGAAGTGCGGGCCGCACATCGAGCAGAAGTGCGCGGTCTTCGCCGGGGCGGCCGGGAGCGTCGCGTCATGGAACGCGCGGGCGGTGTCCGGGTCGAGGGACAGGTTGAACTGGTCCTCCCACCGGAAGTCGAACCGCGCCTCCGACAGCGCGTCGTCCCACGCCTGCGCGCCCGGATGGCCCTTCGCCAGGTCCGCGGCGTGCGCCGCGATCTTGTAGGCGATCACGCCGGCCTTGACGTCGTCGCGGTCCGGCAGCCCGAGATGCTCCTTCGGCGTGACGTAGCAGAGCATCGCGGTGCCGTGCCAGCCGATCATCGCCGCGCCGATCGCCGAGGTGATGTGGTCGTAGCCGGGCGCGATGTCGGTGGTCAGCGGCCCGAGCGTGTAGAACGGCGCGCCGTCGCACCACTCCTGCTGCAGGTCGACGTTCTCCTTGATCTTGTGCATCGGGACGTGCCCGGGCCCCTCGTTCATCACCTGGTTGCCGTACTCGGCCGCGATCCTCGTCAGCTCGCCCTGCGTGCGCAGCTCGGCGAACTGCGCCTCGTCGTTGGCGTCGGCGATCGAGCCGGGACGCAGCCCGTCCCCGAGCGACCAGGTGATGTCGTAGGCCGCGAAGATCTCGCACAGCTCCCGGAAGCGGGTGTAGAGGAAGTTCTCCTCGTGATGCGCCAGGCACCACGCCGCCATGATCGACCCGCCGCGCGACACGATGCCGGTCTTGCGGCGCGCCGTCAGCGGCACGTACCGGAGCAGCACCCCCGCGTGGACGGTCATGTAGTCCACGCCCTGCTCGGCCTGCTCGATCACCGTGTCGCGGAACACCTTGTAGGTCAGCTCGGCCGGGTCGCCTCCCACCTTCTCCACGGCCTGGTACAGCGGGACCGTCCCGACGGGCACCGGCGAGTTGCGCAGGATCCACTCGCGCGTCGTGTGGATGTCGCGGCCCGTCGACAGGTCCATGATCGTGTCGGCGCCCCAGCGGGTCGCCCACCTCATCTTCTCGACCTCGTCCTCGATCGACGACGCCACCGCCGAGTTGCCGATGTTCGCGTTCACCTTGACGAGGAAGTTCCGTCCGATGACCATCGGCTCGATCTCGGGATGGTTGACGTTGGCGGGCAGCACGGCGCGTCCGGCCGCCAGCTCGTCCCGGACGAACTCCGGCGCCACGCCCTCGCGCAGCGCCGCGAACTCCATCTCCGGCGTGATCTCCCCGCGCCGCGCCCAGGCGCGCTGCGTCACCGCGCCGCCGGCCGCGCGCCGCTCGGCGATCCACGGTTCGCGCAGCGGCGGCAGCCCGCCGCGGACATCGGTCTCCCTGGCGGGATCGGTGCACGGCCCGGACGTGTCGTACAGGACGACGGCGCCGCCGCCGGTCAGCGGCACCTCCCGCATCGGGACGCGGATCTCCGGGCGCGAGCCCTGGAGGTAGGTCTTGCGGGCGGCTGGAACCACAGGTTCGGTCATGACGACTCGATCTCTCCCTACGCCGGCATTACCCGGTCAGGTTCATGCGGTCAGCGGCCGTCCCAGCCGCTATCTCAGCCCGGTTCGCCGGGCCCCCGCGATCTGTCGCCCCCGACGCTAACCCGCCGCACCCCCGTTGCCGCAACCGGCGTTCGTGGGATAGAAGGGCGGCTGAGAGGATCGGAGCATGCCGGAAGACTTCACCGTGACGGCGGTCGGCCACGTCGAGTCCACGCTGACCGACCGTGCCGCCGCGCCCAAGCAGGGGCCGGAGGGCTCGCCCGAGGCGTGGCTGGTCTTCGAGCCGTCCGTGCTCGACGCGCTCGACGGCCTGCAGCCGGGCGACCGGGTCTTCGTCCTGACCTGGCTGCACCTGTCACCGCGCGACGTCCTGCGCGTCCACCCGCGCGACGACCTCGCCGCCCCGATGCGCGGCGTCTTCGCGACCCGCTCACCGGACCGCCCGAACCCGATCGGGCTGCACCCGGTCGAGATCCTGGAGGTCGCGGGGGACCGCCTGCGCGTCCGGGACCTGGAGGCCCTGGACGGCACCCCGATCCTGGACGTGAAACCCGTCCTCACCTGCGCACCGGAAACCTGACCGCCACCCGCCGCCGCACGGTTCAGATCCGGCGGGCGATGCGGACCGCCATGGGGAGGGCCAGGGTGAGCGTGCGGAGCGGGCCGGGAGCGGACGGCGAGCGCTCCAGGCACATGACGCCTTCGCCGGCGCCGTTCCCGATCTGCAGCGAGGCGGACTCCCTGGCGTCCACGCCGGTGACGACGTAGCGGTCGCCGGTCCGACTGGTGACGCCGAGGAGCATGCCGCCGGCGGTGTGGAAAGACGGCTCGTCCCCGCCCCTAATCTCCCCGGCGAGACGGCCGTCCGCGTCGAACACGCGCAGGCGGCGGCGGCCCGGCAGCGGGGACGCCCTCCTGAACACCAGCAGCGTTCCGGCGTGGGGATCGCGCAGCACGATCGCCCGGCGGCCGCCGCCGGGGTCGCGGGCGAGGAGGCCCGGCCGCTCCGCCGGCCGTCTGGCCGCCCGCCCGCAGGCCACGGCGAGCAGGGCGCCGCCGCGTTCGCCGCGGTAACGGCCCGCACCGTCCACGAGGACGCGGTCGGCGCGGGGCAGCCCGCCCTCCGGAGGCCCCTCGATCTCCTCGCCCTCGTCGTCGAGGACGCGCCAGGCGGCCCCGAGGGCGCCCGTCGCCGCGGCCTGCACGGCCTGGATCCATCCCGGCGGGAGCGACCGGTCGCGGAGCAGGGCCGCCGCACGGCCCTCGACCTTCGTGACGGCGTCGACGCCCGGCGCGGCCCCGGGGTCGAACCAGACCGTCCAGACGGGGTCGGCGACCGGCCAGACGAGCCCGACGGCGTCCACGGCGTCCGCGGGGATGACCGCCTCGTTCCCGCCCCGGCGGAGGACGAGGCCCTTCTCGCCGATCGTCACGACGAGGCGGGTCCGGTAGATCATGAAGGCCCAGAGGGCGGCGGCCGCCGCGGCGAGCACGCCGCCGCCTCCGTAGAGGGCGATGGTCCGCCGGGCCTCCTCGGGCTCCCAGGGTTCGGGGCCGGTGAGCGTGGACAGCGAGACGGCCAGGCCGATCGTCAGCGCGGTCAGGCAGAGCCGGAGCGGCCACCGGTAGGCCCTCCGGGTCAGGGTGATCTTGAGTCCGGGCGGGGGAGCGGACACGGGCGGCCCTTCGTGACGGGGTTCGCAGAACTATAGGGCGGGGCGGTTCGCGCGGGTCGCGGGCGTCGGGGAAAATGGGCGGGTGGTGATGGTGCCCCGGATCGGTGCGACGGCGAGAGACGCTCTGCTCGCGACGCTGCTGGCGGCCGCCGCGGCCGCGGTGGCGGTCATGTGGCCCGGCGTGCGGGCGCTGGACGTGCCCGGCGCGCTGCTGCTGATCGCGGCGCACGTCCCGCTCGCGGTGATCAGGCGGCGGCCCGCCCCTGGGCTGGTCGCCCTGGTGATCCTGGTGCTGCCCTATCACCTGGCGCAGTACCAGCACCACGCGCTGGTGCCCGCCGAGGTGATCGCGCTGTTCGCCTACGCGGTGCTCGGGCGCCGGGTGCGGGCCGTCGTCACGGTCGTGGCGTTCCTGCTGGCCGTGTGCGTGTTCGGGATGGCGATGCGGGCCGGCGGCGGTTCGCTCCGGGAGCAGATCGCGGTCATCGAGGCCGTCGTGGCCGTCGTGATCGCCGTCCAGGTGTGGCGGGTGCACCGGGCGCGGCTGGCGACGATCACCGAGCGGGCCGAGCGGGCGGAGCGGACGCGGGAGGAGGAGGCCCGGCGCAGGGTCGCCGAGGAGCGGCTGCGGATCGCCCGGGACCTGCACGACCTCCTCGCCCACAGCATCACGGTCATCGGCGTCCAAGCCGGGGCCGCGTCCCACCTGCTGCGCGCCGACCGGCCGCTCGACCGGGCGGAGCTGGCCGACGCGTTCGGGGCGATCGCGCAGACGTGCCGCTGCCGCCGGAGATCGGCGTCGCGGCGTACCGGATCGTCCAGGAGGCCCTGACCAACGTCGTCAAGCACGCGGCGGCGCGGCGCGTGACGGTGCGCCTGGCCCGCGACGCCTCGGGCCTCGTTGTACGGGTCGCCGACGACGGGACGGGACCGTCCGGCGGGGCGCCCGAGGGGTTCGGGATCCTCGGGATGATCGAGCGGGCGCGCAGCGTCGGCGGGACGCTCGACGCCGGCCCGGGCGACGGCGGCGGGTTCGTCGTCACGGCCGTCTTCCCGCCGGCGGACGTCGCCAGCTCGCACTGAACCCCCGGCCCCGTGGGCGCCGGGACCCGCCACGCCTCCGCGCACCCACCCGGGCGCGGGTTCGTTCCCGCCGGGCCGACAGCGCCGGATCCGGCCGCGTCCGGGGCGCTCCCGCACGTCGGCCGTGCACTACGGCGGCCGCTGCGGGCGACGTCATCGGGGCTTTCACAACCCTTACCGGTAGGGTCAGGATCAAGGGACCAGGGGAGGCGAACGCGTCGGTGAGCACACAGCAGGGAGCCCCGCAGGACCGGATCCTCACGGTGCCGAACAGCCTGAGCCTGGCCCGGCTCGTGGGCGTCCCGCTGTTCCTGTGGCTCGTGCTCATCGAGGCGGACTGGTGGGCGCTCGGCGTGCTCGTGTTCGCGGGGCTGTCCGACTGGCTGGACGGCAAGCTGGCGCGCGCGCTGAACCAGATGAGCAGGCTCGGGACGGTGCTCGACCCGGCGGCCGACCGCCTCTACATCCTCGCGACGCTCATCGGGCTCACGATCCGCGACATCATCCCGGTGTGGCTGGTGGTCGTGCTGGTCGCCCGCGAGTTCGCGATCCTGCCGATCGCGCCGCTCGTCCGGCGGCTCGGGTACAGCGGGACGCTTCCGGTGCACTTCATCGGCAAGGCGGCGACGATGTGCCTGCTGTACGCGTTCCCGCTGCTGCTGCTGGGCGACCACGACGGCGGGGCGGCGACCGCGGCGAAGGTCACCGGATGGTCGTTCGCCATCTGGGGGACGGGCCTGTACTGGTGGTCGGCCGTCCTCTACTGGACGCAGACGCGGCAACTGGTGCTGGCCGGCCGCGGCTCGTCGCCGGCCTCCGGGCCGGGCCCCGCGCCGGAACCGGGTGAGCCGGGGGGACCGGGCGCGGATCCGTCGGCCGGCGACCAGAAGGGAGCTGAGACCCCCCGATGAAGGCCGTCGTGATGGCGGGAGGCGAGGGGACGCGGCTGCGTCCGATGACCGCCAACCAGCCCAAGCCGCTGCTTCCGCTCGTCAACCGGCCGATCATGGAGCATGTGCTGCGGCTGCTGAAGAAGCACGGGTTCAGCGAGACCGTCGTCACCGTCCAGTTCCTGGCCGCGCTGATCCGCAACTACTTCGGCGACGGCGAGGAGCTCGGCATGTCGCTGAGCTACGCGACGGAGGAGATCCCGCTCGGCACCGCCGGCAGCGTCAAGAACGCCGAGGAGGCGCTGCGCGACGACCGGTTCCTGGTGATCTCCGGGGACGCGCTCACCGACATCGACCTGACCGACATGGTGCGGTTCCACGAGGAGAACGGCGCCCTCGTCACGATCGGGCTCAAGCGCGTCCCGAACCCGCTGGAGTTCGGCATCATCATCGTGGACGACGAGGGCCGCGTGCAGCGGTTCCTGGAGAAGCCCACGTGGGGCCAGGTGTTCTCCGACACCGTCAACACCGGCATCTACGTGATGGAGCCGGAGGTCCTCGGGCACGTCGCGGCGGGGGAGCCGGTCGACTGGTCCGGCGACGTGTTCCCCAAGCTGCTGGCCGAGGGTGCACCGCTGTTCGGGTACATCGCCGACTGCTACTGGGAGGACGTCGGCACCCACGAGAGCTACCTGAAGGCGCAGGCCGACATGCTGTCCGGGGCGGTCGGCATCGACCTGGACGGGTTCGAGGTGTCGCCCGGCGTCTGGGTCGCCGAGGGCGCCGAGGTGGACTCCGAGGCCGTCCTGAAGGGCCCGCTCTACATCGGCGACTACGCAAAGGTCGAGGCGGGCGTCGAACTGCGCGAGTTCACCGTCCTCGGCAGCAACGTGGTGGTGAAGGAGGGCGCGTTCCTGCACCGCGCCATCGTCCACGACAACGTGTTCGTCGCGCCGTCGACGAACCTGCGCGGCTGCGTGGTCGGCAAGAACACCGACATCATGGCCGGCGCCCGCGTCGAGGAGGGCGCGGTCATCGGCGACGAGTGCGTCATCGAGGCGGAGGCGTACGTCTCCAGCGGCGTGAAGGTCTACCCGTTCAAGACCATCGAGGCCGGCGCGGTCGTCAACACCAGCGTGATCTGGGAGTCGCGCGGGCAGCGCAACCTGTTCGGGCCGCGCGGAGTGTCCGGCCTGGTCAACGTGGAGATCACGCCCGAGCTGGCGGTGCGGCTCGCCAGCGCGTACGCGACGACGCTGAAGAAGGGCACCACGGTCGTCACCGGACGGGACGTCTCCCGCGCGGCCCGCACGCTGAAACGCGCGGTGAACAGCGCGCTGACCGCCAGCGCGATCAACGTCCACGACCTGGAGGCGACGCCGCTGACCGTCGCCCGGTTCGAGACGGGCCGGGAGGACGCGGTCGGCGGCATCTACATCCGCACGACGCTCGGCGACCCGCAGGGCGTCGACATCATCTTCCTCGACCCCGGCGGCGCCGACCTGTCGCAGGCCGCGCAGCGCAAGCTGGAGCGCGTGTTCGGCCGGCAGGAGTACCGCCGCGCGTTCCCCGGCGAGATCGCCGAACTGGCCTACCCGCCCCGCGTCGTGGAGACCTACACCCGCGACCTGCTGCGGCGCGTCGACATCCGGGGGGTCCGCGAGGCCGGGCTGAAGATCGTCCTGGACTGCGCGGGCGGCGTCGCCTCCCTCGTGCTGCCCAACCTGCTCGGCAAGGTCGGGGTGGAGGTCCTCACCCGCAACGCCGGGCTGGACGAGGCCAACCCGACCGAGACGCTCGCCGAGCGGATGCGCGATCTGGAGCGGCTCGGCGAACTGGTGTCGTCGTCGCGGGCCGCGTTCGGCGTCCGGTTCGACCCGGTGGGGGAGCGGATCTCCCTCGTGGACGAGAACGGCGAGCTCGTCGGCGACGACCGGGCCCTGCTCGTCATGCTGGACCTGGTCGCGGCGGAGCGGCGCGGCGGCAAGGTCGCGCTGCCGGTGACGACGACGCGGGTCGCCGAGCAGGTGTGCCGGTTCCACGGCGTCCAGGTCGAGTGGACGTCCACGTCCCAGGACGTCCTCACCAAGGCCGCCGCGCAGCCCAGCGTCGTGTTCGCGGGGGACGGGCGCGGCGGGTTCCTGATGCCGGAGTTCAGCGGCACGGTCGACGGGATCGCGGCGTTCGTCCGTCTCGTCGGGCTGGTCGCCCGTACGCGGCTGACGCTGTCGCAGATCGACCGCCGCATCCCGGACGCGCACCTGCTGCGCCGCTCCGTCCCGACGCCGTGGGCGGCCAAGGGCAGCGTGATGCGGCACGTGGTGGAGGCCGCCGGGAACCGCACGATCGACACCACCGACGGTGTCCGCGTGGTCGAGGACGACGGCCGCTGGGTCCTCGTCCTGCCCGACCCTGCCGAGCCGGTCACCCACCTGTGGGCCGAGGGGCCGGACGCCGACGCGGCGCAGGCGCTCCTGGAGGAGTGGGCCGTCGTCGTCGAGCGCGCGGGCTCCTGACCCGGCGGGCCCTCAGTCGACCGGGGTGTCCTCGGGGGACCCGGCGGCGATCTCGGCGAGGACGCCGAGGGCTGCGGCGAGGGTCCGCAGGGGCGGGGAGGCGAGCCCGACGCGGACGGCGCGGGGGGCGGACCCGGTCCCGGCGGCGAAGGCGGCGCCCGGCGTGACGGCGATCCCGCGCCGCGCCGCCGCCGCCACGAAGGTCTCCGCGCGCCACCGGGGCGGCAGGTCCCACCAGCAGAAGTACGACGGGCCGGACGGGACGGCGGCGCCCGGGAGCCGCTCGGCGGCGAGCCGCAGGCGGGACGCGGCGTCCGCGCGCTTGGCGCGGGTCACCGACTCGACCGTGCCGTCGGCGATCCAGCCGGACGCCGCCTCCAGCGCGAACCCGGCCGGCGCCCACGCACCGGAGCGCAGGGCCGCGGCGACACGCCCGGCCAGCGCGGCGGGCGGGACGACGAACCCGATGCTCAGCCCGGGGGCGAGACGCTTGGACAGGCTGTCGACGAGCACGGTGCGGTCCGCCGCCGACGCCGCGAGCGGCGCGGGACCGTCCTCCCGGAGGAACGCCCAGACGCGGTCCTCGATCGCGTGGAGGCCGAGCCGTTCCAGGACGCCCGCCAATTCGGCGCGGCGTTCCCGCGGCATCGTCGTCCCGTACGGGTTGTGCAGCGTCGGCTGGACGTACACGGCGCCGAGCGGGGCGCCGCGGTGGGCGCGGGCCAGGGCGTCCGGGCACAGGCCGTGCTCGTCGACCTCGACCGGGACGAGCGTCACGCCGAGCCGCGCCGCGATCCCCTTGATCACCGGGTAGGTGACCGCCTCGACCGCGAGCCTCCCGCCGGGCGGCACGAGGGCCGCCACGGCGCCCGCGATCGCCTGCCGCCCGTTCCCGGCGAACAGGACGCCGGACGGGCCGGGCCGCCAGCCCGGCGCGGCCAGCAGCGCCGCCGCGGCCTCGCGGGCGGCGGGCGTCCCGGTGACGGCGGCGGGCCCGAGCGCCCCCCCGAGGACGTCCGGACGCAGCAGCCGCTCCAGCCCGGCGGCCATCAGCTCGTTCTGCCCGGGCGTCTCGGGGTGGCCGAGCTCCAGGTCGACGCGCGCGTCCGCCGGCTCCGACAGCGCAGGCCCGGACAGCGCAGGACCGGCCGGGCGGCGTGCCGCGCGGACGAACGTGCCCCGCCCCACCTCGCCCACCACGAGGCCGCGCTCCGCCAGTTCCCGGTAGACGCGGCTCGCCGTCGAGTTCGCGATGCCGCGCTCGCGGGCGAACGCGCGCTGCGGGGGCAGCCGGTCGCCGGGCCGCAGCCGGCCCGCCGCCATGTCGGCGGCCACCGCGTCCGCGACCTTCCGGTAGTCCTCCATGGGCCCGCCTCCTAATTGCACCGAGAGCAATTTCATTATTGCACTGAGAAAGCTCCGGCATCTAGCATCGGATCTCTCGGTACGTCAGGAGCGTTATGATCTCGTTCACCGCCGCGGCGGGCATCGCCCTCATCGCCCTCGGCCTCGTCCTCACCCCCGGCCCCAACATGATCTACCTCGTGTCGCGGTCGGTGACGCAGGGCCGGCGCGCCGGGCTGATCTCCCTCGCCGGCGTCGCCGCCGGGTTCCTGGTCTACGTCGTCGCCGCCACCGCCGGGATCACCACCGTGTTCACGCTCGTCCCGCCGCTCTACACGGTCGTCAAGGCCGCCGGGGCGGCCTACCTGCTGTGGCTGGCCTGGCAGACGGTCCGGCCGGGCGGGAGGACGGCGTTCGCCACCGCGGACCTGCCCGCCGACCGGCCCCGCCGGCTGTTCACCATGGGCCTGGTCACCAACCTGCTCAACCCCAAGATCGCGATCCTGTACGTGTCGCTGCTGCCGCAGTTCACCGACCCCGAGCGCGGGCACGTCGCCGTCCAGAGCATGCTGCTCGGCCTCACCCAGATCACCGTCGCCATCACGGTCAACGCCCTCATCGTGCTCGGCGCGGGCGGCATCGCCCTGTTCCTGGCCCGGCGGCCCGGCTGGCAGCGGGCCCAGCGGTACCTGATGGGATCGGTGCTCGCCGGCCTCGCCGTCCGCATGGGCCTCGGCCGCCCCGCCCCCGCCTGACCCGGCCCGCCCGATCCGCTCCGCCCGGCGCGCCGCGGAGGGCCCGCTGCGCGCCCGCGGCGGTCGGTGGGGAGACTGGGCACCGTGACCCCCACCAAGATCCTCGTCGTGGACGGCGACGCCCGCCTGGCGGAGCTCGTCGCGACCGCGCTGCGCTACGAGGGCTTCGAGACGGCCGTGGCCGGGTCCGGCGCCGGTGCGCTGGCGAGCCTGCCGCGTCTCGTCCCCGATCTGATCGTCCTGGCCCTGACGCTGCCGGACGGGCCGGGCGTGGAGGCCCGCGCCCGGCTGCGGCGGGCCGGCTGCGACGCCCCGGTCGTGTTCCTCGCCGCCCGCGACGCCGCCGGCGACGAGATCAAGGGCCTCGCCGCCGGCGGGGACGACCACATGACCAAGCCGTTCAGCCTCGCGGAGCTGGTCGCGCGCATCCGCGCCGTGCTGCGCCGCGCTCGGCCCTCCGGGCGGGAACGGGCCCGGCTGACGATCGCCGACCTGGAACTCGACGAGGACGCGTGCGAGGTGCGGCGCGGCGGCGTCCCGATCGGCCTGACCCCCACCGAGTTCACCCTGCTGCGCTACCTGCTCCTCAACGCCGGCCGGGTGCTGACGAAGCGCCAGATCCTCGACCACGTCTGGCCGTACGACTTCGACGGCGGCGACGGCGTCGTCCAGACCTACGTCAGCTGCCTGCGCCGCAAGCTCGACGACCGCGGCCCCCGCCTCGTCCACACGGTGCCGCGGGTCGGTTACATCCTCCGCATGCCCCGGGACGGCTGATGCCGCGCCGGCCGCCGTCCCTTGCCATGATGGGGCGGTGATCGCGCGACAGGACGAGGACGCCCCCGGATGGCGGCGGCCCGACGCGTCCATGTCGCTGCTCGCCGATCTGTTCGCGGGCGAGCTCCTCGACCCCGGGTACGCGGAGGCCGCCGCGCGGCGGGCCCGCCGCGCGGGCGGGGCGGGCGGCCCCCGCCCCCGGCGGGGACGGCTGCGGGGGAGCGGAGTCCTGCTCGTCCTCGTCCTCACCGGGGTGCTGATCGCGGTCGCCGGGGCGGAGGTGCGCCGCGGCGAGCCCGTCGCCGCCGAGCAGCGCTCCCGGCTCGTCGGCGAGATCGGCGCCCGCACCGCCGAGACCGACGCCCTGCAGCGCCGGCTCGGCCGGCTCCGCGCCGAGACCGAACGGCGGCGCGCCGCGGCGCTGGCCCGCAGCGACGCCGGCCGCCGCGCCCGCGCCCGGCTCGACCGCGCGGCCGCCGCGGCCGCCGCCGCGCCCGCCGCCGGCGAGGGACTGGTGGTCACCCTGGACGACGCGCCGCGCGCCGACCCGGATGCGCCCGGTGCGCAGGGCCACGACGCCCCCGGCGGGCGGGTCTATGATCAGGATCTCCAGGTCCTGGTGAACGGGCTCTGGGCGGCGGGCGCCGAGGCGATCGCCGTCAACGGCCAGCGGCTCACGGCGACGACCGCGATCCGCACCGCCGGTGAGGCGATCATGGTCGACTACCGGCCGCTCGCCAGGCCCTACGAGGTGACGGCGCTGGGCGACCCCGGCGGCCTGCGGGACGCCTTCGCCGGCTCGGCCGCCGACCGGCGGCTCCGGGCGCTGAAGGAGCGCTTCGGGATCGGGTACCGCACGCGCCGCGCGCCGGACGTGCGGCTGCCCGCCGCGGGACCGGTCCGGCTGCGCTACGCCGTCCCCCGCGAGGAGGACGGCCCGTGAGAGAGGTGACCCGGGAGTGATCGCGCTCATCGGGCTGTTGATCGGCGTGACGCTGGGCCTGGTGCTGCAGCCGGACGTGCCGCTCTGGCTGCAGCCGTACCTGCCGATCGCCATCGTCGCGGCGCTCGACGCCATGTTCGGCGGAGTCCGCGCCCGCCTGGAGGGCATCTTCGACGAGAAGGTGTTCGTGGTCTCGTTCGTCGGCAACACCGTCGTCGCCGCGCTGATCGTCTTCCTCGGCGACAAGCTCGGCGTCGGCTCCCAGCTGTCCACCGGTGTCGTGGTCGTCCTCGGCATCCGGATCTTCTCCAACGTGGCGGGCATCCGGCGGAGGCTCTTCGGCGCATGACGGGGAACGAGAACGAACGCGAAGACGGGCCCGCGGAAGGGCGCCGGGCCGCCGGCGCCGAAGGGCGCCCGGCGGAGCCCGCCGGCCTGCGCGGGCTCGCCGCGCTGTTGAGGCCGCGAGTCAGCCGGGGCCAGCTCGCCGGCGGGGTGCTGTGCCTCCTGCTGGGCTTCGCCGTCGTCGCCCAGGTGGAGTCCACCGAGCGGGACACCACGTTCGCCACCGCCCGGCAGGACGAGCTCGTCGGGATCCTGTCCGATCTGGGCCAGCGGTCCGAGCGGCTGAGAGGCGACCTGCGCGAGCTGGAGGAGACCAAGGCCGAGCTGGAACGCGACGCCGAAGGCGGGACGGCGCTGCAGGAGGCCCGCGAGCGGGCCGCCACCTACGGCCTGCTGGCGGGGACGCTCCCCGCCGAGGGGCCCGGCATAGAGATGGTGGTCGGCGACCCCGGCGGCGGCGTCAAGGCGATCAACCTGCTGGACGCCCTGGAGGAACTCCGCGACGCGGGCGCGGAGGTCGTCCAGGTCAACGACGTGCGCGCCGGTGTCGACACCTACTTCCTGGACGGCCCCGACGGCATCCTGGCCGACGGGCGGCTCCTCACCGCCCCCTACCGCTTCCTGGCCATCGGCGACCCCCACACGATGACGACCGCGCTGAACATCCCCGGCGGCCTGGTGAAGACGCTCCAGGGGACGGGGGCGTCCGTCCTGATCAACCCGCGCGCGAAAGTGACCGTCGGCGCGATACGGTCTCCGTAGAGGGGAACGGGGGGAGCGGTGAACCGGGCGCCCGGCACAGGCGTCGCGATCGGAGCCGTCCGCGCGGCGGCGTAGACCTGCGATCATCGACGAATGTAGTTTGGTCCAGTCGGCTCACCGTTCCAGTTGACCCCTCGGGTAATACCCGCGTAAGTTGCGGCGACCGTCGCGTGAGCGGCCGGTGAGTTGGACCGTGGTCGGGGGCGGGTCCCCGGCGTGGGTTGGTTTGATGGATGCGCGTGGCGCAGGCGGCTCCCGCTGCGGCGGGACGGCCGCCGGCGGTACGCCGATGGTAGGAGGCCGAGCCGATCGATGCCGAGCGTCTACTGCACGCAGTGCGGTCACGCCAACCCGGACGATGCCCGCTTCTGCTCGAACTGCGGCACTCCGCTGACGCGGAGTTCGCCGTCGCCGCCGCCTCCCCGCGAGTCCCCGGGTGAGTCCACGTCCACGATCTCCATCGGCGGGTTCGAGGCCCTGGACACCGACGCGGGCGCCGAGGAGCCGGTCGGCCCCGACCAGATGGCCATGGAGGCGCTCCCCCCGGGGACGGCGCTGCTCGTGGTCAAGCGGGGTCCCAACGCCGGCAGCCGCTTCCTCCTCGACAAGGACCGCACGTCCGCGGGCCGGCACCCAGAGAGCGACATCTTCCTCGACGACGTCACCGTCTCCCGGAGGCACGCCGAGTTCTCCCGCCAGGGCACCGCGTTCTCCGTCCGCGACGTGGGCAGCCTGAACGGCCTCTACGTCAACCGTCAGCGGATCGACCAGGCCGCGCTTTCGGGCGGCGACGAGGTCCAGATCGGCAAGTTCCGGCTGGTCTTCCTGACCAACCCGGCGCACGGCTGACCGGCGGAGCGCGGGCGAGCACTGGCGAGCACGAGAACGGGGTCGCGGCGACGATGGGAGGGGCGTTGAACGCGCAGCCAGCCCGGTCCCTGATGACGATCGGGGACGTCCTCGGCCTGCTCAGGCCCGAGTTCCCCGACATCACCATCTCCAAGATCCGGTTCCTGGAGTCCGAGGGCCTGGTCGAGCCGCAGCGCAGCCCGTCCGGCTACCGCAAGTTCGGCGACGCCGACGTGGAGCGGCTCCGGTTCGTCCTCACGGCGCAGCGCGACCACTATCTGCCGCTGCGCGTCATCCGGCGGCATCTGGAGGCGTGCGACCGCGGCGAGAGCGTCCCGCCGCTCGGCTCCCGCGACTCCGGCGCCGGCGACCCCGGCACGCCGCAGCGCCGCCCCCGCATGCTCGTCGCCGCCGACACCACCGCCGAGGACCCGGCCGTCCGGCTGACCCGCCGCCAGCTCCTGGACGGCGCCGGCATCGACGAGGCGCTCCTGGCCAGGCTGGAGGAGTACGGTCTCGTCCGCAGGACCGGCGCGCACTACGAGGGCGACGCGCTCAGCATCGCGCGGGCCGCCGCGGCGCTCGGCGAGTTCGGTTTCGAGGTCCGGCACCTGCGGGCGGTCAAGGCCGCCGCCGACCGTCAGGCGGGCCTCATCGAGCAGATGGTCGCGCCGCAGTTGCGCCGCCGCAGCCGGGGCGCCCACGAGCAGGCCGCCGAGACCGCGCGGGAGATCGCCGCCCTGTCGGTCAGGCTCCACGCCGCCCTCGTGTCGGCCGGTCTCCGCGAAAGCCTCGACCGCTGATCATGGCGGCCGCGGAGGATTTTGCCGAACCCGCGGCAACGCGAGCTGTCCGGGGCTGGGTGTACGTTGGCTACAGGGTTCGGTCACGAATCGATCCGCTGCACGTGGTGATCGAGACAGCGAGAACCAGCAGGGAGCCGCAGTGAAGCAGATGGAGGTCGTCGGCGTCCGGGTCGAGATGCCCTCCAATCAGCCGATCGTCCTGTTGAAGGAGACGGAGGGCGATCGCTACCTGCCCATCTGGATCGGGGCGGTCGAAGCGACCGCGATCGCCTTCGCCCAGCAGGGCGTGCTGCCCGCGCGCCCCCTCACCCACGACCTGTTCCGCGACGTGCTCGACGCCCTCAGCGTCCAGCTCCGCACGGTCAACATCACCGCGCTGCGCGAGGGGATCTTCTTCGCCGACCTCATCTTCTCCAACGGCGTCGAGGTGAGCGCCCGCCCCTCCGACTCCATCGCCCTGGCCCTGCGCACCGGCGCCACGATCTTCGCCAGCGAGGACGTCCTCGAAGAGGCCGGCGTGGCCATCCCGGACGAGCAGGAGGACGAGGTCGAGAAGTTCCGCGAGTTCCTCGACACCATCTCCCCGGAAGACTTCGGACGGGCGGGATAGGGCCGCGAACGCCCGCCGTTCCCGGTCCGCATGCTCCGTGCTCGGCGGGGGATACGAGGATCGTGGGGAATGTCACTCTCGTGTGCATGTTCATGCCCTGCCGCGATTGGTTGTGCATCGCCCCGGACCTGGCGGTTTTTGCCCGGGGCCCATCGGGGTAGGAGTGGTGAGGCGGTGAAGGTGCGCAGTTTGCCCACGTGAAGCCGGTTCATCCGGGCATGCGACGCGCCGACGGTGAACGTTGACCACACCCTGACCGGCACCTACCGTGCTGGTGGAACACCCGTGGTGTAATTCGTCAAACCCCCTTGACGAAGCGGCACGGGCTGATAGAAGCCGGAGGTCCGCGTGGCGGTGAGCAGCGGCGAGGGCAAGGCGACCCCCGACAGGCACATGGCGTCCCGGCGTGCCGGAGAGCAGGGCCTGCTCTTCGACACCCAGGTCTCGGCGCCGCCGGAGGATGTCGGTTACCGCGGCCCGACGGCGTGCGCGGCCGCGGGGATCACCTACCGGCAGCTCGACTACTGGGCGCGCACCAAGCTGGTGGAGCCGAGCGTGCGTCCGGCGCACGGGTCGGGCAGCCAGCGGCTCTACAGCTTCCGCGACGTCCTCGTCCTGAAGGTCGTGAAGCGGCTCCTGGACACCGGCGTCTCGCTGCAGCAGATACGCACGGCCGTCACCCACCTGCGTGACCGCGGCGTCCGCGACCTGGCGCAGATCACGCTGATGAGCGACGGCGTCAGCGTGTACGAGTGCACCTCGCCCGACGAGGTCGTCGATCTGCTGCAGGGCGGTCAGGGCGTGTTCGGCATAGCGCTCGGAAGGGTGTGGCAGGAGGTGGAGGGCAGCCTCGCGGAACTACCCGGTGAGCGCGCCGCCGCCGCCGACGACGACCCGTCAGAGCACCCCCACGACGAACTGGCCGGCCGGCGGCGCGCCCGCCGCACCGGCTGAGCGCGCGATCAGAGCGCCTCCCGCCGCTGCAGGTAGGTGAACGCGCCCCATCCCGGCATGACCGGCAGCCACAGCGTGAGAAGCCGGTAGAGCAGCACCGCCGACGTCGCCGTCTCCGCGGTGAGCCCCGAGATCGTCAGCGCCAGCGTCAGCGCCCCCTCGACGGCGCCGAGACCACCGGGCGTCGGCGCCGCCGACCCCACCGCGTTGGCGGTGAGGAAGACCACCACGACGGTCGTGAGGGGCAGCGAGCCGCCGAAGGCGCGGATCGAGGCGTCCAGGCAGAGCACGAACGCCGCCGTCAGCAGCAGCGTCCCGCCCACCCCCGTGAACAGCTTCCGCGGCGTCTGCAGGACGTCCACCAGCCGGGGCACCACACCGGAGAACATGCTCTTCAGCCGCGACGCGACCACGCGCCGGACCCGCGGGACGGTCATCGCCAGCCCCGCCACCAGCCCCAGCGACAGCACCGCGATGACGATCGTGCGGGACGGCGCGAGATCCTGTGTCGCCTTCGTCGTCGAGCCGGTGAGGAACCCGAAGAGGATCAGCAGCAGGATGTGCGTGACCAGTCCCATCAGCTGCGACGCGCCGACGCTCGCCACCGCCAGGCCCGGCCGCAGACCCGAGCGCTGCAGATAGCGGGTGTTGACGGCGACACCGCCCACGGCCGCCGGCGCCACCAGCTTCACGAACGACGCGGCGACCTGGACCAGCACCGTCCGCCCCAGCGGCAGCCGCTCCGGCACGAACCCCATCAGCATGAGCGCCGCGGCGACGTAGGTGAGGGCCGCCGCGCCCAGCGCGGCCAGGGCCCAGTGCCAGCTCGCCGCGGACGCCATGGTCGCCACGTCCAGGCTCGCCACCTGCGGGATGACGATGTAGGCCGCGATCGACAGCGCCACGATGCTGAAGATCGTCCGGGGCCGGAACCGCTCCAGCCTGGCCGGCGCGACCTCCGTCTCCGGCTTCAGCCGGACGATCTGCTCCCGGATGCGGGTCAGCAGGTCCCGGTCGCTCCGCAGCGCCGTCCGGGTCGTCCTCGACAGCGCCACCCGCTGCAGCAGCGGCACCGCGGCGGCCAGGGCCTCGCCGCCCAGCACCGACGCGGCGGTGCGGACCGCCCGCTCCGGCCCCGCCCGCAGCGCGAGCGTCGTCAGCAGCTGCGCCAGGTCGAGCCGCAGCGCCAGGTCGCCCGCCGCGGTCTCCCCGGACCGCAGGTCGGTGATGTAGGCGCGGCCGTCGGCGCCGACCACGATCGCCTCGTCCTGCAGCCGCCGGTGCGCCAGCCGGCCCGCCTGCAGTGAGCGGAACTGCCGCCACACGTCCGTCAGCAGCGCATCGGTGATGTCCTCGCCGGGGACGTCCGTGAGCCGCCGCCCCGGCACGTGCTCGAAGGCCAGCAGCGCCGCCTCCGTGCCGACCTCCGAGGTGCCGACCAGGCGGGGGGTCCGGGCGCCCGCGGCGTCCACCGCGTAGGCCATCAGCGACTCCTGCTCCAGTGACCTGCGCAGGGACCGCAGCGCCCGCCCGGTCGTCGTGGACCGCAGCCGCAGCAGCCGCCAGACGCGGTACAGCAGCCCCGCGGTCTGCTGGTCGCGGTCCAGGACGCGGAGTTCGAGGTCCCATTCGCCGCGGCCGCCGCGCCGCGCCGGGAGCCGCGCGGCGCCGCCGTCCCCCTCCCCGTCGACGGGGCAGGGGGCGAGGACGACGCCGTACCGTCGGGTCTCCTCCGCGCCGCCCGCCGGGTCGTCCAGGCGCGCGGCGCGCTTCGGGCGCAGCCCGAGCCGTTCGAGCGCCGCCACGACCGCCATGCCCGTGGGACGCGGGTTCGGCGTGCCGACCGCGTACAGGGTGCCGTGCCCGATGGCGCGGCCGAGGAAGAAGGTGGCCGCCAGCGCGGACACCGAGGCGTAGTTGGCGGTGAGGCCCGTCAGCGCCGCCAGCCCGATCATCGTCCAGGTCGCGGCCTGCCACCGGGCGCGCCCGGCCATCCCGACCGCGCTGACGAACGCGATCACGGGGGCGATGTCGGTGTGGATCGGGGCCGTCTCCGTGCCGCCCCAGATCAGCGAGTCCAGGACGCCGCCGGGCGCCGCCCGCACCACGAGGTCGTCCAGCCCGACCGTGATCCCGAACGCGATCATGGCGGCCAGCAGCGCGATCGCGACGCGCGTCCCGTCCTTGTGGAACAGCCGCTCGATGCCGAACGCGATCGGCACGGCCAGCACGCCGAAGCTGGAGATCAGCGTGGCCAGCGACAGCAGCATCCAGGGCGCGTGCGCGGTGCCCTCCTGGATGTCGGCGTGCAGGCCGTGCGTCGTCTCCTGCGCGAACGACACCAGCAGCATCACCGCCGCGAGGCCGGTCACCGACGCCGCGAACCTGATCGCGTCCGACGGGCGGCGGATCCGGTCCGGCTGGGCGGGCTCGTCGACGGGCACACCGGCCGCCTCGCCCTGCCGGGGACGCACCGTGTCGTCGTGGGTCTGCGTCACGCCGTACCGCCGCCCTGACCATCCGTCATCGTGATCAGCGTCCCAGAACCGGCGGCGCGCCGTCGAGCGGCCGGCGGCCGTCCGGCCGTCGCGTGTGCACCCGCAGCCCCATCTCCGTCCTGAGGCCCCGAGGCCCGTTACCTCCCAGGTCAGCCCTTCACATCCTACTCATTGGTAAAGCGGTTCGCCCGCAGGGGCGCCCGCGCCGGGCGGGGCGCGGCGATCGCGGCGCCCGGATTTGGGTAGGGTTCGTCCAGGACATGCCGTCGACCCTGTGCGGGAGAGACCCCACGCCGCCAGCGTGGGGCGCCGAAGGGGCAACCTCCCCGGAACCTCTCAGGCAAAAGGACCGCCGGGCGAGGCACCTCTGGAAAGCAGGCGTCGGTCCCCGCACGCGGGGAAGGGCGGCTCACCGAAGGGGAAACCCCGCCGCGCGGGTGAAGCTCTCAGGTGCCGATGACAGAGGGGGAGACCGGCCGCCGGCCCGCACCGGCGGCGGACCTGAGCATCGCAGCAGCCAGGAGGCTCTCCATGACCGCCCAGTTCTTCGCCCCCGTGGCCTCGCCGCAGCATCCCCGTTCCACGTTCGCCGACCGGCACGTCGGCCCTTCCCCGGACGACCAGGCCCGGATGCTCGCCGTCATCGGCTACTCCGGCATCGAGGCGCTCATCGACGACGCGGTGCCCGCGGCGATCCGCACGTCCCGGCCGCTGGACCTGCCGCCCGCGCTGAGCGAGACCGCCGCGCTGGACCGGCTCCGGGAACTCGCCGCCCGCAACACCGTGCTGACGTCCATGATCGGCCTCGGCTACCACGGCACGATCACCCCGGCCGTCATCCTGCGCAACGTCATGGAGAACCCCGGCTGGTACACCGCCTACACCCCGTACCAGCCGGAGATCTCCCAGGGGCGCCTCGAAGCCCTGCTGAACTTCCAGACCGTGGTCGCCGACCTGACGGGCCTGCCGGTCGCGAACGCGTCCATGCTGGACGAGGGCACCGCCGCCGCCGAGGCGATGGCCCTCGCCCACCGCGTCTCCAGGCGCAAGGAGCCCGGGACGTTCCTCGTCGACGCCGACGCCCTCCCGCAGACGATCGAGGTCGTGCGGACGCGGGCGGTCCCGCTCGGCATCGAGGTCGTCACCGCCGACCTGGCCGGCGGCCTGCCCGAGGGCGACTTCTTCGGGGTGCTGCTGCAGTACCCGGGCGCGTCCGGCGCCGTCCGCGACCTGGAACCGGTCATCGGGCAGGCGCACGACCGCGGCGCCAAGGTCGTCGTCGCCGCCGACCTGCTCGCGCTGACGCTGCTGCGTCCGCCGGGGGAGTCCGGCGCCGACATCGCCGTGGGCTCGACGCAGCGGTTCGGCGTCCCGTACGGCTTCGGCGGCCCGCACGCCGGCTACATGGCGGTCGGCGAGGGCATCCAGCGCCAGCTCCCCGGGCGGCTCGTCGGCGTGTCCGTCGACGCCGCCGGCGCCCCCGCGCACCGGCTCGCGCTGCAGACCCGCGAGCAGCACATCCGGCGCGAGAAGGCCACCAGCAACATCTGCACCGCGCAGGTCCTCCTCGCCGTCATGGCGAGCATGTACGCCGTCTACCACGGGCCCGAGGGGCTCGCCGCGATCGCCCAGCGGACCCACCGCCGCGCCGCCGAGATCGCCGCCGGGCTGCGCGCCGGCGGCGTGGAGATCGTCCACGACGCGTTCTTCGACACCGTCCTCGCCCGCGTCCCCGGCCGCGCCGCGGAGGTCGTCGCCGCGGCCCGCGAACGCGGGATCAACCTGCGGCCCGCGGACGCCGACCACGTGGGGATCGCCTGCGACGAGACGACGCTGCCCGGGCACGTCACCGCCGTCCTGGACGCGTTCGGCGTCCCGGCGGCCGGCGCCGCGGACGCGGCCGAGGCGTTCCCGGACGCGCTGCGCCGCGAGAGCCCCTACCTGACCCACCCGGTCTTCCACGCGCACCGCTCCGAGACCGCGATGCTGCGCTACCTGCGCAGGCTCCAGGACAAGGACATCGCGCTCGACCGGTCCATGATCCCGCTCGGCTCCTGCACGATGAAGCTGAACGCCACCGCCGAGATGGAGCCGGTCACCTGGCCGGAGTTCGCGGACATCCACCCGTTCGCCCCCGTCGACCAGGCCGCGGGCTACGTCGAGCTGATCGGCGAACTGGAGCGCGCGCTCGCCGAGATCACCGGGTACGCCGAGGTCTCCGTCCAGCCGAACGCCGGCTCGCAGGGGGAGCTCGCCGGCCTGCTCGCCATCCGCGGCTACCACGCCTCCCGCGGCGAGCGGCACCGGGACGTGTGCCTGATCCCGTCGTCCGCGCACGGCACCAACGCCGCCAGCGCCGTCATGGCCGGGATGCGCGTCGTCGTCGTGAAGTGCGACGAGGGCGGCAACGTCGCCCTCGACGACCTGCACGCCAAGATCGACGAGCATGGCGGCCGGCTCGCCGCGATCATGGTGACCTACCCCTCGACGCACGGCGTCTTCGAGGAGACGATCACCGACGTGTGCGCGGCCGTGCACGAGGCGGGCGGCCAGGTCTACGTGGACGGCGCCAACCTCAACGCGCTCGTCGGCCTCGCCCGCCCCGGCGAGTTCGGCTCGGACGTCTCGCACCTCAACCTGCACAAGACGTTCTGCATCCCGCACGGCGGCGGCGGCCCCGGCGTCGGCCCGATCGGCGTCCGCGAGCACCTGGCCCCCTTCCTGCCGAACCACCCGCTCCGCGCGGAGGCCGGCCCGGAGACGGGCGTCGGCCCCATCTCCGCGGCGCCGTGGGGCTCGGCGGGCATCCTGCCGATCTCGTGGGCGTACATCGCGATGATGGGCCCGGACGGCCTGCGCGCCGCCACCGAGGGCGCGATCGTCGGCGCCAACTACCTCGCCGCCCGCCTCGCGCCGCACTACCCGATCCTGTACACCGGCCGCAACGGCCTCGTCGCCCACGAGTGCATCGCCGACCTCCGCAAGATCACGAAGGAGACCGGGATCACCGCCGAGGACGTCGCCAAGCGCCTCATCGACTACGGCTTCCACGCCCCGACCCTGTCGTTCCCCGTCGCCGGCACCCTGATGATCGAACCGACCGAGTCCGAGGACCTCGCCGAACTCGACCGGTTCTGCGACGCCATGATCGAGATCCGCCGCGAGATCCGGCGCGTCGCCGACGGCGGCTACGACCGCGAGGACAACCCCCTCAAGAACGCCCCGCACACCGCCGCCTGCCTGGTCTCCGACGACTGGAAGCACGCCTACACCCGCCAGGAGGCCGCCTACCCCGTCCCCGCCCTCCGCGACGACAAGTACTGGCCGCCCGTCCGCCGCATCGACCAGGCCTACGGCGACCGCAACCTCATCTGCTCCTGCCCACCCCCCGACGCCTTCGAGGAGTGAACGCGGGTCTCCCAGGGGGGCGACCCCCTGGAACCCCCGTCACGAGCCGGTCGATCCTCACGCCACGGTTTCGCTTAGTTGTGACCCTGCAGGTCTGTGACGTGTCGCTGCGGTCGCCCGGCTCGTCGGGTCGTGCGACCTCCGGCGCCTGGGGCGCCTCCGGCCGCACGATCCGTGGTGTGGGAGGCGGGGGTCGGGGGGGAGCGGATGTGTGATCTTGGTGGGATTTCGGGTGTCGTCGCGAGACCTGGAAGGGGCGGATCGCTAGGCTTTCCGGCGACCCCGACCCCCAGAGGGCAGATCGATGAGCGAGTCACCGGAGCGTGTGTCCGACGACCCGGCGCAGTTGTGCGAGGAGGCGCGGAGCCTCGCCGAGAGCGGTGAGGCGGAGCGGGCGGCGCTGCTGTTCGGGAAGGTGCTCGCGCTCGGTGAGACGCCCTGCCGGGCGCAGGCGGCGCTGGGGCTGGCCGTCGTCCTCGACGATTCCGGCGACGTGGACGGGGCGCGGGAGGCGGACCGGGCCGCGATCGCCACCGGGGACCCCGAGTACGGGCCCCGCGCCGCCTACCATCTGGCCCTCACGCACGAGCGGGCCGGTGAGCACGGCAGGGCGGCGCCCGCCTGGCGGGTCGTGGTCGACTTCGGCAACGCCGCTTACCTTCCGCCCGCCCACCTGGCGCTCGCCAGGATCGCCGACGACGCCGGCGAGTTCGAGGAGGCGCGCGAGCACTGGGAGGCGGTGATCGGGACCGGTGACGCCGAGTACGGGCCGCCCGCCGCGCACGACCTGGCCCAGCGGCTGCTGGAGCGCGGCGACCCCGCGCGCGCCCAGCGGATCCTCGCCGCCGGGCTCAGGCTGATCGACCGGGGCACCGCCCCGTACGCCTACGCGCGGCTCGCCGTGGCGCTCGGCATCTCCTACCTCGATCAGGCGATCGGCGCGTTCGGCGCGGCGCTGGGGGAGGAGCCGCCCGACCCGGAGGTGGGGCCGCTGGCCACCGAGCTGCTGGCGCGGACGCTGCCGCTGCGGGGACGCGCCGCCGAGGCGGGCGAGGTGTGGCGGCGGGGGCTGGCCGACCCGGGCACCGCCGGGCAGGTCCGGGCGCGGCTGCGCCGCGACTTCGGCGACGGCGAGGAGGACGGCGACCCCGCCGACCTGTGGTGGGAGCCCGTCCTGGAGCAGGCCGTGTCGGACGGGACGCTCCCCGCGCTCACCGGTGAGGCGTTCGGCGCCCTCGACCACATGTACGCGCTGCTCGCCGTCCGGTACGCCGAGCGGCGGCCGGGCGAGACGCACGAGGTGCTCGGCAGGGCGGTGCGGGTCCCGAGCGACTACGCGTGGGGTCCGCTGCTGCACGAGAGCTTCGCCGAGCGGCTCCGCCTCGCCCTGGGCACGCCCGTCCCCGACTGGCCCGACGCGTGAACCGCGCGCCCGTCAGTGGGCGATGGCGCGTTCGGCGACGACCTTGGTGATGCGGGCGCGGACGAGGTACTCGGTGGGGACGGCGTTGCGGGCCCCGAACTCTTCGGCGCGTTCTTCGCCCATGTAGCGGCCGCCGATGGCGGTGGCCCAGCGGCGCATCTCCTCGAGGTCCTCGATGAGGGACGCCTCGGCCTGCATCAGGACGTAGGAGTACGGCGGCGTCTGGTCGTCCACGCAGATGGAGACGCGCGGGTCGCGGGCCAGGGCGCGGCCCTTGACGGTGTTGCGGGAGGTGTTGAACACCACGTCGTCGCCGTCGAGGACGAACCAGATCGGCGTGACGTGCGGCGCCCCGTCCTTACGGATGACGCCCGCCTTGCCGGTGCGGGTTCCCTCGGAGACGAAGGCGCGCCACTCACTGTCGGTCATCTTCTCCATAGGGAGAGTCTGCCGCAATGACCGTTCGGGCGGGCGGCTACCGTGGCGGCATGGAGATCGCGACCGTGCACGGGCCGGCGGAGGTGACGCTGGACGAGGTGGCCGATCCGGCGTTCCTGCTGGTGCTGACGCACGGGTCGAATGGGGGAGTGGACGCGCCCGACCTGCTGGCCGTGCGGGAGACCGCCCTCGGCCTGGGCGGCGCCGTCGCGCGGGTGATGCAGCCGTTCCGGCTCGCCGGGCGGCGCGCGCCGGGCCCCGCGGCCAAGCAGGACGAGGCGTGGCTGGAGATCGTCGGCGTGGTGCGGGACGGGTTCGGGGACGTCCCCCTGGTTCAGGGCGGACGGAGCAACGGCGCCCGGGTGGCGTGCAGGACGGCGGCCGCCGCCGGGGCGGCGGGCGTTCTGGCGCTGGCCTTCCCGCTCCGCCCGCCGCGCAACCCGGAGAAGACCCGGGTGGAGGAGCTGCGTTCGGCGGGGGTGGAGGTCCTCGTCGTCAACGGCGACCGTGACCCGTTCGGGGTCCCGGACGCGGCGGACGCGGCGCACGTCGCGGTGCTGGCGGGGGAGCGCCACGATCTGAACCGGGACCCCGCCGCGGTCGGGAGGGCGGCGGAGCCGTGGCTGCGGAGATGGGCGGCCCGTCCGGTGCGGACGGGCGGCCGGGAGTAGCGGATCTGCTCCGGGCCCGGTGCGGGCCCAGAGACTTCGGGCAGGTGGCCGTGCCCCCGAGGATGATCGTCCGTTCGAACTAGTCCCCCGTGGAGACCCCGTTCAAGCGGCGGACGGAGCCTGCAGGTCCGTCGGCCGGTGCGGTGCGATGACTCCCCCGTCGGGCAGCAGCTCACCGGTGTCCTCGAAGAGCACGACGCCGTTGCACAGCAGGCTCCACCCCTGCTCGGGGTGCGAGATCAGCGTCCGGGCGGCGTCGCGGTCGGGTGCAGTGTGTGCGGGACAAGGCGGCTGGTGCGGGCACATCGTGGTGCCTCCGGTCTCAACTACTGGTCGGTCGTGGTGCTTTCCCTAATTGACGCACCCCAGTGTGGAACGGTTCGCCATGACCGGCTATAGCCCGTTGGGACGGTTGTCGTTTGGTACCGAGGTACCGGAGTGCCGTGACCCGTCTCACCCCGTGGTGCCAGGCATAGCGTCCCTCCCGCACGTAACGGATGAAGAACGACACGCCGTCGGGGCGGAAACCTCTACGATGTTCGGCGGGAACGGCTTTGCGAGGCGTGGGGGGAGTGAGGCCGGTGCGGGTCGCCCTGTCCGTCGCCTGCTTCGACGACGCGCTGTTCCCCGACACCGGGAAGGCCGTGACCGCCCTGCTGGAACGGCTGGGGCACGAGGTCGCCTACCCGCCGGGGCAGACGTGCTGCGGCCAGATCCACTGGACGACCGGCTACCACCGCGAGGCCGCCGACCTCGCCCGCGCGTACACGGCCGCGTTCGAGGGCACCGAGGTCGTGGTCGCCGCGTCCGCGTCGTGCGCGGCGGCCGTCCGCGACGCCTACCCGCGGATCGCGCGGGCGTCCCGCGACCCGGGCCTGGCCCGCGCCGCCGAGGCCCTCACCGTCTGCGAGTTGACGGAGTTCCTCGTCGACGTCCTCGGCGTCACCGACGTCGGCGCCTACTTCCCGCACCGGGTCACCTACCATCCGTCCTGCCAGTCCGCACGGACGCTCGGCGTCGGCGACCGGCCGCTGCGGCTGCTGCGCGCGGTCAGGGGCCTCGACCTGGTGGACCTGCCCGCGGCGGGGGAGTGCTGCGGGTTCGGGGGCGCGTTCGCGATGAAGAACGCGGACGTGTCGGTCGCGATGGTCGCCGACAAGGTCAGGCACATCCGCGACACGGGCGCCGACGTGGTGTGCGCGGTCGACAACTCCTGCCTCGCCCATATCGGCGGCGCGCTGTCGCGGCTGCGCGGCGGCGTCCGCACCATGCACCTGGCCGAGATCCTCGCCGAGACGGGGCCGGCGTGACGGGCCCCGCCCCGCGGACGGCGCCGTCCTCCGCCGGGCAGGGCGGGCCGGTTCAACTGCCGACGCCGAAGTTCGCCGCCGCGGCCCGGTCCGCGCTCGCCGACACGCGGCTGCGCCGCAACCTGCGCGGCGCGACGGCGGCCGTCAGGGAGCGGGAGGCCGCCGCGGCCGCGGAGACCGCCGACTGGGAGGAGCTGCGCGAGGCCGGGCGCGCCGTCCGGGACGAGACGCTCCTCGACCTCGACGTCCACCTGGCGGAGCTGGAGCGGGCGGTGACCGAGGCGGGCGGCGTCGTCCACTGGGCGGCGGACGCGGCCGAGGCGCGCGGGATCGTCACCGGCCTGGTGCGGGCGGCCGGCGCGGCGGAGGTCGTGAAGGCCTCCTCGGCCACCACGCGGGAGATCGGGCTGAACGACGCGCTGGCCCGCATGGGCGTGACCGCCCGCGAGACCGCCCTCGCCGACATGGTCGTCCAGTTCGGCGGGGACCGGCCGTCGCACCTGCTGTCGCCGGCGGCCCACCGCGACCGCGCGGAGATCAGGGAGCTGTTCCGGCGGGAGATGCCCGCCGCCGGGCCCGGCCTGTCCGACGACCCCGCGGCGCTGGCCGCCGCCGCCCGCGCGCACCTCCGGGACCGGTTCCTGCGCGCCGGGGTCGCGGTCACCGGCGCGAACTTCCTGGTGGCCGAGACCGGGACGCTCGTGGTGCTGGAGTCCGAGGGCAACGCGCGGATGTGCCTCACGCTCCCCGAGACGCTGATCTCCGTCGCCGGCATCGACAAGGTCGTCCCGACCTGGGCGGACATGGAGGTGTTCCTGCAGCTTCTGCCGCGTTCGTCGTCGGGTGACCGGATGACCCCGTACGTCTCGACGTGGACGGGGGTGACGCCGGGCGACGGGCCGCGCGAGTTCCACCTGGTCCTGCTCGACAACGGCCGCACCCGGGCCCTCGCCGACGAGGTCGGACGCGCCGCGCTGCGCTGCATCCGCTGCTCGGCCTGCATGAACGTCTGCCCCGTCTACGAGCGGACGGGCGGGCAGGCGTACGGGCCGGTCTATCCGGGGCCGATCGGCGCGATCCTCACCCCGCAGATGCGCGGTGTGGAGAGCGCCGCCGATGCGTCGCTGCCGTACGCGTCCACGCTCTGCGGCGCCTGCGCCGACGTGTGCCCGGTGAAGATCGACATCCCGGACGTGCTGGTCCATCTGCGCGGGAAGGTGGTCGAGTCGCGCCGCAGGCGTCCCGTCCCGACGCCCGAGCTGATGCTGATGCGCGGCCTCGCGTGGACGATGGGCGACCCGCGCCGCCACGAGACGGCGCTGCGGCGCGGCACCCGGTGGGCGCGGCTGCTGTCGCGCGGCGGGCGGATCCGCCGCCTGCCGGGCCTGCTCGGGAAGTGGACCGAGGCCCGCGACCTGCCCGCGCCGCCGGCCGAG